>NZ_OESG01000012.1:600000-900000 GCF_900240945.1 Mycobacterium sp. 3519A
GCCCCCCATGCCACCACGGCCGGTGCCGTGAGCGCGCGCAGACCCGCGATCACGCCGATCAGCACAGCGAGCACGAGAACGATCACCTGCGTCATGGCAACCTCCGGAGCCGCGAAACGGACTACCGGACGCTAACACGCAGAACGGAATGGAGCCTGTCAATCAGAACCGGCAGAACCGGATGTCAGACGCCAGGATCGCCTTGGCACCGATCGCGGCAAGCTCGTCCATGATCGCGTTGACGTCACGACGAGGCACCAAGGCCCGCACCGCAACCCACGCCGGATCGGCGAGCGGTGCGATCGTCGGGGATTCGAGACCCGGTGTGACGGCAGTCGCGTCGTCGAGGACGCTGCGCGGACAGTCGTAGTCCAGCATCAGATACTGCTGCCCGAACACCACACCCTGTACCCGGCCCGCGAGTTGATCGCGGGCAGCGGCGTTGTGCTCGCCGGCGTCCTCGCGTTCGATGAGGACCGCCTCGGAGTCGCACAGCGCATCGCCGAACGCGACCAGGTCATGCAACGACAGCGTGCGGCCGGATCCGACCACGTCGGCGATGGCGTCGGCGACGCCGAGTTGCACCGAAATCTCGACGGCACCGTCGAGTCGGATGACCGTGGCGTCAATCCCCCTGCGGGCCAGGTCTTTTCGCACCAGGTTGGGAAACGCGGTGGCGATCCGCTTGCCTGCAAGGTCTTCGACGCGCCACTGCCTGCCCGCAGGCGCCGCGTAGCGGAACGTCGACGAGCCGAAGCCGAGCGCGAGACGTTCCCGGATCGGCGCGTCGGACTCCTGCGCGAGATCGCGACCGGTGATGCCCAGGTCGAGCTGCCCCGATCCAACATAGATCGCAATGTCTTTGGGGCGCAGGAAAAAGAACTCGACGTTGTTGACCGGGTCGATGACGGTCAGATCCTTGGCGTCGGTGCGGCGCCGGTAACCCGCCTCCGACAAGATCTCAGCGGCCGGTTCGGACAATGTGCCCTTGTTGGGTACGGCGACCCGCAGAGTTCCGTTCATCACAGCTTGGCGTACACGTCGTCGAGCGTGAGTCCACGCGAGATCATCAGCACCTGCGTCCAGTACAGCAGCTGGCTGACCTCGTCGGCGAGGGCGTCGTCGCTCTCGTGTTCGGCCGCCAGCCACACCTCGCCGGCTTCCTCGAGAATCTTCTTGCCGATCCCGTGCACCCCGCCGTCGAGGGCGGCCACCGTGCCGCTGCCCGCCGGCCTGGTGCGCGCGCGCTCCGTCAACTCCGCGAACAGGGCATCGAACGTTTTCACGGGACGCGATTGTTTCACGCCCGCGCTGCCGCGGTCACGCGGGTTTGCCTCGGACCGCCTCCTCGATGCTGTCGCCGACGCTCTTGTCGATGCTGCGCCAGTAGTCGAAGGCCCGCTGCAGCACCTGTTCGGACACGCCGTTACGCAGGTGCCCGGCGACATTGCTCACCAACCGGCGGCGTTCCGCGTCGTCCATCACGTCGCGCACCAGCACGCCTGCCTGCCCCCAGTCGTCGTCGGCGGCCCGTGGCGTGTTGGCGGCGCGCACCATCTCACCGTCGACCGACCACACCACCTCCGCGGCCCTGGCCGGGTCCGCCTGCGGACCGCCGTAGGAGTTGGGCGCGTACACAGGGTCGGCGACGTTGTGGATGCGCATGGCGCCGTCCTTGGAGTACGAGTGCACCGGCGCCTTCGGCGCGTTGACCGGGATCTGCTTGTAGTTGACGCCCAACCGGGCCCGGTGCGCATCGTTGTAGGCGAAGGTGCGGCCCAGCAGCATCTTGTCCGGGGACAAGCCGGTGCCGGGCACCTGGTTGCTCGGCGAGAACGCGGCCTGCTCGATCTCGGTGTGGTGGTCGGTGAAGTTGCGGTTCAACACCAACCTGCCCACCTCGATCAGCGGGTAGTCGGCGTGCGGCCACACCTTGGTCAGGTCGAACGGGTTGATTCGGTACGTCTTGGCGTCGTCGAAGGGCATGATCTGCACCTTCAGCGTCCAACTCGGGTAGTCGCCGTTCTTGATCGCCTGGTGCAGGTCACGCGCGTGGTAGTCGCCGTCGACGCTGACCAGCCGGTCGGCATCGCCCTGCGTCAGGTTCTGCACCCCCTGATCGGAGATGAAGTGGTATTTGACCCACGAGATCTTCCCGTCGGCGTTCAGCCAGCTGTAGGTGTGGCTGCCGTAGCCGTTCATGTGCCGCCAGGTGCTGGGGATACCGCGGTCACCGAACAACCACGCCACCTGATGCGCCGACTCCGGGGTCAACGTGAAGAAATCCCACTGCATGTCGTGATCGCGCAGGTTGTTGTCCGCACGACGCTTCTGCGAGCGGATGAAGTGGCCGAACTTCAGCGGATCCCTGATGAAGAACACCGGGGTGTTGTTTCCGACGATGTCGAGGTTGCCCTCGGAAGTGTAGAACCGCAGCGCGAAACCGCGCGGGTCACGCCAGGTGTCTGGGCTGCCGCGCTCCCCCGCCACCGTCGAAAACCGAATCAGCGTCTCGGTTTTCACACCCGGCTGGAACACCGCGGCGCGAGTGTGGGCGCTGACGTCGTTGGTCACCTCGAAATAGCCGAAGGCGCCGGACCCCTTGGCGTGCGGTTGGCGTTCCGGGATGCGCTCCCGGTTGAAGTTGGCCATCTGCTCGATCAGGTAGCTGTCTTGCAGCACGATCGGGCCGTCGGGCCCGATCGTCAGCGAGTGCACATCGCTGGCGACCGGGATGCCAGCATCGTTCGTCGTCGGTTCAGTCATTGTCGAGTCTCCTTGTGGCGGGCCGGAAGTCGGCTCTTGCCGCAAGTGTGGACTCCAAGGAGGTCAGGCTGCCCCTAGCAGGTGCGCCATCGTTCCCACAAAAAGCGACACGTCAGTGCGCCGCGTGATGCGTCTCGTGGTGGTAGGCCTCGCGATGCATGTCCTCCAGGTGCATGCCCTTGGTTTCCTGCACCCACTGCCACACGAAGAGGAACGACAAGAACGCGCACAGCGCGTAGAAGCCGTAAGCCATGCCCAGGTGGTCACGCAGTCCGGGGAACGTCACGGTGATCAACCAGTTGGCCACCCATTGACCCGCCGCGGCGAGGCCGAGGGCGGCCGCCCTGATGCGGTTCGGGAACATCTCACCAAGCAACACCCAGACCATCGGCCCCCACGACATGCCGAAGGCCACCACGAAGAGGTTGGCGGCGACCAGGGCGATCGGCCCTGAGGCCCCGGGCAGCGACGGCACCATCTCGCCTGCTTCGTTGGGTTCGAGTTCCGCCACCAGGCCGAAGATGACCGCCATCGTGCCCAGCGTGACCGCCATCCCGACCGAGCCGACCAGCAGCAGCGGTTTACGCCCGACCTTGTCGACCAGCGCGATCGCGATCAATGTGGTCGCGATGTTGGTGACCGACGTGATGACCGTGATGAGGAAGGCCGCGCTCTCGCCGAATCCCACTGCCTCCCAGAGGATGTTGGAGTAGTAGAAGATGACGTTGATGCCAACGAACTGCTGGAAGATCGAAAGCCCAAGTCCCACCCAGACAATTCCGTAGATGCCGCCGGTCGGCTTCTTCAAATCGCTCCAGGACGGCGGCTTTTCGGCTTTCAGCGATTCCTGAATCCGGGTGATCGTCAGCTCGAGGGCCTTCTCGCCGAGAAGAACCGAAAGAACCTTGCGGGCCTCGGGGATGCGGTACTTCGCGACGAGGTATCGGGGCGATTCGGGAATGGTGAAGGCCAACGCGCCGTAGACGACCGCGGGCACCGCCATCACGATGAACATCCAACGCCAGGCCTCCATGCCCATCCACAGCACCTCACCCGAACCACCGGCCAATCCCGCGAGCACATAATCGATTGCCAGCGACAGGAAGATGCCGGTCACGATGGCCAACTGTTGCAGCGAGCCGAGTCGCCCTCGGATACGCGGCGGCGACGTCTCCGCGATGTACATCGGCGCGATGACGGAAGCCACGCCCACGCCGATGCCGCCGACGATCCGGAACACCACCAGCATCCAGACGCCGCTGGGCAGGCCGAGGTAGTGGTCGTCGTTGGTCCCGACGAAGTTGAAGGACAGCCCGGCGCCGATCGCACTGATCAGGAACAGCAGCGCGGCGATCTTCATCACCGCCAGTCGGCCGATCCGATCGGCGAGCCTGCCCGCGGTGACCGCGCCGAGGGCGGCCCCGAGCAGCGCCGAGGCCACGGCGAAGCCCAGCTTGAAACCGCCGACCCCGAATTGGCCCTCGATCGCCGACACGGCGCCGTTGATCACCGCGCTGTCATAGCCGAACAGCAGACCGCCGAGCGCGGCCACCGACGCGATCCGGACGACGCGGCCGGCGTGCTCGGTTTCTTCGTACTCCACTACGGAAGAGGAATCGCCAACGGGTCCGTGAGTCATGTGACACCCCTCCGCAACATTGCGTGATGTGGGTCACATTCAACCACTTACGGCGACGTCAGGCGGTGCGTTCCCCGAACTGTGTGAGTTCCGCGTGCACCCGGCGCAGGTCGGCGACGTCGATGCCGGCGAGCGAACGGACGTGGCGTCGCCGCGGGCCCTTGGGCACCACGACGTCATTGGGCACCACCAGCACCGGACAGCCTGCGCTCTCGGCCGCCGCGGTGCCCGTCACCGAGTCCTCAATGGCCAGACAGAAATCCGGCGCGAGGTCCAACAGTTCGGCCGCCCGCAGATAAAGATCGGGCGCCGGTTTGCCCTGCGCTACCTCGTCGGCGCACACAGTCGTCGAGAAGTATTGGCGCCCAATGCTGTTCAAGGCCCGGTCGGTGAGTTGACGTTGGGTGTTGGTCACCAGCGCCATCGGAGTGCCTTCGGCGGCAAGCGCTTCCAGCAACTCCTGCGCGCCGTCGCACCACGGCAATCCCTCGTCGAACAACTCCGCGGTGTAGTCGTGCAGCCAGCGGATGGAGTCTGACATCGCTGCGGGGTCCATCCGCAAACCCAGGTCGGCGTACACGGTCTGCATGGTGTCCTCGGCGGATCCGCCGACCATCGATTCGCGCACCTCGGGCGTCAGCCGACCACCGAGGTGTTCGTAGAGCGCCCCCAGCGAGATGTCCCAGAGTTTTTCGGAGTCGACGAGCGTGCCATCCATGTCGAACAGCACCGCCTGCATGACCCCAATTCTGTCATGGCGGTCGGCGTGCGGCTAAATCGCGAGACTGTAGTTGTTGTGCAACTCACTCGAACTTCCTCGCGACAACAGCAGTTTCGCGGATTCAGTCCTCCGGGTTGTAGCCGAGATTCGGTGCCAACCAGCGTTCGGCTTCCTTCAGCGTCCAGCCTTTGCGCTTGGCATAGTCGGCGACCTGATCCTGGGCCAACCGGCCCACCACGAAGTACTGCGACTGCGGGTGCGAGAAGTACCAGCCGCTGACGGCGGCACCCGGCCACATCGCCATCGACTCGGTGAGCTCGATACCGGTCCGCTCCTGGACGTCCATCAGCTGCCAGAGGGTGGCCTTCTCGGTGTGCTCCGGGCACGCCGGATAGCCCGGCGCGGGCCGGATTCCCACGTACTTCTCGCCGATCAGCGCGTCGTTGTCCAGGTGCTCGTCGGGCTGGTAGCCCCAGAACTCCTTGCGGACCCGTTGGTGCATCCGTTCGGCGAACGCCTCGGCCAACCGGTCGGCGAGCGACTCCAGCAGGATCGCGCTGTAGTCGTCGTGCTCGGCCTTGAACTCGGCGATCTTGTCACTGCTGCCGAGTCCCGCGGTGACCGCGAACGCGCCGACGTAGTCGGCCAGACCCGTTACCTTGGGGGCGATGAAGTCGCCGAGCGACCGGTTCGGGATGCCGTCGCGGTGCTCACCCTGCTGACGCAGGTTGTGCAACGTGGTCAGCACCTCGGTGCGGGTGTCGTCGGTGTAGACCTCGATGTCGTCACCCACGGCGTTGGCAGGGAAGAAGCCGATCACCCCGTTGGCCGTCAGCCACTTCTCTTTGATTAGGGTGTCGAGCATCTCCTGCGCGTCGTCGTACAGCTTGCGCGCGGCCTCACCCGACGCCGGGTTGTTGAGGATGTCGGGGAACCGGCCCTTCATCTCCCAGGCGTTGAAAAACGGCTGCCAGTCGATGAATTCGCGCAACTCGGCGAGGTCGTAGTCGGAGAAGTCCCGTACTCCAAGCCCCTGGGCCGGCACGGGTGGCGTGTAGCCGTCCCAGTCGATCGGCGTCCGGTTCGCGCGCGCCTTCTCCAGCGTCAGCATCGGCCGCTCGTTCTTCTGCGCGTGCCGTTCCCGCAGCGAGGCGTAATCCTTCTCGGTCGCCTCGAGCAGCGCCGGACGCTGCTTGTCGTCGAGCAGCGCGGCCGCGACCGGCACCGAGCGCGACGCGTCCTTCACCCAGACCACCGGACCCGACCGTCGCGGCGCCACCTTCACCGCGGTGTGCGCACGCGAGGTGGTCGCGCCGCCGATCAGCAGCGGGATCTCCAGCCCCTCGCGTTCCATCTCGACGGCGAAGTTGACCATCTCGTCCAGCGACGGGGTGATCAGCCCGGACAGCCCGATGATGTCGGCGTCGTGCTCCCTGGCCGCGGCCAGGATCTTCTCGGCGGGCACCATCACACCGAGGTCGATGACCTCGAAGTTGTTGCACTGCAGGACAACTCCGACGATGTTCTTGCCGATGTCGTGGACGTCGCCCTTGACGGTCGCCATGATGATCGTGCCGTTGGTGTCCTTGCTGCCTGAAGTGCCGTTCTCTTCCTTCTCCGCCTCGATGAACGGCAGCAGGTACGCGACGGCCTTCTTCATCACCCGCGCCGACTTCACCACCTGGGGCAGGAACATCTTGCCGGAGCCGAACAGGTCACCGACGACGTTCATGCCGTCCATCAGCGGACCCTCGATCACCTCGATGGGCCGCCCTCCCGCGGCGGCGATCTCGGCGCGCAGTTCCTCGGTGTCCTCGTCGACGTGGGCGTCGATGCCCTTGACCAAGGCGTGCGTGATGCGCTCGCGGACCGGCAGGCTGCGCCACTCGGCCGCCTCCGCCTCGTCCGCCTTCTCCGACTTGTTGAATCGCTCCGCGATCTCCAGCAGCCGCTCGGCCGCGTCCTCGCGACGGTTCAGCACGACGTCCTCGATGCGGTCCCGCAGCTCCGCGTCGATCGAGTCGTAGGGCACCAGCGCGCCTGCGTTGACGATGCCCATGTCCAGACCGGCCTTGATGGCGTGGAACAGGAACACCGAGTGGATGGCCTCGCGGACCGGGTTGTTGCCGCGGAACGAGAACGACACGTTGGAGATGCCGCCGGAGATGTGCACCCCCGGCAGGTTCTCCTTGATCCAGCGGCAGGCCTCGATGAAGTCGATGCCGTAGGTCGCATGCTCCTCGATACCGGTCGCCAACGCGAAGCAGTTCGGGTCGAAGATGATGTCCTCGGCCGGGAAGCCGACCTCTTCGGTGAGGATCCGGTAGGCGCGCCCGCAGATCTGCTTGCGGCGCTCGAGGTTGTCGGCCTGGCCCTGTTCGTCGAAGGCCATCACGACGACCGCGGCGCCGTACTTGCGGCACAGCCGGGCCTCGCGGACGAACTTCTCCTCGCCCTCCTTCAGGGAGATCGAGTTGACGATCGGCTTGCCCTGCACGTTCTTCAGGCCCGCCTCGATGACCTCCCACTTGGAGGAGTCGATCATCACCGGGACCCTGCTGATGTCGGGTTCGGCCGCGATCAGCTTGGTGAACCGGTCCATCGCGGCGACGCCGTCGATCATGCCCTCGTCCATGTTGATGTCGATGACCTGTGCACCGACCTCGACCTGTTGCAGGGCCACCGACAGCGCAGTGTCGTAGTCCTCGGCCTTGATCAGGTTGCGGAACCGGGCGGAGCCGGTGATGTTGGTCCGCTCACCGATGTTCACGAACAGCGAGTTGTCGTCGATGTTGAGCGGCTCCAGACCCGAAAGCCGGGTCGCCACTTCGATCTCCGGCACCTGGCGCGGCGGTTTGCCCTCGACGACCTTGGCGATCTCGGCGATGTGCGCGGGCGTCGTCCCGCAGCAGCCACCGACCATGTTGACGAAGCCGGCCACGGCGAATTCGGCGACGTAGCCTGCCTGACGCTTCGGCGACTCGTCGTATTCGCCGAAAGCGTTGGGCAGCCCGGCATTCGGATAGCAGGACACGAAAGTGTCAGCGATGCGCGACATCTCGGCGATGTAGGGCCGCATCTCCGGCGCGCCGAGCGCGCAGTTGAGGCCGACGGCCAGTGGCTTGGCGTGCCGGATCGAGTTCCAGAACGCTTCGGTGACCTGACCGGACAGGGTGCGTCCGGAGGCGTCGGTGATGGTGCCCGAGATGATCACCGGCCAGCGTCGGCCGCGCTCCTCGAACAACGTCTCGATGGCGAAGATCGCGGCCTTGGCGTTGAGCGTGTCGAAGATGGTCTCGACGATGAGCAGATCCGCACCGCCGTCGACCAGACCCCTGGCGGCGTCGAGGTATGCGTCGGCCAACTGGTCGTAGGACACGTTGCGGGCACCGGGATCGTTGACGTCCGGGGAGATCGACGCGGTCCGCGTCGTGGGCCCGATGGCACCGGCGACGTAGCGCGGCCTGTCCGGGGTGCTGAAGTCGTCGACGGCCGTGCGGGCCAGCGCCGCGCCTGCGTAGTTCAGCTCGTAGGCCAGTTCGGCCATGCCGTAGTCGGACAGTGAGATCGCGTTCGCGTTGAACGTGTTGGTCTCGACGATGTCAGCGCCCGCCTCGAGGTACTCGCGATGGATGCCCTCGATGATGTGCGGCTGCGTCAGGGTGAGCAGGTCGTTGTTGCCCTGCAGGGCGGTCGGCCACTCCGCGAACCGCTCGCCGCGGTAACCGGCCTCGTCCGGCCGGTCGCGCTGGATCGCCGTGCCCATCGCGCCATCGATGACGACGATCCGCTGACGCAGTGCGGCCGTCAGTTCGTCGGTGCAGTCGGGGCGGATGTTCGGCTCCCACACGGTCACGTGCACTCCTTCCGTAAGCGGAAGGCGTCCTTGACTCTGCCGAGCGTGGCGGATACCGGTTCTACCACCCGGTCCCGTTGCAACGCCTCTCGGCCAAGACAGTCTACGTCGTCACCTGATCGACGTCTGGACGCCCAGCTCACCCCCGCGTCGTCTTATAGTTAAACAGGTTAACGATATTGCAGCCGAACGTATTTCGTTCCGGCCTCCGATTCGCGGATCGCCACGTGTGGCTATGCCCCTCGCACCTACCGCGCAGGGCTTACGCTGGCGTAGTGACCCCGTCGGATGCGAGCGGCTACAAGGATGGTCTTCGCGCAAGCGGCTCATCCGAAAACCGCCCGGGCCTGCCCAAACTCAACGACACCGTGATTGTCGCCGCCTTCGAAGGCTGGAACGACGCTGGCGACGCCGCCAGCGATGCGTTGGAACACCTCGACGCGATCTGGGAGGCCGAGCCGATCGTCGAGATCGACGACGAGGCCTACTACGACTACCAGGTGAATCGCCCGGTCATCAGGCAGGTCGACGGCGTCACCCGCGAACTGGTGTGGCCGTCGATGCGGATCTCGCACTGCCGCCCGCCGGGGTCCGATCGCGACATCGTGCTGATGCACGGTGTCGAGCCGAACATGCGGTGGCGGACGTTCTGCGCCGAACTGCTGGCGATCGCCGACAAGCTCAACGTGCAGACCGTCGTCATCCTGGGTGCTCTGCTGGCCGATACGCCGCACACCCGGCCGGTCCCGGTCTCGGGTGCGGCGTACTCCCCCGATTCGGCGAAGACGTTCGGTTTGGAGGAGACCCGCTACGAAGGCCCGACCGGCATCGCCGGGGTGTTCCAGGACGCGTGTGTGCAGGCGGGCATTCCGGCGGTGACGTTCTGGGCCGCTGTTCCGCACTACGTGTCGCAGCCGCCGAATCCCAAGGCGACGGTGGCGCTGCTGCGTCGCGTCGAGGACGTGCTCGATATAGAGGTGCCGCTCGCGGATCTGCCCAGTCAGGCCGAGGAGTGGGAGCAGGCCGTCAGCGAGATGACGGCCGAGGACGACGAGATCGCCGAATACGTGCAGTCGCTCGAGGAGCGCGGCGACGCCGAGGTCGACATGAACGAGGCGCTCGGCAAGATCGACGGCGACGCGCTGGCGGCCGAGTTCGAGCGTTACCTGCGCCGCCGCGGCCCGGGCTTCAGGGGCTGAGCGGCCAGTTATGTCACGCTTCCTCGTCTCAGGTTCAAGGGGTGATTGCAACGGCTCCTAGCTGAGGAGTTGTTGATGCGTCCGTCGCGTTATGCCTGTGTTGGTCGTCAGTTCTGGGGTCATGTCGGCGATGGCACGTCGGTGGTGGAGGCGGCGCAGGCAGTCGGTGTGTCGGTGCGCACCGGCTGGCGCTGGTTTGCCGATGCTGGCGGGGTGAGACCCAAATTTCCTGATGAGACCGGTGTGCGGAAGTGGTCGCGGCTGGGCGAAGACGAACGTAACGAAATTCAAGACGGCATTGCCAGAGGGGAAAGCATTCGGCAGATCGGCAGGCGGCTGGGCCGCCCGGCCTCGACGGTCATGCGTGAGATCGACCGAAACGCGTTCTGCCGTGGACGATATCGTTCGCGGTACCGGTTCGGGGCGCAACGGCACGGCGGCTGGGATGCCACGCCGAGGTATCGGGCCGGCGTCGCACAGGCGCGTGCTCACGCGCGGGCTCGACGCCCGAAACCGCGCAAGCTGGCCACCAATGAACGGTTGCACCTTGAGGTGCAGAATCGGCTGCTAGACGACCACAGTCCTCAACAGATCGCCAACCGGCTGCCGATCGAATTTCCCGACGATGCGGAGATGCGGGTGTCCCACGAGACCATCTATCAGTCGATCTACGTGCAGGGTAAAGGAAATCGGCGCCGTGAGCTGCACAAATGTCTACGCACTGGGCGGGCGTTGCGCAAGCCTCAACGACGCGGTAACCAGCGCCGAGGGCAAATCCGCGACATGGTCAACATCAGCGAGCGTCCACCGGAGGTCGAAGACCGTGCCGTACCCGGCCACTGGGAAGGTGACCTGATCATGGGTAGCACCGCATCGGGTTCGGCGATCGGCACCGTGGTCGAACGCATGACTCGGTTCGTGCTGCTGCTGCATCTGCCTGACGACCACGGTGCCCTGGCAGTGCAAGAGGCCATCGTCGCGAAAATGGCTCAGCTGCCGGCGATTCTGCGTAAGACACTGACCTGGGATCAAGGCAAAGAGATGGCCAATCACGCCGCTATCGCCGCAGCGACGGAATTAGATATCTACTTCTGTGATCCGCACTCACCATGGCAGCGCGGGACCAACGAGAACACCAACGGACTGCTGCGCCAATACTTTGCTAAAGGCACCGACTTGTCGATCTTCCCGGCAGACTATCTGGACTACGTCGCCGCCAAGCTCAACAACCGGCCCCGGCAAACCCTGAGCTGGAAGACCCCAGCCGAAACCCTCGACGAACTACTCTCAAACCCGTCAAAACCACCCGCTGTTGCAATCACAGCGTGAAACCGCCCGTGTCTGGCGTGCGATAACTGGCCACTGGGCAGCGAGGAGTCAGCGCTTCTCCAGCGCCTCGTTACGCGCGCTCATCGACCGGCCCAACGCGGCCACCTCCGCGTCCATCTTCGGGAGCATCTCCGGTGCCATCTTCAGCGTCGGCGCCTCGCCGACGCGGGTCGACAGGAAGGGCTTGAGCCAGCGCAGGAGGCCGACCCAGCCGGGTACGAAGATGTGCCGCTTGCGGCCCTCGATGCCTGCGACGAACGCCTCTCCGCACTTCTGTACCGACGTGGTCTTGCCCAGCGGGCCCGGCAGCGCGTCCAGCATCTGCCGGAACGCCGGCATATCGGCCTTGCTGTCGCGGACCAGCGGAGTGTCGATCCACGACATGTGCGCCGAGCCCACGTCGACGCCCAGGTGCGCGACTTCCAGGCGCAGCGAGTTGGCGAAGTGCTCCACACCGGCCTTGGCCGCGTCGTAGGGCGCCATCCCTGGCGCGGCCGCGAACGCCGCGAGCGACGAGACGATCAACACGTAACCGCGTCGGTCGATGACCTGCTTCAGCGCGGCACGCACGGTGTTGAAGACGCCGACGATGTTGACGTCGATCAGCGTCCGGAACGCCTGCGGATCGACCTGCAGCACCGATCCGTACGTCGCGATTCCGGCGTTGGCCACGACGACATCGATCCCGCCGAAGCGCTCGACGCCCTCGGCGACGGCGCCCTCCATTGCCGACAGGTCACGCACGTCGGCGGCGACGGTCAACACCCCCTCGTTACCGAGGCCGGCCGCCACCTCTCCCAGCTTGGTCTCGTCGAGATCGGTCAGCACCAGCTTGGCGCCCTTGGCGTGCAGACGGCGTGCCACCTCCGCGCCGACGCCGTTGGCGCCGCCGGTGATCAGCACGACTTTTCCAGTCACAGAACCCATAGCCGCCAACGTAGTCAGTGCGACAACTGGACACCTAGCAATGCGTCGACTGCGGTCGCAACTGTCTGCGGCGCCGCGGTGTCGTGGCCGCCGTACTCGAGCGCGTCCGTCGCCCAGCCGTCCAGCGCGGCCAGCGCCTTGGGCGTGTCCAGATCGTCGGCCAGGTACTGCCGCACCCGCGCGACGACATCGGCCGCGTCGGGGCCGGCCTGCAGGGCTGTAGCGGCCCGCCACCGCTCCAGTCGGGCGATGGCCTCGTCGAGCACCTGATCGCTCCAGTACCGGTCGGCGCGGTAGTGCCCGGCGAGCAACCCGAGTCGGATGGCGGCAGGCTCGACACCGTCGGCGCGCAGCCGCGACACCAACACCAGGTTGCCGCGGCTCTTGCTCATCTTGTGGCCGTCCCAGCCGATCATTCCGGCGTGCACGTAGTGGCGGGCGAATCGCCGTTCCCCCGTTACCGATTCGGCGTGCGCGGCGGAGAACTCGTGATGCGGGAAGATCAGGTCGCTGCCGCCGCCCTGGATGTCCAGGCCGGTGCCGATGCGGCTCAACGCGATCGCAGCGCACTCGACGTGCCAGCCGGGCCTGCCGGGGCCGAACGGTGACGGCCAGCTCGGTTCGCCTGGCCGCTGCGCCCGCCACATCAGTGCATCGAGTTCGTCGGCCTTACCCGCGCGGGCCGGGTCGCCGCCGCGTTCGGTGAACAGCCGCAGCATGGTCTCGCGGTCGTAGCCGGACTCGTAGCCGAACTGTGGGGTGGCGTCGGCGTGGAAGTACACGTCCGGGAAGTCGGGATCGTCGACGACGTAGGCCGCACCGGAGGCCAACATCTTCTCCACCAACTCGACCACCTCGCTGATCGCGTCGGTGGCCGCCACGTAGTCGTGCGGCGGCAGCACCCGCAGGGCCGCCATGTCCGCGCGGAACAGGTCGGTCTCGCGCGCGGCGAGTTCGCGCCAGTCGATGCCGTCGCGCTCGGCCCGCTCGAACAGCGGATCGTCGACGTCGGTGACGTTCTGCACGTAGTGCACCTTGTGCCCACTGTCCAGCCACACCCGGTACACCAGGTCGAACGCCAGATAGGTGGCCGCGTGTCCGAGATGGGTGGCGTCATAAGGCGTGATGCCGCAGACGTACATGGACGCCGTCTCGCCGGCGGCGACGGGACGCACCTGCCGGTCGGCGCTGTCGTAGAGCCGCAACTGCGGCCCGCGGCCTGGCAGAGCCGGGACGTCGGGAGCCGGCCACGAATGCATAGCCTCGACTTTAAGGTGTTCGGTCAGGACGGCCTCCGGATGGTGCGTTGCTTCGATGTGACCTACAACGCCGAAGGCCATTCCATTCCCCGACTATCAATTCCGGTAGGCCGACCAGATGCCCTCCAGCAGGACGTCGGCCAGCTCGGCGCGGCACATCAGCAAGTCGGGCAGGTAGGGGTCCCGCCGGTTGTAGATCAGCGGCGAACCGTCGATCCGGGAGGCGTGCAGCCCCGCGGCCTGCACGACGCCTGCCGGAGCCGCGGAATCCCACTCCCACTGGCCGCCCGCGTGCACGTACGCGTCGACGTCGCCGCGAACGACGGCCATCGCCTTGGCGCCCGCCGACCCGATGCGGACCATCTGGATGTCCATCATGTCGCGCAGCCGCCACAACACGGCGGGTGGCCTGCTGGCGCTCGCGGTGATGCGGATGGGTCCGTCGCGGCGCGGCGGCGGTGGTGTCACGGTGTCGGTGCGATAGACCTCTCCGCGCGCCGGCAACGCCACGGCCGCGTCGGTGATGCCGCCGTCTCGTTGCCACAGCGCGATGTGCACCGCCCAGTCGGTGCGGCCCGGCCAGGAGAATTCGCGGGTGCCGTCGACGGGGTCGACGATCCACACCCGGTCGGCATGTACCCGCGACAGGTCGTCGACGGCCTCTTCGGACAGCACGGCGTCGTCGGGCCGGTCCCGCCGCAGCCGGTCGAGGATCAGCTCGTTGGCCCGCATGTCGCCCGCGTCGCCGAGGTCGTACGGATCGTCGAAGCCGACTTCCTCGCGAACCGCCAACAGCAGCTTTCCGGCGTCGACCGCCACGTCGGCAGCCAGCGCCGCGTCGGTCAGATTCACCGGGTCAGTAGACCACGCACGCGTCGAAGACGTTTAACGTCGCCGTGCCGTGGAATCCGTGGCTGGCTGGCGGTGGGGCGGCGAAGGACGAGGGTGCGGTGACCGAGCTTCGAGACGTGACAATGCAACAGGCCGCGACGGTGTAGAGCTGGCAGGTCCGACACGATCTGACGCAGACGGAGTTGGCCCAACTGATCGGCGCCACCCGCGAAAGCGTCAACAAGGCGCTGTGCGACTTCGTTGCCCGTGGCTGGATCACCACGGACGGCAAGATGACGCTGATCCACCAGCCCGAGCGGCTGGCTCACCGGGCGGGTTGATCAGAACGCGGGCCACGGGATGGGCCTGCGCCGGTCCGGTGTCGGCATCACCGGGTTATCCAGCAGCCCAACGGTTCTGGCGTGCAGTGCCGCGACCTCGCGGCGGGTGATGTGCGCACGAAGTCGATCGCCGAGGTCACCGCGGATCTGGTCACGCAGTCGGGCAACGGCTTCCAGCATTTCGTCGTCGACGGGCTTCCCGGACCAGCCCCACAGCACGGTGCGGAGTTTGTCCTCGACGTGCAGGCTCACGCCGTGGTCGACGCCGTAGACGTGGCCGTCGACGCCGCACAGGATGTGCCCGCCCTTGCGGTCGGCGTTGTTGATCAGCACGTCGAAGACCGCCATCCGACGCAGCCTGATGTCGTCGGCGTGCACCAGGGTCACTTCGTCGCCCGCGTAGTCGTAGGCCTGCAATACGGGCAGGAAGCCCGGCGGGATGTGGCCCGCGGGCAGCAGGTCGACAAGATCGGGTCCGGCCTGTGGTTCGTCGCCCACCTCTCCGAGACTTGAGCCGGGTTGGTCGACCCACACCTGCAGCATGCCGGGGCCGGCAGGCCCATCACGAATGATGGTGTGGGGCACGATGTTCCAGCCCAGCGCGGCCGAAATCAGGTAGGCGCTCAGTTCGCGTCCCGCCAGCGTGCCGTCGGGAAAGTCCCACAGCGGAGCCTCGCCCTTGATCGGCTTGTAGACGCAGTGCGCCTGCAGCTCACCGAGGTGAGCCTCGCAGAGGAAGGTGGCGTTGCTCGCTGACCGGATCCGGCCGATGACCGTCAACTCGCCGCGCTGCAGCACCTCATCGTTATGAATCGGCGTCATCGTCGGACCCGGCAAGGGCGCCGCGTCGATAGCCGTTGGTGCGCACGCAGATGTGGCCCTCCGGGTCGAGCGGCTCATCGCACAGCGGACATGGCGGGCGGCCAGCCGAGATCACCCGGTTGGATCGCGTCGCGAACTGACGAGCCGATTCCGGAGTCAAAAACACCCGCACCGCGTCGGGTCCCTCCTCGGCGTCGTCGAGCACCACCGACGCGTCGAACTCGGTTTCCGACACCGCGAGCAGTTCGACGACGACCGTCTGCGCCTCCGAATCCCAGCCCAGCCCCATCGTGCCGACCCGGAACTCGGCATCGACGGGGGTGATCAGCGGGCTGAGGTCCTCGACGTCGCCGGTCTCGGGCGGGATGGGCGTGCCGAAGCGACGGTTGATCTCGAGCAGCAGCGCCGCGATGCGCTCAGCGAGCACGGCCACCTGCTGCTTCTCCAGCACCACCGAGATCACGCGTTTGTCGTGCACCGCCTGCAGATAGAACGTGCGGTTGCCTGGCTGCCCGACGGTCCCGGCGACGAACCGGTCGGGTGTACGGAAGACGTGAATTGCGCGGGCCATGGCACCCTCCAAAATACCGGCATAGCCTCGTCGGCCGTAATTCCGTCAATCTGTCGAACCACCGATTACCGCATCCTCCGGCGGCAGCTCGTCGTCCTTCTTCTCGGCTTGGCCGTCGGCCGTCGCCGGCTTGGCCAGCAGCCCGGCAGTCAGCGCAGCACCAGTGTGGTTGACGTGGATGACGAACGGACGCAACGCGGTGTAACGGATCACACTCATCGACGCGGGATCGGCGGTGATGCGCTGGAAGCTGTCCAGGTGTGCGCCGAGCGCGTCGGCGACGATCGCCTTGATCACGTCGCCGTGCGTACACGCGACCCACAGCGCGTCACCCTCGTGCAGTTCGGCCAGCTTGCGGTCGTGTTCACGCACGGCTGCGACCGAGCGGGCCTGTACGTGGGCCAGCCCCTCGCCGCCGGGGAACACTGCGGCGCTGGGCTGCTGCTGGACGACCGCCCACAGCGGTTCCTTCACCAGATCGCCGATCTTGCGGCCGGTCCAGCTGCCGTAGTCGACCTCGGAGATGCGCTCGTCGACGATGGGGTCCAGGCCGAGCGCCGCGGCGAGTGGTTCCACCGTGCGCCTGCAGCGCAGCAGCGGTGACCGCACGATCGCCCGGATCGGCAACCCGGCCAGCCGCTCGACAATCGCTTGCGCCTGCTCTGCGCCCTTGTCGTCGAGGTCGACCCCGTTGGTGCGACCGGCCAGGGTGTGCGCGGTGTTCGAGGTCGACCTGCCGTGCCGGAGCAGGATGACCGTCATGTCGCGGAGACTACCCCGGCGGCGAGCAGGGCGATCACCACGGCGCCGAGCACCACGCGGTAGCCGACGAACCAGTACATGCTGTGCCGCACCAAAAAGCGCAGGAACCAGGCCACCGCGAGGAAGCCGATGACGAATGCGATCACGGTGGCGACGAACAGTTGCGGGCCGCTGGCGCTCATCCCCTCGCCGACCGGATGAAAGGCGTCGGGCAGCGAGAACAGACCCGAGGCGAACACGGCGGGGATAGCGAGCAGGAAGCCGAACCGGGCGGACAGTTCACGGTCGAGTCCGAGGAACAGCCCCGCGCTGATCGTCGCGCCCGAGCGCGAGACGCCGGGCACCAGCGCCAGACACTGCGCCAGGCCGACGATGATGCTGTCCTTCCACGTCAGCTGTTCGGCGTGCCGGGTCTGCCTTCCGACGTACTCGGCGACCGCGATCACGACGGAGAACACGATCAGCGCGCTGGCGATGAGCCACAGATTCCTTGCGCCAGTACGGATTTCGTCTTTGAACAGCAGACCAAGCACCCCGATCGGAATGGTGCCGATGATGACGTACCAGCCCATCCAGTAATCGAGGTTGCGGTGCGCCGCCACGAACAGGCCGTTGAACCAGGCCTTCAGGATGCGCCCGATGTCGCGCGCGAAATACAGCAGCACCGCCAGTTCGGTGCCCAACTGGGTGACCGCTGTGAACGAGGCACCCGCGTCGTCGTCGAAGAAGATTCGCGAGGCGATCGCGAGATGTCCCGACGACGAAACAGGCAGGAACTCTGTCAACCCCTGTATCACCGAGAGAACGACGACTTGCAGCCACGACATCGCAGGCGCGTCAATCACGCCGACGACCGTACCGTGGGGTTGCTGTCAGCGCGCTGTGCGTGTCACCGGCTGCGCGGCGGCCACCGCGTCGCGTACCGCCGCGGAGACACTGCGCTCATCGGTGACGTCGATGTCGGTGAGCTTGCGACTGGCGACCGCGACGACGTCCTCGGCCTGCGGCACCGGCCCCGCGATGCGCGGCCGGTACACCTCGACGACCAGCACCTGCTTCTCGACGTGGAAGGAAAAACTGCGCCCGTCCCCGACCTGGCCAAAGCCGCTGGCGTGCAGACCTGTGGTGATGTCCTCGATAGCAAACTGTTGGTTACCCAAATCCCTGTCTGCGGCGAGGGTCATGATCGAACCATACCTTCGCGAACGTCGCCGAGCGCGACGGACGTGGCCAAATGTGGATAACCGGCTTGCCTACACTTGCATTTCGATTGAAATCCAATTCGCACGTCCGAGAGCTACCCCTTGTTTCGCGGTTCAAACGCCTTTGCTCAGCTAATTCGAGCCAGCGCTGTCGTGCTGGCAACCATCGGATTGGCCGGTTGCTCGGCTAATCATCCCGACGCCCCACCGGCGACGATCGTGCCCGCACAGGCCGCAGAGTCGCCCCCGGTCACCGCGCCGCCCGACGGCGTGGTGCGGCCGCTGACCGGCCTCGCGCAGGTCGCCGTCTTCGATGCGGCAACGACGTCGTTGGCGGTACTCAGCCCCCTTTTGGGAAGCCAGTCACAGGTGACTGTGGTGCCGGTGACCGGCCCGCCCCGACCGGTCACGCTGCCTGCTCCCGCGACGGCACTGGCGGGTGACAACGAGGGAACGGTGTACGCGTCGACCCGCGGCGGCTACTTCCGCGTCGACCTGCGCGCGGCCACCGCCACCCGGGTCGACGTGGAAGGTCAACCGGACACCGACTTCACGGCGATCGCCAGGCGCGCGGACGGCAGATTGGCGTTGGGCAGCGCGGACGGGGCGGTCTACACGCTGAGCTCCGACTCGAAGGTCGGCGCGTCGCTGAAGATCTTCGCGAAGGTGGATGCGCTTGTCGCACAAGGCAATACGATTGTGGTGTTGGACCGGGGCCAGACTTCGGTGACCACCATCTCGGCCAGCGGTGAGGAAGCTGAGCACGCGCTGCGGGCCGGTGAGGGGGCCACCACCATGGCGGCGGACTCCGCGGGCCGGGTGCTGGTCGCCGACACCCGCGGCGACGAACTACTGGTGTTCGGCACCGACCCGCTTATTTTGCGCCAGCGTTATCCGGTGCAGGGGGCGCCATACGGGCTGGCCGGATCGTCGAAGCTTGCCTGGGTGTCGCAAACGGCGAGCAACACGGTGGTTGGTTACGATCTGGCTACCGGTATCCCCGTGGAAAAGGTGCGTTATCGAACCGTGCAGCAGCCCAACTCGCTGGCCTTCGACGAAGCGTCTGGCACCCTGTATGTGGTGTCTGGCTCGGGAGCAGGTGTGCAGGTGATCGCGAACGCGGAGAAGCATCAATGACGCAGATGCACCGCGGACGGATGCCGGAGGGCTGGGACAACGATCTGTCAGACGACTACGAGTGGATACCGCTGCGGCTGCCGCCGGAGTTGACCAGGATCAGCGCCTCCACCCGGCTGTCCATCGAGGCCGAATACCGCGGGTGGGAGCTCACCAGGGTCCGGTTGTACACCGACGGAAGCAGGCGGGTGCTGCTGCGCCGCAAGAAGACCGCTGCGGACAGACTGGACCAGCCCGGCCTGTGATGTACGGCGCGCTGCGCAGGGCGTTCTTTCTCATTGCGCCCGAACGCATTCACACGCTGGTGTTCGCCTTCCTTCGCGTCGTGACTGCGGTGCGACCGCTGCGCCTGGCGCTGACGCGGTGGCTGGCGCCGCGCGATCCTGTGCTTGCCAGCACGGTGTTCGGGGTGCGATTCCCTGGACCGCTCGGCCTGGCAGCAGGTTTCGACAAGGACGGCAAAGGGCTGCACACGTGGGGCGCGCTCGGTTTCGGCTATGCGGAGATCGGCACCGTCACCGCGCAGGCCCAACCGGGTAATCCGCAGCCGCGGATGTTCCGGCTGCCCGACGATCGCGCGCTGCTGAACCGGATGGGATTCAACAACCACGGTGCGGCCGAACTGGCGCTGCGCCTGACCCGCACCACACCCGACGTGCCCATCGGGGTCAACATCGGCAAGACGAAAGCCACGCCCGCCCAGGACGCAGTTGCCGATTACGCCCAAAGTGCCCGTCTGGTGGGCCCGTTGGCCGACTTCCTGGTGGTCAACGTCAGCTCTCCGAACACGCCAGGGCTGCGTGATCTGCAGGCGGTCGAATCGCTGCGGCCGATTCTCGCCGCCGTGAAAGCGGAGACGTCGACGCCGGTTCTGGTCAAGATCGCCCCGGATCTGTCCGATGAGGATGTCGACGAGATCGCGGATCTGGCAGTCGAATTGGGGTTGGCAGGGATCGTCGCGACGAACACCACGGTGTCGCGCGACGGGCTGGCGACGCCCGGTGTCGAGGCGTTGGGCGCAGGCGGGGTGTCCGGTGCGCCGGTCGCGCAACGGTCCGCCGAGGTGTTGCGCCGGTTGTACCGGCGGGTCGGTGACCGGTTGGTGTTGATCAGCGTCGGCGGCATCCAGACCGCCGACGACGCGTGGGATCGCATCACGTCGGGCGCGTCACTGCTGCAGGGCTACACCGGCTTCATCTACGACGGCGGCTTGTGGGCCAAGCACATTCACGACGGCATCGCCCTGAGGCTGCGCGAGGGCGGGTTCGCCTCGCTGGCCGATGCGGTGGGCTCAGGAGTCCCGCGCTAGGTCGAGTCGCACCATCGGCAGCTTCAGATCCGGGGTGTCGAGCGCGGCCGACATCGCCGCCTGCAGCGTGCGCCATGCCCGCGGATGGTGCCGGGCGTAGCGGTCCAGGGTCTCGTCGACGGCCTGCGGGGTCATCGGCGTCGCGGTCGCGGTCGCATCGCGGCGCAGTCCCACACTCACCCGGACGTGTGGGTCGGCAACGACGTTGCGATACCACTGCGACTTCTCACCGAACCCCGACACAATGACGTACTGGTCGGGGCCGGGGCGGTCGACCACCTCGAGTACCGCATATCGACGCGCCCCGCTCTTGCGGCCGATGTGCTCGAGCATCAGCATGCGATGACCGAACAGGACGCCGAGATGCGCCCGGTAGAGCCAGATCGGTGCCCGAACCAGCGTCCGGGTCTGCAGTATCCGCGCGAGAAGCGCGCTACTTCTGCTCATACGTGCCGTGGATGACGGCCCGCGCGATTGCGTTCATGAACAGGTTGAAGCCCAGGTAGGCCGGGCTGGCGTCACCGTCGACCTCGAGTTTGTCGACCTTGACGGCATGCACCGCGATGAAGTACCGGTGCACACCGTGGCCCTGTGGCGGCGCGGCGCCGATGAAGCGGCTGAGTCCCGCGTCGTTGCGCAAAGTGATTGCGCCACCTGGCAATTCGCTGCCGTCGCCGGCGTTGGCAGCCAGTTCGGTGACGGTGGCGGGCAGGTTGGCGACGGCCCAGTGCCAGAAGCCCGATGCCGTCGGCGCGTCGGGGTCGTACACCGTCACGGCGAAGCTGCGGGTCTCCTCGGGGAAGCCGGACCACGACAGCTGCGGTGAGACATCGTTGCCTCCCGCGCCCATGATGCCGCTGACCTGGTCGTTGCTCAGGGGCTGGCCGTCGGTGACCGACTCCGAGGTCAGCGTGAACGACGGCAGCTTCGGCAGGAAGTCGTAGGGGTTGTAGTCAAACGCCATGGTGGGTCGTCCTTTCTGGTGGTCAGCAGTGCAGAAGGAAGTGCTCGAGAACCTGGGTGCCGAACTTCAATGCGTCAACGGGTACCCGCTCGTCGACGCCGTGGAACAGCGCGGTGAAGTCCAGATCCGGCGGCAGTTGCAGCGGCGCGAACCCGAAGCAGCGAATTCCCAACTGCATGAACGCCTTTGCGTCGGTGCCGCCGGAAAGCATGTAGGGCACAATGCGCGCGTCCGGGTCAACGGACAGGATCGCGCCGTTCATGGCGTCCACCAGGTCGCCGTCGAACGTGGTCTCGTACGACGGCAGTTCGGTGATCCACTCGCGCGTCACGTCGGGGCCGATGATCTCGTCGACCTCGCGCTCGAAGGCTTCCCGCCGACCGGGCAGGATGCGGCAGTCGACCACCGACTCGGCGGTGGCCGGGATGACGTTGGCCTTGTAACCGGCCTTCAGCATGGTGGGGTTGGCGGTGTCGCGCAGCGTGGCGCCGACGACGCGGGCGATCGGCCCGAGCTTGGCGATGGTGCCCGCCAGGTCGGGCGAGTCGACGTCGAACTGGTAGCCGGTCTCCTCGGTGATGGCCTGCAGGAACTGGCTGACGGCGTCGGTCATCACCAGCGGGAACTCGTGGCGGCCGAGTTTGGCGGTGGCCTCGGCAACCGCGGTGACGGCGTTGTGGTCGTGGATCATCGAGCCGTGACCGGCGAAGCTGCGCGCGGTCAGCTTCATCCACATCATCGACTTCTCGGCGGTCTCGACCAGGTACAGCCGCCGCTCACCGCCGTCCTTGCGGGGCACGGTCAGCGAGAACCCGCCGACCTCGCCGACGGCCTCGGTGACGCCTTCGAACAGCTCCGGCCGGTTGTTGACCAGCCAATGGGCGCCGTATTTCCCGCCTGCCTCCTCATCGGAGACGAACGCGAACACCAGATCGCGGGGCGGCACGATGCCTGCCCGTTTGAAGTGCCTGGCGATCGCGATGAGCATGCCGCACATGTCCTTCATGTCGACCGCGCCGCGACCCCACACGTAGCCGTCCTCGATGGCCCCGGAGAACGGGTGCACGCTCCAATCCGAGGCCTCCGCGGGCACCACGTCGAGGTGACCGTGCAGCAGCAGCGCGCCGCGCTCGGGGTTGGCGCCCTCGAGCCTGGCGAACACGTTTCCCCGGCCCGGTGCGCCTGCCTCCACGTACTGGGTGGTGTAACCGACCTCCTCAAGCTGTTCGGCCACCCAGCGGGCGCATTCGGCCTCGCCTTTGGTGGTTTCGGGTTCGCCGGTGTTCGACGTGTCGAAGCGGATGAGCGCGCTGACGAGGTCGACCACCTCGTCTTCGGAGTTGGGGGGAGGCGTCACAGTCACCATTCGTACCATTGAGAGGACCGTTCGGTTTGGGCGCGGGCTGTCTCATCCGATAGCCTTAGCTGCCCAACTGGTCCGAGTGGCGGAATGGCAGACGCGCTAGCTTGAGGTGCTAGTGCCCTATTAACGGGCGTGGGGGTTCAAGTCCCCCCTCGGACACCCGACTGAGGCGAGTGAAGTGAATGCTCGCATTCACTTCCGAGCCGATGGAGTGTGTTGAGCGGCGAAGCCGCAATCACACACGACCAAGCCGTGCGAAAGCGATAGCGCTCGCTTTTCGAGGCGCTCCGCGGCGCGGCACCGCAAAGTGGCAGTCAAGTCCTCAACGGCCTCATCCTCGAACGGACTACGTGCTGCCGCCGGAGCGGACAGCAAAGTGCAGTAGTGCGCTACTGAGTTCGGCCCGGCCCCACGGCAGCACGATTCCTCGTATTGCACGACACCACAGTGGGCCGGGTTTACCAGCGTCGGCCGACACGGATTGGGGACGACGATGGGTACCGCAAAATATGTCGGCCGTGTGGGGGCATTGGCTGTCGCACTGGGAGTGGCAGCCGCGAGCGTACCGGCAGCGACGCCGACGGTGTCACCGAACGTAGGGCTAACGGCGGATTCGACGGCGTTAGTCGTGTGCGGCCTCGGTTGCCCGACACCAGACGCCTACTTTGTTGACAGCATGATGGACCGATTCGTCACGCCGACGCATCCGGGCCAGACCCTCACACCGGTCGGGGTGACCGGGCCCACGGACTCCTTTCCCCTACTGGGGATCTTGCGACTTATCGCGAGTCTGACAGGGGATCCGAAGGTCGTTCCGAATTTGTGGCCGGACGAACCGTGGTGGAAACTCACGGGGCTGTTCGACCGCACCAACGATCAGGCGGTGGCCGCCGGGGTGAGCGATCTCGAGGCGGCGATGGCCGCGCACGGCAATGACCATCTGGTGATTGCCGGCGAGTCGGGGGGCGCCGCTGTCGTAGTAGCGGAGAAGCGCAAGCTCGCCGCTCAGTACCCGAAAGGCACTACCGCGCCGGACATCAGCTTTGTGCTGGTCGGTGACCCGAGTGTGCCCAACGGCGGCCTCAATTCGCGGTTCCCGGGCTTCCCCAGTTTCTTCCTTGGTACGTTCACCAGCGCCGAGCCCACCGATACGCAGTTCCACACCGACGTCGTCATCCGCCAGTACGACATGGCTTCCGACTTCCCGCTGTATCCACTCAACTTCGTCGCAGACCTGAACGCCGTGCTGGGGTTCTTCTATGTGCACACGTATCCGTTCGACGTCGGCCTGCCTGCCGACCCCACGAAGTCGCCTGCGTATCAAGGTACGTACGGCGACTCCAGTTACTACTTCTTCCCGACCGACGAACTGCCGTTATTCGCACCTCTGCGCCAGGTGGGAGTGCCCGAAGGGTTGATTGATGTGGTCGAGCCGTTTTTCCGGGTACTGGTGGAAATGGGTTACGACCGCAGCATCCCGGTGTGGGAACCCACCCGGGCGCGGCTGATTCCGGCGCTAGACCCGGCGAAGGTGGTCACCGACCTCGCCGCCGCTGTCGGCGAAGGCGCGAACAACGCCGTCGCCCTGGTAAGTAACCCGTCGAAACTGATCCCGACGATCCCCCCGCCGATCGTGGCCAATGTGGCGACCCTGGTGTCGATGCTGCAGACGGTCGCGGCACGACAGACGCCGACCACGACCGTCAGCCCGATCAAGCCCGCCGCCGGTGGACTGCCGTCCGCCGCTTCTGCGCCGGTCACTCTCGCGGCACCGGCCGGCAATAGCGGAAAGGCGGATGTCTCTCCATCGGTGGAGTCGACCGGCACTCAGTCCCGCTCCGAGCGGGTGACGTCGACGAAAAAGAAGGCAGCGGTGCGCGCGCCAGAGCCGTCGGACGGTGACGCCAAAGCAGAGACGCCGAAGCCCATTGTGCGGCCAATGAAACGTCGGCCGGCGGTGCGCGATTCGCTCGAGGTGGGCAAGCAGATACGCGATCCGGTGCGCCACATGGGTCGGGGTCGCCATAACAACGAGGCCGACGGTGACACCGTGAGCGGCGAATCGCCCTCGGCGTCGTCGGGCGGTGACAGCGGCGGGTCTTAGGAAGCCAAACGATTCCGCCATCACACCTTCATGCCTCGTTCGGCATGTTCGTCCAGCCCTTGCCGTCGGCACGGGCATACCACCCCGCAGCGGCCAGCGTGCCGCCGTCCACAGGGATCGTGTGCCCGGTGACGAAGCGGGCGTCGTCGGACGCGAGGAACTCCACGACGGCCGCGTAGTCGTCGGGCCTGCCGAACCGGCCGACCGGGATCCACGTCCTGATCAAGTCGGGGTCGCGGCCGCGCAGCATCAGCGCGGCGGGCGTCTGCGCGGTGTCGGCGAGGTCCGGGGCGATCGCGTTGACCCGTATCCCGTGCTGCGCGACGTCGACTGCCAGGCTGCGGGTGAACGCCACCACGCCCGCGTTGAATGCCGCATACGGCGCGGCGTACGGGATGCCGCGAAACGCCTCCACGGTCGCGTTGTTGACGATCACGCCTCCTTCCCGCTCGACCATCGCGGGCAATACGGCGTGGCACATGCGGAGCACATGCAGCAGGTTCAGTTCGTAGAGGGTCTGCCACTGCTCCTCAGTGCTGTGCAGGAAGTCGCGGGCCGCGGGCCGAAAGTCGCCGACGTTGTTGACCAGGATGTCGATACGTGAATCAGCAACGGCCAGAGCCGTTTTGGTCACTGCAGTCACGACGTCGCGGTCGCGGATGTCCCCGACGACGGTGGTGCATGATCCGCCCCGTGCGGTGATTTCGTCGCGGGTGGCCGACGCCGCCTCGCCGTCGATGTCGTTGAGTACGACATGCGCACCCGCCACGGCCAGTCGCCTGCTGATGCCGCCACCGATGCCGAGTGCCCCACCCGTGACGATCGCGACCTGTCCCGAGAACCGCATCGGGACAGTCTCACAAACCGAGCCGCATCCCAGTTGGAGGACGAGACAATTAGGTCATGTCAGGGGGCGCGCTCGAATCGGATCTTCGTAGGCTCATCGGCCCCGACGCGGTCTCGGTAGACGCGTCTACCCGCCTCGCGGCCGGAACAGACTTCGTCACCCAACGCGGTGTACCTCTCGCGGTCGTGCGACCTACTTCGAGCGATCACGTCGCGGCACTGCTGGACTATGCCGGCGGGCGGGGCATCAAAGTCGTCCCACGCGGCGCGGCGACGAATCTGTCGGCGGCGGTCGCACCGGGCGACGACGCCCTCGTGATGGATCTGGCACGAATGAATCGGATCCTCGACATCGACGCGGAAGCACGTCGCGCGGTCATCGAGCCGGGGGTAGTCAACGCCGATCTCAAGGCCGCCGCCCTCGCGCAAGGTTTGGTGTACGCGCCAGATCCAGCGTCCGCCCCGATTTCGACGATCGGCGGCAACATAGCCGAAAACGCGGGCGGCCCCGCGTGTATCAAGTACGGGGTCACGTTCCACCACGTGATCGCGTTGGACGTCGCGCTGGGCGACGGCCGCGTGGTCACCTTGAGCGACGATGACGACGTCGACCTACTCGGTGTGGTGATCGGGTCCGAGGGCATCCTTGGCGTCGTCACTCGTGCGGTCCTCAACCTGATACCGATCGCGGCAGCGCGTTGGACAGCACTGGTGTCCTTCGACCGCGTCGAGGAAGCCACACATACGGTGTCGGAGATCATTGCCGCGGGGGTACTTCCAGCCGCGTTGGAGCTGTGCGACAAGCGGGCCATGGAGGTCATGGAGGGCTATCTGCCGTCCGGCTATCCGTTGAACAAGGCCGCGATGCTCATTGTCGAACTCGACGGCACACACGATGAGGTCGGCCGAGACACCCCTGTGATCGAAAACATCCTGCGGCGAAGGGATCACGAGCTTCGTACCGCGGTCGACGAGGCCGAACGCGCGGCGCTATGGGCGGGTCGGCTCGCGACGGGATTCGCGGTGCGCGAGGTGGGTAAGGCGTACTACATCTGTGATTCAACGGTGCCCCGCCAATGGGTGCCCGAGTTGATGACTCGCAGCGCAGAGATCGCGGCAGGCGCTGGATTGGACGCCATGATCCTGGGGCATGCCGGCGATGGAAACCTGCACCCGGTTCTTTTCTATGACCCAGACGAACTCGGCACTGTGGAGGCGGCCGCTGAGGCGATCGCCGATGCGGCGCTCGAACTCGGTGGCACGCTCACCGGTGAGCACGGAATCGGTACTGCGAAGCGGGACCTGATGCGTCGAGTGTTCACCCCGCCAGAGCTCGCAGCGTTCCTGGCGATCAAGCACGCATTCGATCCCGACGACCTACTCAACCCCGGCGTCATGTTGCCCACGCCAGTGCACCCCGAGCCTGACCTCAAGAAGTTTGGTGACGCGGTGACAGCAGCACTCTCGGGGCGTCGAAATACCTTGCCGGCTCCGCGCATTGGATGCGATACCGACATTGCGATCGACACTGAGAACATGAGCGTCAGCGCGGGCGGCGACGCGGCCTGTCGCGACGTGGCTGCTGCGGCCAGGGCCGCTGGACTGTCGTGTGTGGCCATGGAGTGCGACGGGAACGTGGCCGACGCGATCGAGCGCACGGGGCACCGGCAGCCGGCGCGAAGGGCGCTCCTCGGTGTCGAGGCGGTGCTGAACGACGGACACCACGTGAAGTTCGGCAGCGCAGCCATGAAGGACGTTGCGGGACTGGATGCCAAGCGACTCGTCGCGGGCGGCGCCGGCGAATTCGGCCGACTCACCCGCGCGGTTCTTAGGGCGATCCCACAACGGTGACCTAAGTCCCTTGCGGGGCGTGTCGGCGCCGGTGGTGAATGGAGGTGCGCCATCGATGGGGGACGTACATGACGACGGAAGCACCTTCGGCTGAAACACTGGTGGCCCGTCGCCCGTTCCCGGCGCGGCTCGGCCCCAAGGGCAACCTGGTCTACAAGCTCATCACGACGACCGATCACAAGATGATCGGCATCATGTACTGCGTCGCCTGCTTCATCTTCTTCTTCATCGGCGGGCTGATGGCGCTGTTCATGCGTACCGAGCTGGCATTGCCGGGGTTGCAGTTCCTGTCCAACGAGCAGTTCAACCAGCTGTTCACCATGCACGGCACGGCGATGCTGCTGTTCTACGCGACCCCGATCGTGTTCGGGTTCGCCAACCTGGTGCTGCCGCTGCAGATCGGCGCCCCCGACGTCGCCTTCCCACGGCTGAACGCACTGAGTTTCTGGCTGTTCGTCTTCGGCGCCCTGATCGCATTGAGCGGTTTCATCACTCCCAACGGCGCGGCCGATTTCGGCTGGACGGCCTACAGCCCCCTTACGAACGCGATGCACAGCCCTGGTCCCGGAGGCGACCTGTGGATCCTCGGCCTCGGAGTCGGCGGTCTTGGCACCATTCTCGGTGGCGTCAACATGATCACCACCGTGGTCTGCATGCGCGCCCCCGGCATGACGATGTTCCGGATGCCGATCTTCACCTGGAACATCCTGGTGACCTCGATCCTGGTCCTGCTGATATTTCCATTGTTGACGGCCGCGCTGTTCGGCTTGGCCGCCGACCGTCACCTCGGTGCGCACATCTACGACCCGGCCAACGGGGGCACGATTCTCTGGCAGCACCTGTTCTGGTTCTTCGGCCATCCCGAGGTGTACGTCATTGCGTTGCCGTTCTTCGGGATCATCACCGAAGTGGTGCCGGTCTTTTCACGCAAGCCGCTATTCGGCTACACCACACTCGTCTACGCGACGTTCAGCATCGGCGCACTGTCAATGGCGGTGTGGGCCCACCACATGTTCGCCACCGGCGCGGTGCTGCTGCCGTTCTTCTCGTTCATGACGTTCTTGATCGCGGTGCCGACCGGCATCAAGTTCTTCAACTGGATCGGCACGATGTGGAAGGGCCAGTTGACGTTCGAGACACCGATGCTGTTCTCGGTCGGCTTCCTGATCACCTTCCTGCTCGGTGGTCTTTCCGGTGTGCTGCTGGCCAGCCCGCCGCTGGACTTCCACGTCACCGACTCCTACTTCGTGGTGGCGCACTTCCACTACGTGCTGTTCGGCACCATCGTGTTCGCCACCTACGCGGGCATCTACTTCTGGTTCCCGAAGATGACCGGCCGCCTGCTCGACGAGCGGCTGGGCAAGCTGCACTTCTGGCTGACCTTCATCGGCTTTCACACCACATTCCTGGTGCAGCACTGGCTCGGCGACGAAGGCATGCCGCGCCGGTATGCCGACTACCTGCCCACCGACGGGTTCACCACGCTGAACATCGTGTCGACGATCGGCGCGTTCATCCTCGGCGTTTCGACCATCCCGTTCGTGTGGAACGTGTTCAAGAGCTGGCGTTACGGCGAGCCGGTCATGGTCGACGACCCCTGGGGTTACGGCAACTCGCTGGAGTGGGCCACCAGCTGCCCGCCGCCGCGGCACAACTTCACCGAGCTGCCCCGCATCCGTTCCGAGCGTCCGGCGTTCGAACTGCACTACCCCTGGATGGTCGATCGGATGCGCGCCGAAGCGCACATCGGCCGGCCACACAGTTCTCAATAGACATCGCGCACATAGCGTTTCGACGCCACGAGTTCACGCTTGTAGTCGTGGGCGTCCTCGTCGGACATCGACCCGTGCCGCCGGATGATCGACGTCAACGCCGCGTCGACGTCCTTGGCCATCCTGTTGGCGTCTCCGCACACGTAGATGTGCGCGCCGTCGTCGAGCCAGCGCCACACGTCGGCGCCGTAGTCGAGCATCTTGTGCTGTACGTACACCCGGTCGGCCTGATCCCGCGAGAACGCCAGATCCAGCCGGTTGAGGAAACCGTCGCGGACCATGTCCTCCAAATCGTCGCGGTAGTAGAAGTTTTCGCTGCGGTGTCGGTCGCCGAAGAACAGCCAGTTGCGGCCGCTGTGGCCGAGTGCGCGGCGCTCCTGCAGGAAGCCGCGGAACGGCGCGACGCCGGTCCCCGGGCCGACCATGATCATCGGCGTCCCACCGTCTTCCGGCGGACGGAAGTGCGGCGAACGCTGCAGGAACACCGGCGCCGCCGCTGCCCGGTCGGCCAGGAACGTCGAGCACACCCCGCCGCGCTGGCCGCCGTCGACACCGCGGTATCGCACCACCGACACTGTCACCTGCACCTCGTTCGGGCTGATCAGCGGGCTCGACGAAATCGAGTAGCAACGCGGCGTCAGTCGGACGAGCACCTCCTGCCACTCGTCGGGTGCTGCGCGAACGGCGAACTCCGCAACGATGTCCAGCCCGTTGCGGTTCACCAGCCACTTCGCGAGTTTGTCGCGGTTGACTTTCGGCGCGCCGACGAACCGCAGCAGGTCGGGCGTCACCCGGCAGATGTCGTACGACATGATCAGCGCGTCGCGCAGGCTCTGCTCGTTGCCGTCCACTTCCACCGACACGTCGCCGCTCAACCCGGTGGCCGCCAGCCACGCGTCGACCGTCGCGGGATCGTTGGTTGCATACACCCCCAACGAATCGCCGACGGCATAGCTGACGTCGTATTCGGAGACGTCGAATCCGAACTGCCGCACCTCTTTTCGCGATGTCTGCGCCGTCAGCACCACGTTGCGGCTCAGCGGCGCGAGTAACGGCTTGGCGCGGGTGAACGGCTCTGCCACTTTGCCGCGCTTGACGATCGACGGTGCGCTGACGGTGCCCGTTAGCAGCGCGGCCACCTGGTCGGCCCACTTGTCCATCGGCGCATCGTCGTATGCCTCACATTCGATGCGCTCCAGCATCCGCGTCGCGCCCAGCGCCGCGAGCCTGCCGTCGATGGCCTTGGCGTGCCCGCAGAAATCGGCATACGACCGGTCCCCGATGCCCAGCACCGCGTACCGAACACCGTCCAGCGCAGGCGCGTCAGCGGAATGCAGGCGGTCCCAGAACCCGGCACCGTTGTCCGGCGGTCCACCGTCGCCGAAGGTGCTGGTGATCACCAGCACGTCCTTGGCGGCGGCCAATTCGGCCAACTCCATGTCGTCCATGTTGACCAGTTGCGAGTCGCCAAGCCGGCCGGCAAGTCGCGCGGCGAAGTCCTCGGCATTGCCGGTCTGCGACGCCCACAACACCAGCGGCCCGGCCTTGACGGGGCGCGCTTGCGACGGTGCAGGCGTGCGGGAATAGCGGCCCGCCAGCAAGCCGTCGATCCACAATCGGACGTCTCTGGCCACCGGGGCGGAAGCAGGCAGCACCGGCACGCCGCTGACACCTTCGGCGAGTCCACTGAAAAACGCCGCCAGATATATCTTTTCGTCGCCCGTCACGGCTGGCTTGGAGACGTCGAGACCCAATGGGTCCGCCTGCTTCACCCGCTTCAGACTGACCGCGCAGACCTTGAATTCGGGTTGCAGGGAGTCGGCATCGACCGCGTCGTTGGTCAGCGCGTTGATGGTCAGCTCGTCGCCGTGTTCGTCGTTCCAGTGAAACGGCACGAAGCAGTTCCCCGGTCGCACCCGGTCACTGACCACCGCGGGAAGCACCGCCCTGCCGCGACGCGTCGTGAGCTCGACAGGTTGACCTGTGACGATGTCGAGGCCTGCGGCGTCGACCGGGTGGATCTCGACGAAGGGCCCGCTGTCGAGCTTGTTGAGTTTGTCGACCTTGCCGGTCTTGGTCATGGTGTGCCACTGGTGTTGCAGCCGACCGGTGTTGAGCACCAGCGGGAAGTCGTCATCCGGCAGCTCGCGGGCCTCCATGTGCGGCCGGGTGTGAAACACCGCGCGTCCTGACGGCGTCGGGAACGTCAACACACCGCTGCTGACATACCGGATCGGGTTGCGCGCGTCGCCGTCCGGAGGGCACGGCCACTGCACCGGTGTCTGTCGCAGCCGCTGATAGCTGGCTCCGCGCAGGTCGTAGCCGGTCTGCGGATTGGCGAACCGGCGGATCTCGTCGAAGATCTCCTCGCTGGACTGGTAGGCGAAGTGCTCACCGAATCCCATGTGCGCTGCGACACCGCAGATCAACTGCCAGTCGGGCCGCGCGTGGCCAGGGGCCGGGATCGACTGCTGCAGCAGCGTGACATTGCGCTCCGAATTGACCATCACGGCGTCGGATTCGGCCCACAGCGTGGCGGGCAGCACGACGTCCGCGTAGTGGTTGGTGGCGGTGCTGCGGTACGCGTCTTGGGTGATGACCAACTCCGCCTTCTGCAGACCGGCGATCACCGTGCCTCGATTTGCAACGCTGGCAACGGGATTGGTGCAGATGATCCAGCACGCCTTGACGGTGCCGTCGGCGAGTTGGGAGAACATGTCGATGGTGCCCGGGCCGACGTCGGTGCGGATGGTGCCTGCAGGCAGCCCCCACTGGGTCTCGACGAAGGCTCGGTCGTCAGCAGAAAGAACCGACCGCTGCCCCGGAAGACCCGGCCCCATGTAGCCCATTTCGCGCCCGCCCATCGCGTTGGGCTGACCCGTTAGAGACATCGGTCCGCTGCCCGGCCGACAGATCGCGCCGGTGGCCAGATGCAGGTTGCAGATCGCGTTGGTGTTCCAGGTGCCGTGTGTGCTCTGGTTGAGTCCCATCGTCCAGCAGCTCATCCACTCCCCCGCGTCGGCGATCATTCGCGCGGCGGTACGGACGTCGCATTCGGCGAGACCGGTGATCGCGGCGACGCGGTCCGGCGGATAGTCGGCGAGAAACGCGGGCATACCGTCCCAGCCGGTGGTGTGGGCCGCGATGAAATCCGCATCGATGTCGCCGTTTTCCACCAGCAGGTGCAGTATCCCGTTGAGCAGCGCCAGGTCGGTGCCCGCCTTGATCTGCAGGTACAGATCCGCGCGTTCGGCGGTTGTGGTGCGGCGCGGGTCGACGACGATCAGCTTCGCGCCCGCCTTGAGCCGGTCGACCATCCGGAGATAGAGCACCGGGTGGCAGTCCGCCATATTCGACCCGATCACGAAAAACAAATTGGTGCAGTCGAAGTCGTCATACGAGCCGGGCGGCCCGTCGGCGCCCAACGACTGCTTGTAGCCGGTACCCGCGCTGGCCATGCACAGCCGCGAGTTCGATTCGATGTGCACGGTGCGGATGAAGCCCTTGGCCAGTTTGGTCGCCAGATACTGCGCTTCGATCGACATCTGACCGGAGACGTAGAGCGCAACCGCATCGGGGCCGTGCTCGTCGACGATCTCACGCAACCGCCTGCCCGCCTCGGCGACGGCGTCGTCGACCGGAGTCGGGACGGGTTCGTCGTCGCGGGTCGGGCGCAGCAGCGCGGACTTCAGTCGGTCATCGTCGGCGGCCATCATCTCGGCGTGGGTGGCACCCTTGGTGCACAGTCGGCCGAAGTTGGCAGGGTGCAGCTTGTCGCCGAGGATGCGGGCGATGACGGGTTTGCCGTCCTTTTCGGCGGTGTGCACCTCGATGCCGCAGCCGACGCCGCAGTACGAGCACGCCGTCCTGGTCACCGCCATGAGGCCATGGTGGGTGAGCTATGTTTCGCGTTGCTTTGCGGCGACGTTATCGCGGTGAAAACTGATCCTCACCCGGTCACAAGCGCCGCGGTGAGCGGCGTGTGCCCAGGTCAGACGAAATAGAACGTGAGCCCGACCACAGCGTAGATGGCGAGCAGCTGCAACCCCTCGTACCAGGTCGACTCGCCACGCTGGGTGACCTCGTTGGCGATGATGACCGCCAGGAAGATGGCGCCGATCTCAAAGCCGTTGAACACCAAAGCCATTGGGAACGGGCCGATGAAAAACGACGCCAGCACCAGCACCGGAGCGACGAACAGCGCGATCTGCGCCGCCGATCCCACCGCGATGTTGATCGAGATGTCCATCTTGTCGCGGGCCGCGAAGTACACCGCGACCCAGTGTTCGGCGGCGTTGCCGACGATCGCCACCACGATGACGCCGACGAAGAACGGTGACAGCCCGATCGCGTCCGACGCCTCGGTGATGGAGTGCACCAGGATTTCCGACATCCAGCCGACCGCGGCACCCGCGATGGCCAGCATCAATACGCTTCTGCGCACCGACCACGGTTCGCCGTCGTGGTCGTCGTCGCCGTGCGGGTTGAACAGGTGCGAGTGGGTCTTCAACGAGAACACCAGCCCGGCGGCGTACGACAGCAGCAGCACGATCGCGACGCCGACCGACAGCGCCTGCAGGTCGCTGGGAAACGCCACCGCCTTCGCCGTCGGGCTGGGCAGCCCACCGCCCGCGACCAGCTCGAAGATCGCGGGCATCACCAGCGCGACCGTGGCAAGCAGCAGCATCAGTGACTGCGCGGTGGCGGCGCGCAGTTCGAAGTGCTGTCGCTCCCGTTTCAGCCCGCCTGCCAGCATCGACATGCCCAGGACCAGCAGGATGTTGCCCAGGATCGAGCCGACGAGTGAGGCCTTGACCACCTCCTGCAGCCCGGCGCTGAGGGCGAACAGCGCGATGATCAGCTCGGGCGCGTTGCCGAACGTGACGTTGAGCAGGCCGCCGATCCCCGGACCCGACCGCGCGGCCAGTTCCTCGGTGGCACGGCCCATCAGCGCGGCGGTCGGAATCACGCCCAGCGCCGAGGCGAAGAACACCAGCACGGCGTCGGCGTGCGTGAACTCCAGGACGATCGCGACCGGGATCAGCGGTACGAGCAGATAGGGCCAGCCTTCGCCCGTCAGCACATACGGCTTGCCCGCCATGAACGCTGCTTACAGCTCGTCGGGTTTGACCGCCAGCACCGGTTTCGGGCACTCCAGGAGCAGCTGCTGCGAGATGCTGCCCAGCAGCAGCTTGCCGACCGGGCTGCGGTGGCGGATGCCGATCACCAGCAGTTCGGCCTCGGGGCGGTCCATCGCCTTGAGCAGCTCTTCGGCCGGATCGACCCCGACCGGCTGGTGCAGCTGGTACTCGACGCCGCAGTCGGCCAACCGCTCTTCGATGTTGTGGATCTCGCCGGACTGCGCGAAGTGGGCGTCGACGTAGGCGTTGCCTGCCGTGGAGTTGATCACGTGCAGCGTCGTCCCGCGCACCTTGGCCTCGGCGATCCCGTGCTCCAGCGCTGCGCGGCCGAACGCGTCGGCGCTGTATCCGATGACGATCATGCCTGCGCCGCCTTCTCCTTCTGGTCCGCGTCGTCCTCCACAACGAGCAGTGTTTCCTCGCTGCGGTGCATCAAACGCAGCACCAACGGGGTCAGCAGCAGGATCGCCATCAGCACGTACACGACGATCGCGACCGGCTCGGTGAACAGGCTGCTCCAATCGCCGCCGCCCAGTTGCAGGGCCTGCCGCAACTGACGTTCGATCCGCGGACCGAGGATGACGCCGATGATCAGCGGCAGCACCGGTAGGCCGAAGCGTCGCATCATCAGCCCGAGCAGGCCGAACACCAACAGCAGCGCCAGGTCGAGCGGCTGGACGTTCACCGCGAGCGCGCCGAGCGTCGCGAAGAACAGAATGCCTGCGTACAGGTATGGCCGCGGGGTGCGCAGCAGCCTGGCCCACAGCGGCGCCAGCGGCAGGTTCAGCACCAGCAGCAGGAAGTTGCCGATGAACAGGCTGGCGATCAGTGTCCAGATCAGCAGCGGCTCCTTCTGGAAAAGCGTTGGGCCGGGCTGAATTCCGTACGACACGAACGCGGTGAGCATGACGGCCGCGGTGGCGTTGGTGGGCAGGCCGAGTGACAGCATGGGCACCAATGTGCCTGCGGCGGAGGCGTTGTTGGCCGCTTCCGGCCCTGCGACGCCTTCGATCGCGCCCTTGCCGAACTCGTCTTTATGCTTCGACAGTCGCTTCTCGGTGATGTACGACAAGAACGTCGGCAGCTCGGCTCCACCGGCGGGCAGCGCGCCGAACGGGAATCCGAACGCGGTGCCGCGCAGCCACGGCTTCCACGACCGCTTGAAGTCGTCGCGGCCCATCCACGGCCTGCCGACCGGGATGACCTCGGCGGGTCGGCGACGCAGATGCGCGGCGACCCACAGCGCCTCGCCGACAGCGAAGATGGCGACGGCGATCACGACGATGTCGATGCCGTCGGACAACTGCGGAAGTCCGAACGTCGCCCGCGGTTGACCGGTGAGGAAATCGATGCCGACGACGCCGATGCCGAGGCCGAGGAACAGCGAGATCGCGCCGCGCAACTTCGACGCACCCAGCACGGCCGTCACGGCGACGAGCGCGAACAGCATGATGGCCAAATACGAAGGCGCGCCGAGGGTCACCGCGAACCTGGAGATCGGCGGCGCGAACGCAGCGAGCAGCGCGGTGCCGATGGCACCCGCGACGAAAGACCCGATGGCGGCGGTCGCGAGGGCCTGTGCGGCCCGGCCCGCTTTGGCCATCTTGTTGCCCTCGATCGCGGTGATCACCGACGACGATTCACCGGGCGTGTTCAACAGGATCGACGTGGTCGACCCGCCGTACATGCCGCCGTAGAAGATGCCTGCGAACATGATGAACGCCGCACTCGGGCTGACGTTGTACGTGACCGGCAGCAGCAGCGCGACCGTCATGGCCGGGCCGATGCCGGGTAGCACGCCGACGGCGGTGCCGAGCAGCACCCCGATGACGGCGTAGAGCAGATTGGTGGGCGTCGCGGCCTGCTCGAAGCCCTGCAGGAGCCAGTTCAGATTGTCCATCTACAGAATCCCGTCCAGAATGCCTGCGGGCAGCGGGATTCCGAGCCCGGAGTAGAACGCGTAGAAGCTGGCGACGGAGAGCACCGCGCCGATGACGATGTTCCGCACATAGTGGTGATTGCCCAGGATGGTGGCCGCGCCCGCGAACAGCAGGGTGCCGGTGATCGCCCAGCCCAGCGGGTTGACCAGCACGATGACTGCCACGAACAGCCCGACGAGCAGTCCGACAGTGCGCCAGTCGCCGGGGGTGGTGGGGTCGACGTCCTCGCCCGCGTCCGCCTCGCCCACCGAGCCGCGCGGAATGGCAACGGCCAGAACGATTGCCAGCAGAATCAGGATGCCGCCGATGCCGATCGGGAACAGCCTTGGTCCGACTGGGTCGACCTTGGCGAAGCCGGCCTCGAGGCTGAGTGCGTCGTAGATCAGGAACGCACCGACAGCGACCATCACCACACAGACGATGTATTGGGCCTTGTCAACTGTTTTCGCGGGCAGGTCGGTCATATCAGCCCCAATTCGGTGAGCGTCGACGAGACGCGGTTGTCCTGGTCCTTCAGGAACTGTTCGAACTGTGCACCGGTCACGAACGCATCGGTCCAACCGTTCTTCACCAGCGCCTCCTTCCACTGGGGTGTGCTGTGCAGGTCTTCGAGAACCTTGACCATCGCTTGTTTGGCGCCGTCGGAGATGCCCGGCGGCGCAAGAACTCCGCGCCAGTTGGCGAAGGTGAGGTTTATGCCCGACTCCTTGAGGGTGGGCGCGTCGACGCCTTCGACCCTCTTGTCACTCGACACCGCGAGCACCCGCAGTTGGCCTGCCTCGATCTGATCGATGAGTTCGCCGGGGCTGGACGTGCCGACCGTGACCTTCTTGCCGAGCAGGGCGGTCAACAGGTCGCCGCCGCCGTCGTATGTGATGAAGTTGACCGACTTGGGTTCCACCCCAACGGCTTTGGCCAGTTCCATGGGGAACAGGTGGTCTGGTCCGCCGGGTGAGGAGCCGCCGCCGATGGTCACCTTCGACGGGTCCGCCTGCCACGCCGCGACGAAGTCCTGCACCGTCTTGAACGGCGAATCGGCAGGCACGAAGATCGCGCCCGGGTCTTCGATCAGTTTGGCCAGCGCGGTGGCATCGGATGCCCGGGCCTTGGATCCGTTGGTGTAGGTGGCGCCGACGACGCCGAGCCCCATGGTCATCATGAGGTCGTCGTTGCCCTTTTCGTTCATCAGCCGCGCCATCGCGACGGTGCCGCCTGCGCCGATGACGTTGAAGACCTCGACGCGGCCGGTGATGTCGTCGTCCTCCATGATCTTCACCGCGGTGCGCGCGGTGAGGTCGTAACCGCCGCCGGGGCTGTTCGGCACCATCATCCGAAGCCGGTGCAGGCCCGGTGCCTCGCTGCCTCTGGTGACGCCGCAGGCCGACAGCACGAGTGCGGCGATCAACGCGACGATCAGGCCGGTCATCATTTGATGCCGTCGCAACATTGGTTGTCCCCAATCACTTCAGTTGTGATGCTCAGCAATACTGGACCCCACAGTGACCCACGTCACCGATGAGTACGCAAAGGAAGTATTGGTCGTTGTGAACAATGAGATCCCCGGTCCGTAGCATCCGTAGCCTGGCGGGCCAGTTCCTGGTGTTCCAGTTGCTGGTCGTCGCCATCGTGCTGGTCGCGGTCGCCGCGGTGTCGGTGGCGCAATCGACGCGCGAGTTCCGTGACGTGCGCGGTCAGCGGATGATCGCCGTCGCCGAGAACATGGCGTCGACGCCCGTCGTGCGTGACCGCTACGCCGACCCGTTCGCCGGCAAGGTGCTTGCGCCCGAGGTGGACCGCGCGGTCGCGCTTTCCGGTGCGGACCTGGCGGAGATCCTCAACCCGGATGGCACCGTGCGCGCATCGTCTGATCCCTCGCGCATCGGCCAGCGGATGGACCTGGGACCGAGTCGCGCCGACGAAGGCCGGGCGTGGTTCGGCGACGACACCATCGACAGGGTGCACAGCCTGGTCGGCCAGGTGCCGATCCTGTCCACCAACGGCGACGTGTTGGCGGTCGCGTCGGTGAGCGAGCCGTATCCGTCCATCTGGCAACTGCTCAGCGGCGCGGGCGAGCGCTTGCTGATCTATCTGGGGCTCGGCGCGGCGTTGGGCATGCTGGCGTCGTGGCTGCTGTCGCGGCGGATCAAACGGCACACACGTGGACTCGAGATCGCGGAGATCGCCGGCCTCGCCGAACATCGAGAGGCGTTGCTGCACAGCATCCGTGAGGGTGTGGTCGCGGTAAACAACGAGGGTGACATCACGCTGCTCAACGACAGCGCCCAGGAGTTGCTGGGGGTGTCGCCGTCGGCCGTGGGGCGGCGCGCCGACAGCGTGGGCCTCGAGCCCGCGATCGTGGAGTTCCTGTTGTCGGGCGAGGACGGCCGCGATGTCGTGATCGCCACCCGAACAAGGGTTTTGGCGTTGAACAGGCGAGCCGCGACCAGCCAGGGGCAGCAGATCGGCACTGTCACGACCATGCGCGACAGCACCGAACTGGCTGCGCTGCAAGGTCAGTTGTCGTCGCACAAGAGCGTGACAGACACGCTGCGGGCACAGACGCACGAATTCGCCAACCAACTGCACACCATCTCGGGGTTGGTGCAGTTGGGTGAGTACGACTCGGTGCGCGATCTGGTCGGCACGTTGACGCGGCGGCGCGCAGAGATCAGTGATGCGGTCACCCAGCGGATCGCCGACCCCGCCGTCGCCGCGTTGATGATCGCGAAGACGTCGCTGGCCGCCGAGAGCGGCGTGTCGCTGGAGATCGCGCCCGATTCCCATCTCGCGGCGCTGGATCCGGCGCTCGCCACGGACGTGATCACGTTGTTGGGCAACCTGATCGACAACGCGGTCGACGTTTCGGTCGGAGCGAATCCGGCCAAAGTCACCGTCGCCATCCAAGACCACGACGGGCTGACCATCACGGCGGCGGACTCCGGAACCGGTGTGCCGGAACATCTCCGCGAGGAGATCTTCGCCAGAGGGGTGACCTCCAAACCCGACGTCCCCGGCGGCCGGGGCATCGGGTTGGCGTTGGTCCGTTTGGTCAGCGCGCAGCACGGCGGGACGGTGGAGGTCAGCGACGGGCCTGCCGGTGGCGCGTTGTTCGTGGTGCGGCTACCGGTCTCTATAGCCGCGGTGGCGACGGAGGGGGCCGCGCATGCGTGACGTACTGGTGGTCGACGACGATTTCATGGTCGCCGAAATCCATCGCCGGTTCGTCGAACAGGTCGGCGGCTTCCGCGCGGTGGGTGTGGCCCGCACCGGCGCAGAGGCGCTCTCCGCGGCACGCGAGTTGAACCCGCAGTTGATCCTGCTCGACGTGTACCTGCCCGATATGACCGGCCTGGAAGTGTTGCAGCGGTTGCGATCCGAGGGCGACCGGGTGGGCGTCATCATGATCACCGCGGCCCGCGAACTGGACACCGTCAAGGGTGCGCTGGACGGCGGGGCAGCGGACTTCTTGATCAAACCGTTCGAATTTCCGCAATTGAAGGCCAAACTGGAGGCATTCGCGGCCCGCGCGGATGCGCTGGAGTCGGCGGGCGGTGTCGACCAGTCGTTGATCGACACGCTGTTCGGCGGACCGCCCGCCGCTACACCGCAGGAGGTGCTGCCCAAGGGGCTCGGCGCCGAGACGGGTCGGCTGGTACTGGATGCGGTCCGCGACGCCGGCGAGGTGTCTGCCGCCGAATGCGCTGAGCTGGTGGGGATTTCGCGGGTCAGCGCGCGCCGGTACCTCGAGCATTATCTCAGTACCGGCGCGCTGGAATTGCGGCTGCAATACGGCGTCGGCCGACCCGAACGGCGTTATCGTTCGACGCGTTAGAAGGGTGGGTCGTCGTTGTTGGTGGTGGGTGTGGGTGGTGGTGGTTTCCAGTCGGGTGGGAGTTCTTCGGGTTCGAAGGGTTCGTTGAGCCAGGTGCACCAGGGGCTGGTGCTGTGTTGTTCGCCTTTGAACAGGATCAGGTAGCGTCGGGATTGGTTGCGCCACTTGCGGAGTTCGATCTCGCGGCGGATGGCGTAGTTGACCCGGCGGTTCTCGGCGTTGACCGGTCGTTGGGCGCGCAGGTGGGCGCGGGCGCGGTTGATCCGCGCGGCGAGGTCTTTGGCTCTGCTGCGTTTACCTCCGGTGGGTGCTCGGCAGGCTTGGCGTAGTTGGGGAAACAGGTCATAGCCCAGTGGGCTGGTGGTGTAGGTGCGTCCGGTCGGTGAGGTCCACTCGATGCGGCCGTCGGGTAACTGTTTATCGCGCCACCCGCCCGGCCCGCCGTGGAAGGTGTAGGCGTCGACCCCGGGCGTAGTGTCCCGGATTTCTCAGGGGCTATTTCCCGGGGCCGCGCCCCCGAACCGGACGTGCGACTTTCACCGCATCCGGCTCTCCATAGATCACGCAGGGACGGCTGATGGATTCCAGGGAGTGGGGATCTTGTTGCCGCGGTAGCGATAACGCTGGATGCGCATCGAGGCCGGGTTGTAGAGCTGCACTCCGGCGTATTCCGGTTTTCGATCCACGTGGTATCGACGGAAGAGCTCGCGCCTGCGGGTGCGCGGATGTTTGTCGCGCATCCATCCCCAGACCCGCCACCACAGGTAGTGCCCGATGTCGTGGTAGGCGGCGCTAGAACTGCCGTGCCGGAAATACTGGGCCCATCCCCGCACCGTCCGGTTGAGCCGGTGAAACAAGACTGCCGGGGAGTGGTAGGTGCTACTGCGTGTGGTCATGGCCTTGATCCGGCGACGAATCGATGCCATCGATTTGGTCGACGGATAGCTGTAGACATATGACCGGTGGCTGCCTTTCTGGGGGTGTCGCTGGATGTGAAACCCCAGAAAGTCGAACCCCTCGTCGATGGACACGACATGCGTTTTCTCCGGGGCTAACCGCAGCCCCAGTGATGCCAGCACGTCGGCCACCTCGCCCTGGATGTGCACCGCATGTTCGCGGGTGCCGAACACCATGACCACGAAGTCGTCGGCGTACCGGACCAGCCGGTAGGTCGCTCCTCCGCGGTGGCGATGCCGCCTGCGGGCGGTGTCGTTGGTGCGGGCCTTCCATGTGACCTCGAAGTGGTCATCGAGAACCGACAAGGCGATATTGGCCAGTAACGGCGAAAGGATGCCGCCCTGGGGAGTACCGGCGACGCTGTCGCGAACGAAGGACGCTTCTTCGAGCACACCGGCTTTCAGAAACGCCTTGACCAACCCCAGCACGCGTTTGTCGGTGATACGGCCACGAACCCGGCCCGTCAGGGCGGTGTGATCGATCTCGTCGAAACACGAGGCGATATCGGCCTCCAGCACCCACGTGTAGCCGTGGTGGGCGTTGAAGCGGATCGCCTCGATTGCGTCCTGGGCGCGTCGCCCGGGCCGAAACCCATAACTGGCCGCCGAAAAATCGGCCTCAAAGATCGGTTCCAGCACCAATTTCAGCGAGGCCTGCACGACACGATCCGCGATAGTCGCGATGCCCAGCTTGCGGACCTTGCCGCCAGTCTTGGGAATCTCGACCCGCCGCACCGGAACTGGAGTGAAAGTACGGGCCTTCAACTGCCCCCGCAGATCCTCCAGAAACCCTTGCGCACCGTCGGCGGAGGCTTCGATCGAGCGCACCGTCGCCCGATCAATTCCCGCCGTTTTGGCCCCGCGATTCTCCCGGACCCGTTCCCACGCCGTAACGAGGAAACACGGGTCGGCCACGAGGTTGAACACATCATCAAACCGACGACCACCCTCGGCGGCCGCCCAACGATGCAACTTGGTCTGCATCCTCAGTACCTGCTGGGCCGCCGCGAACGGACGCTCCAACGCGGCACCGATATTCACCGGCGCATCTTCTGACATTGCACTCCCAACATTGCTGATCTACTGCCGCCCTTCCCCATGTGACCGGCTTTCCCGGCCTCGGAGTACTACGACGGCTCCGCCCCGCTACACGCCATCAGTGGGCAATGACACCTACCCGCCGCACTCCTGGCTGAAATGCGGGAAGGGCAGCCGCGCAGCGGTTCCCGTGTTCACATGCATTCCGATCGACGAGGGAGGCACCCAGCTATACCCCGGTGACCCCGACGACTACTTCGCAGCTGATTTCATCGTCGGCCAGCGTCCACCCCTGGCCGGGATGGCCGCCGGACGTTCGGACACCAAAAGTCACCGAACGTGCATCACGCACCGACCCACATCCGCCAGATTCGGGGTCGGTTCCACCTAACGAGGCCTCCAACACTGGTTCCTCGCGTATGCCTTCTCGTCTTGCTCGCCGCGCGCACAGTCCATCTGGCAGTACTGGACCGCCGCGGCTTTGTCAGGGCCGCTTGCCACCAAACCCGCCCATTCCCAGCAGATCCGGCTGCCCTCAGCTTCACTCAGATCACTGCGACAACCCGAGGATCGGGGTCTCTCACCCCCATTCGGAACACACGCGCCTCACGGCGCACCTTCAGCCGGTGATGCTCGCGGCATTCACAACTGAGATCCTCGGCCACGGTCAACCCGCCCGCGGCGGGGTTGGCGTGGTTGAACGGCTGGGTGTGGTCGAGGTCGCAGATCCAGGCTTTACGGTCACAGCCGGGAAACCGACACGTCAAATCCCGACACCGGATCCAGTTCTCCAACCCCGCCGAGGGCTGATAGCGGTGCGCCTGCTCCTCAGAGACGTCCGGGCACTCCACCGGGCGGATGATGGCGTGCTCGGCCAACTCACGCACCAACTCGGCGTCGATGACCCCGTAGCCCTCCAGATAGCCGGGCTGCTGGCCCTCGCCGGCCACGGTGGCCTCGGTGGCGATCACGTTGATCACCACGCTCGCCGGACTCGCCGGCCGGTCGGGGTCGGGATTCGGTGTGGCGGGGCAGTCGGGTCGCCCGCAGGCACAGCTCAGCTCGCGGCGCTCGGCCAGCGCCCACAACGCATCGGTGCGCCGCTGATCCATGGTGCGTGGATCCTTGCCGCACACCGATGTGGCCATCGCCGCCAACTGTTTGTCGACGATCGCGGCCACCGGCGCGGGCAGCGTGGCGCGCAACTGGGCCATCCCATCCGGGCCGGGCCTGAGGTGGATGTGGCGTTCATTGTGGGCGCGCACCCGACGCTCCTTGGCCGCTGCCGGGTCGATCTGGCGCACCGCGGCGTCCACGGCGTTGATGATGCGCTGGCGCGACCAGCACAACCACGACCCGATCCGCTCAGCCAGCAAGGTGTCCAGCGCGGCCATCGACACGGCGTCCTCGACCAGTTCGGTGCGTTTGATGACCTGCTCCACGGCGCGCCAATCCGTGCCCCCGGCCGCCAGCAGTGCGGCCACCTGCGGCAGCCGGGTGTCCAGTGCCTCGGCCTGGGCCACCAGATGCTGCGCACCGCGCGCGGTCATGTTCATCGCCGCCGACACCTCGGCGGTGGTACGGGCGAACCCGGTGATCATCGACCACCCCGGATCCGGATCCGCAGCCTCGGCCTCGCCGGTGCGCAGCGCCAACAGTGCTGCGATCGCCGCACACCGGCGGGCCATCAACACCGACTCGTCCCGCACAGTGTCCTCGATCGCGGCGACCAAACCCCCCGCCGACCTATCGAACATAGGTTCGACACTGCCAGGCCACCCCGACCCGCGTTGACTCTCCAGATATGCGCGCGAAAAGGTGATTCGTTGCCTCATCGAAAATGCGCGCGTACGCCCAGTGGATGGGGTTGACATTGGCGCAGCGCAGAGCAATCACCGAGACGATCGCGACCCGCTACCAGCTGGCGAGTAAGCGCGGCAAGAGTCGCATTCTCGACGAGTTATGCGCCAACACCGGGTGGCACCGAAACCACGCCCGCAAGGCGCTCGCAGCGGCGCTGCAACCCAAGGTGTTGACCCCACGCAGTCCCCGGCCAGTGAAGTACGGTCCCGATGTCATCGCCGCGCTGACGATCTGCTGGACAGTGCTCAGAATGCCCGCCGGCAAACGGCTCGCCCCGATGTTGGGTGAGCTGGTGGCAGTGCTGCGTTATTTCGGACAACTGAACATCGACGACGACACCGCAGTGCTGCTGGCGTCGATGTCGGCGGCCACCATCGATCGCCGCCTGGCCAGTGAGCGAGCCAAACATCGGCTCAAAGGACGCGCAGGGACAAAACCGGGATCACTGATCAAAAGCCAAATCCCGGTGCGCACTTGGGCGGACTGGGACGACTCCCAGCCAGGCTTCGTCGAGATCGACCTGGTCTGGCACGACGGTGGGGGCAGCCGAGCTGCCAACCATGCATATACGTTGACGGTCACCGACATCGCCACCGGCTGGATCGAGAATCGCTCCGTACCCGACAGGACCGCCAAATGCGTTCTGGTCGCACTCAATGACATCGCCCGCAGAATGCCGTTCCCACTGCTGGGCGTGGACTCCGACAACGGGTCGGAGTTCATCAACGAACACCTACTCCAATGGTGCCAAGGCCGCCAAATCACCTTCACCCGGGCACGGCCGGGCAATAAGAACGACGGCTGTCACGTCGAGCAGAAGAACTGGGCGGTCGTACGCACAGTTGTCGGCTACCACCGCTACGACACCGCTGCAGAACTGTTGTTACTCAACGAGATCTGGCAGTTGCACTCCAAGCTAGCCAACTACTTCTACCCTCAGCAGAAGCTGATCTACAAGATCCGCCACGGCGCCAAGGTGTCCAAGAAACACGACACCGCCACCACCCCATTTCATCGCGCAATCGATCACCCAACCATGACCGTTGACCGCATCGTGGCGATGACCCGGACCTACTCCCTCATCAACCCAGCCGCGACCCAACGCCAGATTCAAGCCCTGACCGCCCAACTCACCGCCCTCGCCACCAGCAAAGCCCAACCCACAGCCCACCGACCAACCAACAAGCGCGCACAATTACGTGAGGCAACGAATCCCCCCTACGCGCGCATATTGACATGAGGCAACAGGCGACCCGCGCACAAAGTTATCCACAACCCGGTTGCCTCATCAGAAATGCGCGCACACGCCCAATGGAACGGTTTGACCTCCGACGCGTCGGGCCAGCGCCCCAGAATCACAGCCGGCGTCTGAGCCGGTCCCGGTACGACCGGCCGTCCGGGTCGTAGAACATCCGATAGGCGGGATCGGCCCACAGCCTTGTCAGCAGTCCGAGTCGCTCGGCCTTGTGTGGTCGCAGCCGCCCCGGCGGACGCCGTCCCGCGCACCCGGACGCATACCAGCCCTCCAACGCCTCGGCGGCGGCCACCATCTCCCGCACGGCCGCTTCGGGATCGGCCAGTCCGTCGTCGTCGTCGCGATCGAGGTGTTCCCGCATCAACCGCAGTCGAAGGTCGCGTGCGAACTCGCCGTTCTCGTCGAGCACCGCGCAGGACAATTCGCTGTCATGCGTCCACGACCGACGGTTGAAGTTGTCGCTCCCGACACTTGCCCAGGTGTCGTCGATGACGCAGACCTTCGCATGCACGTAAACCGGTGTGCCCTGATGGTTTTCGACGTCGAAGATGTGCACCCGCTCTGGGCTGGCCTCCTTGCACGCATCGATCGCCTGACGACGGCCAACCATGTTGGGCGGCAACGCAAGTGCCCCATCCACGTCGGGATACCGCGGCACCACCGCGACCAGATGCAACTCCGGATTCTCCTCCAACGCGCGTGCGAACAACCGCGCCACCCGCTTCGACCACAGGTACTGATCCTCGAGGTAGATCAACCTCCTGGCCCGACGCACCGCCTTGCTGTAGCCGCGCGCCACGCTGCGCTCGCCGTGGGGCGCGAAGTCGTATTCGAAGTGTGCGTCGGGATATGTGCGCAGCACCTGCACGGCGTGCGACCCGCACACCGGCGGATCCGGCGGTTGCTCCGGCAACTCCCCCGGCTTGAGGTCCGCACCGCGGAGCTTGTCCTCGATCCACGCGATCGGTGACAAAGTATCCAGCGGCGCCGGGTCGTTCCACCGCTCCCGGAACGTGTGATCGAGCGCGCCGACGACGGGCCCCCGAAGTTCCAACTGGACGTCGTGCCACGGTGGACGGTCGCCGTAGCGCTTCGACATCTGCACCGCCTGCGGGTCACCCCGATGCGACGCGTCGTCGCGGCGCGAGTGGCACAGATCGATGCCGCCCGCGAAGGCCACGTCCCGCGCAGGCTCTGCCGGATGGCGCAGCACCACCAGCTTCTGATGATGCGAGCCACCGAACCGCACCCGCTGATCGAGCAGCACCTCACCGCCTGCCTCTTCGATCGCCTCGCCGAGGTGCTCGTTCTCCTCTTCGCTGTCCTGGCACTTGTCCAGATGCGACCGCCACACCAAACCCTTCACGACGACGCCTCTTTCGGCCGCACGCCAGAACAGGTCGCGGATGGTCGGCCCCTCGTCGCGCAGCTTCTCGTCGGGGTCACCGCGCCAGTCCGTGAAGAACAGATGGTCTCCCGCGCCGAGCGCATCCACCTCGTCCACGAGGCGGTCGAAGTACGTCGCACCGTGGATCAGCGGTTCGGCCCGATTGCCTGCACACCAGGCCGGCATCGTCGAAGCGGGATTGCCGCGTTCGGATTCGGTGAGGAACCAGTCGGCGAGGTTCACGGCCGCCACCCCAGCAGCCGATCGCGATACGACCGCCCGTCGGGGTCGTAGATCAGCCGATACGCGGGTTCCGCCCACAGCCGGGTCAGCGCGTCGACGCGGTCGATCGGGTGGGGACGCAGCCGACCGGGCGGCCGCCGGCCCCGGCGGCCCGATGCATGCCATGCTTCCAACCTCTCTGCCGCGGAACGGATCTCGTCGACGGCCGTGCCGGGGTCGGCCAGTCCGCCGTCCTCACTACCGTCGTCGGCCCTGTCGAGGTGCTCGCGCAACAACTGCAACCGCAGATCGCGTGCGAACACGTCGTCGGCGTCCAGCACCGCGCAGGACAGTTCGCTGTCATGCGTCCACGACCGTCGGTTGAAGTTGTCACTGCCCACACACGCCCAAGTGTCGTCGATGACGCAGACCTTCGAGTGCACGTAAACCGGTGTGCCCTCGTGGTTTTCCACGTCGAACACGTGTACCCGATCCGGCGCCGCGCGTCGGCAGGCGTCCACCGCCAACTGGCGCCCCACCACCGTCGGGGGATGACCGAACCCGCCCTCGAGATCGAAATACCGTGGCACGACGGCCACCAACTGCAACTCCGGATTCGCCGTCAACGCACCGGCGAGCAGCTTCGCCACCTCCTCCGACCACAGGTACTGGTCTTCGAGGTAGATCAGCCGCCGGGCGCGCCGCACCGCCTTGGTATAGCCGCGGGCGATGCTGCGTTCCCCGTTCTTGGCGAACTCGTACTTGATCAGCGCATCGCCGTACGTCCGCAACACCTGCACGGCATGCCGACCGCACGGCGGCGGGTCGGGCGGCGGCTCCGGCAACGCGCGCCTGCCGGCGTCGGCGTCGAGAAACCGGCCCCGCAGCCACTCCAGCGGATTGAAGACGTTCAGCGGTGCTCTGGCCGTCCACCGCTCGCGGAAGGTGGCATCCAGCGCGGCCACCGCCGGACCGTGCACCTGCAACTGGACGTCGTGCCACGGAGGCCGCGGGCCGTAATGGTGCGACATCTGCACCGGCTGCGGATCACCGCGGTGCGCCGCGTCGTCGCGCCGCGAATGGCACAGGTCGATCCCGCCAATGAACGCGGTGTCGCGGTGCGGTTCGTCGAGATGGCGAAGCACCACGAGGCGCTGATGGTGTGAACCGCCGAGCAACACCCGCTGGTCCAGCAGCACCTCGCCGCCCGCGCGTTCGATCGATTCGGCGAGATGGCGGTTCTGCTCCTCGTTGAACTGCAGCTTGTTGGGGTAGGACCGCCACATCAGGCCTCTGACGAGGACCCCGCGCTCGGCGGCCGCACGGAACAGTTGCGCGACGGTCGGGCCGGCCTCCCGCAGCCGCTGATCGGCGTCTCCGCGCCAGTCGCTGAAAAACAGGTGATCACCGGGTCCGAGCGCCTCCACCTCGTCCACGAGGCGGTCGAAGTACGTCGCCCCGTGGACGAGCGCCTCGGCCTCGTTGCCGTCGCTCCACGCCGGCAGGCGCCAACTCGGATTCCCGCGCTCCGCGGACGTGAGGAACCATTCCGCAAGGACAGACACGCCCTGGGATGCCCGCTGGTGCGTTAACTTACGCACTATGGCCGCGGTACGGCGCCTGCTCGCCAGCACGTGCGCTCTCGTCATGCTCGGCGGCTGTGCTCCCGGCGCGCTGCCCAGCCAGACCCCCACCTCGACCACCGACACCGCCAAGGCCGACGCCGTGATGCGGATCGTCCGCGACACCATGGCGCAGGCGCATCTGCGGGCCGCCATCGTCCGGGTGACCATCGACGGCAAGGAACTGGTCACCCAGGCCGTCGGCGAATCGATGACCGGTGTGCCCGCGACCCCTGCAATGCATTTCCGCAACGGCGCCGTGGCGATCTCGTATGTGGCCACCCTGCTGCTGAAACTCGTCGACGAGAAGAAGGTCAGCCTCGACGACAAGCTGTCGAAGTGGCTGCCGCACATACCGCATGCCGACCGGGTCACGCTCGGCCAACTCGCCCAGATGACGTCCGGCTACGTCGACTACGTCATCGGCAACACCGCGATGAACGACGCGCTGTACGCAAACCCGTTCCGGCGCTGGACCGTTCCCGACATGCTCAGCTACGCCGTCAACAAGCCGCTGCTCTATCCGCCAGGCACGAACTGGAACTATTCGCACACCAACTACGTGCTGCTTGGCATGGCGCTCGAGAAGGCCACCGGCGAAGAGATGTCGAAGCTGTTGTCCGACAAGGTGCTTCGCCCCCTCGGCCTGACGAATACCGCGGCCTCCCTCACCCCCGAGATCCCCCCACCGGTACTGCACGCGTTCACCTCGGAACGCCGGGCCTTCCTCGAGATCCCGTCGGGCACCGACTTCTACGAGGAGTCGACGTTCTGGGACCCGTCGTGGACGATCACCCACGGTGCGGTGCAGACGACAAATATCTACGACCTGGAGGCCACCGCGGCGGGCATCGGTTCGGGTCGCCTGCTCACCGCCGACTCCTACCAGAAGATGGTGTCCACCGACCTTCGCGGCAGGACGCACAAACAACCCGGCTGCACCACCTGCGACGCGATGACCGACGGCTACACCTACGGCCTCGGAATCGTGATCTCGGGCAACTGGCTGGTGCAGAACCCGATGTTCGGTGGCTACGCCGCGGTCGAGGCCTACTTACCTGCACAGAAGATCGCAATCGCCGCCGCCGTCACCTTCAGCCCCGAGGCGTTCGACGACCAGGGCAATTACCGCAACGAGGCCGATCCGCTGTTCCGCAAGATCGCCGCCGAACTCGCCCCCGACGATGCGCCACCCATGCCACCGCCGAAATAATGTCGGAGTGACGTCCAAGGTTCTGTTTCTGCGCAACGAGCACCTCGCGACCGAGGGCCTGCTCGGCGAAGCCTTCGCCGACAGCGGCTTCGACGTCGACAGCTTCGAGGTGGTGCCCGCCGAGCGCGTCGACAGCCCCGCCTGCGACGTCACCTTCCCTGACCCAAGCGGCTACGACGTGATCGTCCCCCTCGGCGCCCGCTGGCCCGTCTACGACGACGCGCTGCGCCGCACCTGGGTGGGCGCCGAAACACGACTCATCCGTGAGGCCGTCGACGCCGGAGTCGCCGTGCTCGGTGTCTGCTTCGGCGGTCAACTCCTGGCCCAGGCATTCGGCGGGTCGGTGAGCCGGGCACCCGCAGCCGAGATCGGCTGGTACGACATCGAAACCGACGACACCGACCTGATACCGAGGGGGCCGTGGTTCCAGTGGCACTTCGACCGCTGGACGCTGCCGCCCGGCGCCACCGAGATCGCCAGGACTGCCGACTCGTCACAGGCGTTCGTGCTCGGCCGCTGCCTCGCGCTGCAATTCCACCCCGAGATCGACCGCGAACTGCTCGACACGTGGCTGGCCGACGACCGGGACGGCGAAGTCGTCGGTGCCGGTCTGCGTCACGACGAATTGCTCGCCCGCACAAGTGAATTCGCTGACGGTAAGCGGGTGCGCGCCCTCGTCGACGGGTTTCTGGCGCACGTCGCGCGTCAGCCGCGCCCGAGTTCGTGACCGAGCGCGTCGGTGAGTTTGGACCGCCGGAAGCGGTGCCCCAGCGACTGCAACTTCGCGGGTAGCACCCGCTGGTTGGCCGCCGCGAGTTCGCGCACGCCCTGCTCCCCCAACAGCAGCTTGGGCCCCAGTGGCGGCACCGGCAGCACCGCGGGCCGGTGCAGCACCGCCGCCAGCGCCTTGGTGTAGTCGGCATTGCGCACCGGATCCGGTGCCACCGCGTTGACCGGTCCGCTCAGCCGCGCGTCGTACAGCGCCCGGTGATACACGTCGAGCAGGTCGTCCAACCCGATCCACGACAACCACTGCTCGCCACTACCGAGGCGCCCGCCCAACCCCGCCGCGAACAGCGGTCGCATCAACTTCAGCGTGCCGCCGCGGGCGGACTGCACGATCCCCGTGCGCACGGTCACCACCCGCAGGCCCGCCTCTGCGGCAGGCGCCGTCGCCTCTTCCCAGTCGGCCACCACGTCGGCCAGGAAGCCGTCGCCGCGCGCGCTGTCCTCCCCCAGCAGCGCATCGCCTCGATCGAATCCGTAGTAGCCGATCGCCGAGGCGCTGACGAACGTGGTGGGTCCGTCGTCTGACAGAGCCGCGGCGTCGGCAAGCCTGCGGGTCGGCTCGATGCGGCTGTCCCGGATCGCAGCCTTGTGCCGATCGGTGAAACGGCCCGCTATCGAGGCACCGGCCAGATGCACGACCGCGTCAACGCCCGACAGCAGATTCGGCGCCGGACAGCTCGGATCCCATTGGCGCTCAAGGCTATTGGCGGCCCTCCGACGCACCAGGCGGATGACGCGATGCCCACCTGTGGACAGGAACGCCGCCAACGCCTCGCCGACCAAACCGGAAGCCCCCGAGATCGCCACCACCATCGGCGGCGCCGCCGCGGCGCGGTGTGCGGCCAGATCCTCGGCCAACTGCCGATGCCGGTAGACGAATGTCGAGCGCAACGCGGCCCCGGGCACGGTGGTGTCGACGCGGTCGCGGACCTTCGTGCCCCCCGCGTGCGCGCTGAACTCATGCGTGTGCCGCCACCGGCCGACGATGCGCGCGGGCCACGACGCAAGGCCCTGCGACGACAACTCGTCGACGAAACAATGCGGCGGATCGAATCCCGCCGGATCGTGCTGGGCCACCCACCGCAGCCCACCCGGCAGGCCAAGCACGGCCCGCCCGTCGGCCAGCGACGGCGTCTCCGCCACGACGGTCATCGGTTGCCACGGCGGCACCAGCCGCCTCATCGCGCCGGGCCGGGTGTGCCAGGCGAACACCTCGTCGAGCGGATGGTCGACGACGCTTTCGTATTCGATGCCCACATCTATGGGTACCCCTGGACGTACGCTGAACATGTCCCCGATATCGAAAAGATCGCGATGAGCGGATGGAGCGGGCTCGCCCGCCGCAATGCGAGGCGCACCTTCCGGGACCGCCGCGAAGCCGGCCACGTCCTGGCTGAGGAGTTGGCGTCCTACCGCGGAACAGAAAACGTGTTGGTGCTCGGATTGGCGCGCGGCGGCGTGCCCGTCGCCTGGGAAGTGGCGTCGTACCTGCATGCGCCGCTGGACGTGTTCCTGGTGCGCAAGCTGGGCGTACCGCAGTGGGAGGAACTGGCGATGGGCGCCCTGGCTACCGGCGGCGGCGTGGTCATCAACGACAACCTGGTGCGCAACCTCGGCATCAGCGACGAACAACTGCAGGCCGCGATCGCCCGCGAGACCGAAGAACTGCACCGCCGCGAGACCGCCTACCGTGGCGGGCGGCCGCCGGTCGACATCGCGGGCAACACGGTGATCCTCGTCGACGACGGCATCGCGACGGGTGCCAGCATGCTCGCGGCCGTGCGCGCGGTGCGGGCGGTCGGACCGGCTCAGGTGGTGGTGGCGGTGCCGGTGGGGCCCGCGTCGGCGTGCAGGCAGTTAGCCGAAGAGGCCGACGACGTGGTGTGTGCGACGACACCGCCCGGCTTCGAGGCCGTCGGCCAGGTGTTCGAAGACTTCCACCAGGTCACCGACGACGAAGTGCGTGAATTGCTCGCTACCCCAACGGTTTAGCGGGTGTTGGTGTCCTCGTCGTGGGACTCCACCACGGTGGTCTGTTCCTCGGACTCGTCGTCCTGCGCGAGGGGAGGCTCCTCCTCGGGATAATCCTCGGCGAACTCGGGCTCTTCGGATTCGGGTTCGGGTTCGGGTTCGGGTTCTGCGGGCGCCTGCGCCGCATCACCCTTGGACCGCTCGCGCAGCGCATCGACGATCAACAGCACGACACCGATGACGCTGGCGGCGATGCACACCCACGCGATCAGTTCGTTGCTGGTGACGACGGCGGTCACCAGGGCCGCCAGGCCGATGACGGCGAGGACTAGCGCGACTATGAGCATGTGTCAGCGGGTTAGTTGTTACCCCGATTGAACTGGTTGAAGCCACCGCCGTCGTTGTTGGCGCTGGAATCCACCGGTGCTGCGGAGCCACGCTGACCCAGCTCTTCGAGCTGCGATTCCAGATAGGTCTTGAGCCGGGTGCGGTATTCGCGCTCGAACGTGCGCAGCTGCTCGAGCCTGCCTTCCAGCACGGTGCGCTGCTGATTGATGGTGCCCATGATCTCGGAGTGCTTGCGCTCGGCGTCGGCCTGCAGGGCGTCGGCCTTCTCCTGGGCCTGGCGCAGCTGCGCCTCCGACCGGGTCTGGGCGTCGGCGAGCATGGCGTCGGCGCGCTGGCGCGCCTCGGCCACCGTGGCCTCGGCGGTCTGCCGGGCCTCGCTGACCATCGCGTCGGCCTGGGCGCGGGCGTCGGCCAGCATCTTCTCCGACTCGGCCTTCGCGGTGCCGGTCAGCCGGTCGGCGGTGTCCTGGGCCAGGCTGAGCACCTTCGCGGCCTTGATGTGGCTTTCCTCGCTGGCCGGAGCGGCGGGCTGGGCCGGGGCGTCGTAGACCGGCTGCGGCGCGGGAGTCGGCTCGGGCTCGGGCTCGTAGACCGGGATGCTTGTGGTGGGCTGCGCCCCGCCACCGGCCCTGGCGCTGGCCAGTTCCTGGTCGAGCTCCGAGACGCGTTGACGAAGGTCTGCGTTCTCCTCGATGAGGCGGGTCAGCTCGTTCTCTACCAGATCGAGGAAGGCGTCGACCTCGTCCTCGTTGTAGCCTCGCTTGCCGATCGGTGGCTTGCTGAACGCGACGTTGTGAACGTCGGCTGGTGTGAGCGGCATTGTCTGCCCCCTTGGAGTTCTGGACCGTCAACCGATCTCAAAGTGTAGAGCCTAACTGGAACGTAACTGGCGTCCATCCTGTCACACCAGACCCGGCGGTTGCAGAAGAGGCTGAATTTTAAGAGCGAATTTCAATCTTCTTACCCGCGATATTGCCCTCGGCAAACCGTTCGCAGCTAGCGTCCCGGTCGCCAAATACCGGCTCGCGGGCCGGATCTCACGCCGCGGCGCCGAACGCCAGCTGCATCCCGATGAACGCCACCAGCAGCAGCACCATGATCGACAGATCGAACCGGACCGCGCCTATGGTGAGCTGCGGAATGAGCCGGCGCAGCAATTTCACCGGCGGGTCGGTGACCGTCATGATCACCTCGAGCACGACCACGGTCAGCCCCTTGGGCTGCCAGTCGCGGGAGAACGACCGGATGAACTCGACGACGACGCGCGCAATCAACAACAGCCAGAAGACGAACAGCGCGAAACCGAGGATCTCGAAGAAGAGCGACAACGACAGCCGTCCTCACTACGGGCAGAGGTGTGACATTGGATACAGCTCCGCAACTCATCGCATGCGAAGCGCGACGCCAGCCTACCTGCCGCGCCGAATACCTACTGGTACGCGTAGAAGCCGGCCTCCGCAATCCGCCTGCGCTCCTCGGCGCTGACGTCGATATCGGCCGGTGAGAGCAGGAAGACCTTGGTGGCCACCTTGTCGAACGAACCGCGCAACGCGAACGCCAGCCCGGCAGCGAAGTCGACGAGTCGTTTGGCGTCGGCGTTGTCCATGCTCACCAGGTCCATGATCACCGGGGTGCCGTCACGGAAGCGTTCGCCGATCGTGCGGGCCTCGCTGTAGTCCTTCGGGCGCAGCGTGGTGATCTTCGACAGCGGGCTGCCTGCGTCGAAGAGTTCGGCCATGCGGCGCGGGTCCATCGCAAGCGCGCCGCGCGTCGAGCCACGTAGGGAGCTGAATCGGGGTGCGGGCCGGTCGAATTCGCGCGGGCCACGCAGCCTGGCGTCGAACCTGTCCTCGTCGCGGTAGCCGCCGCGGAAGCTCGGCTCGTCGTAGTCGCGGCCGGGCAGCCTGTCGTCGTAACCGCGGCCGTATCCGTCGTCCTCGAAGTCGCGGGACCGACGTGAGTAGCTGCGGGCGGGGGCGCGGTCGTCGTCGTCGTAGTACTCGTCGTCGTAGTCCTCCATCGGCGCCATACCGAAGTAGGCCTTGACCTTGTGCAGTGTGCTCATCGGTGGACCCTTCCGAGGTGTTCTGACTCTGTTGTCTGTGATGAAGATGTGACTAGAGTGACTACTCAGGGTGACGTTAGCGGTCGTTGCCCCATCAGCGCGGTACCGACACGCACACACGTCGAACCGTGTTTGACCGCGCTTTCGAGGTCGCTGGACATACCGGCCGACAGCCCGAGGCGCTGGTCATAGGACTTCTGCACCCGATCCCTTTCCTCTTGCAGCCGCGCGAAAGCCTCGTCGGGATCGGCGTCCAGTGGCGGAATGCCCATCAGCCCGACGAAGTCCAACCCGTCGGCGGCGTCGACGGCGGCGCACAGTTCGTCCACCGATTCCGGCCTGCCGATGGCCACTCCTCCCCTGGACTCGTCGCCGTCGAGGCTCAGTTGGAGGTAGACGCGCAGCGGTTCGGCCCGGCGGCCGTCGGCCAGCGCGTCGCAGGCGGCCCGGTCCAGCGCGGCGATCAGCTTGGCGCTGTCGACCGAGTGCGCGGCGTACGCCCATCCCGCGATCGACCGCGCTTTGTTGCGCTGAATCCGCCCGACCATATGCCAGCGAATCGGCTCAGTTCCCAACACCGCACCGACTTCCGCGCATTTATTCGACGCTTCCTGTTCGCGCGATTCGCCGAATTGTCGACACCCCAAACGATGCAAAATAAGTACGTCACTAGCCGGAAAGAATTTCGTTATGGGCAGTAATTCAATTTCATTTGCATTGCGATTTGCGGCCTCGGCGGCGCGGTCCAGTCGGGCCCGCAGCGCCGTCAGCGCATCGGCCAGTTCCCGTTCACGTGTGCTCGCCATCGCGGTCATTCCATCCACACCAACGACGCCAGCCGTCCCGTCGGTGCATCGCGACGATGACTGAACAGATTGCGGTCGGCCACTGTGCAGCGCGGGTCGACATCGATGGCCGTGATCCCCAAAGTCGTTAATTGCCTAGCGATTCCGGCTCGTAGATCAAGACCGGGGGTGCCCCGCGAGGTGGTCGTGCGACTGCCGGGCAGCGCGGCATCGACGTCGGCGGCCATCTGCGCGGGCACTTCGTAGTTGGCTCCGCTGACCGCGGGACCCAACAACGCCGAGATGTCGTCGACCCGAGCGCCCGCCTCGAGCATGGCCTCCACCGTCCTGACCACGACACCCTTCTGCGCACCGACCCGCCCCGCGTGAACGGCCGCCACCACGCCCGCGCGGGCATCGCCCATTAAAACCGGAACACAATCGGCGGTTACCACCGCCAAAGCCAATCGCGGCGTGGTAGTGACCAATGCATCGGTATTGTCGACGGCCACCTCGACCGGGCCGTCGACACGCACCACATGATCGCCGTGCACTTGGTTCATCCACACCACGCGGTCGTCGCCCAATTTCAGCGCGGCGGCGAGTCGTTTCCGATTGGCGGCCACGGCCGCCGGATCGTCACCGACATGGTCGCCGAGATTGAAGGTATCGAACGGCGGCGCGGAGACGCCGCCAGCGCGGGTGGTGGTCACGCGGCGGATACGAACGGTCACTCGCCCAGTATCCGCACGTGCATCAGTGGCGCATGAACGGCGGCACGTCGACGTCATCGTCAGAGATGCCACCGTCGTCGCCACCGATCTTCACCGTCGCGCCGTTGGTGTGCACCGGCACGCTGGCCGCATCCGCAGGGTCGAACAACGAGGTGCTGACCGTCCCGGCCTTTCCTGGCGTGATCGACTGCGCGCCGGTGGCGCCGACCACCGGTTTGCGGCCGGGCCCCTGGGCATCGAAGCCCGCGGCGATCACCGTCACCCGAACTTCGTCGCCGAGCGAGTCGTCGATGACCGTGCCGAAGATAATGTTGGCTTCCGGATGGGCGGCGTCCTGCACCAGCGACGCGGCCTCGTTGATCTCGAACAACCCGAGGTCACTGCCGCCCGCCACGGACAACAGCACCCCCTGCGCGCCCTCCATCGAAGCCTCGAGCAGTGGCGAGTTGATCGCGATCTCGGCGGCCTTGAGCGCACGGCCGTCACCCCGCGCCGACCCGATGCCCATCAACGCGGTGCCCGCGCCGCTCATCACACCCTTTACGTCGGCGAAGTCGACGTTGATCAGACCGGGCGTGGTGATCAGATCCGTGATGCCCTGCACGCCGTTGAGCAGCACCTCGTCGGCGGCGCGGAACGCGTCCATCAACGACACGGCGGCATCGCCCATCTGCAGCAGCCGGTCGTTGGGGATGACGATCAGGGTGTCGCAACTCTCCCGAAGCGAGGTGATGCCGTTTTCGGCCTGGTTGCTGCGCCGCTTGCCCTCGAAGGAGAACGGCCGCGTCACCACGCCGACGGTCAGCGCACCTAGCTTGCGCGCGATGGTCGCGACGACCGGCGCCCCGCCGGTGCCGGTGCCACCACCCTCACCGGCGGTGACGAACACCATGTCGGCGCCGCGCAGCAGTTCTTCGATGTCGTCCTTGGCGTCCTCGGCGGCCTTGCGACCGACCTCGGGGTCGGCTCCAGCGCCGAGACCGCGGGTGGAGTCGCGGCCCACGTCGAGCTTGACGTCGGCGTCGCTCATCAACAACGCCTGCGCGTCGGTGTTGATCGCGATGAACTCGACGCCCTTGAGGCCCTGCTCGATCATCCGGTTGACGGCATTGACGCCGCCACCGCCGATGCCGACCACCTTGATGACGGCGAGGTAGTTGTGCGGGGGGGTCATCTGTCGCCTTCCTCCCTTGTTGCGATTCCACGTGCGCAACACCTCGGCAAACTCTCAACCTCAACCAGAGGGTTATAGTTATGTCAAGTTGTTCCGCGCATCCAGAACGGTAGGGGGCGGTCGCGGCGTAGCCGTGCAGGCGCGCCGAAGCACGTGTCGAGATTTTCCGCGCAACGTGTGTTCGCCGAAGTCCGCGCTAACCGCCCGGCGTTGCTGCCACAATCAACCAAACACTTTGCTGTGCTTACGCCTAGGGGGGGCTTTGATGGGTCGGAACATCCGTATCGCCGGGATCGCCGTGTTCGCAGCAGCGCTGGCCCTCTCGGGCTGTGGGGACAAGAGTGAGAAGAGCGAACCCACCCCCACGCCGACGTCCGAGGTAGCCAAGGAGTCGTCGCCTGCACCAACCCCGAAAGCCTCGGACGAGGACCAGGTCCGGGACGTCCTCACCCAGGAAAGCGCCGCTTTCGGCGCATGGGACTTCGCCAAGGTCGGGCAGTTGACCTGCCCGAAGTACCGCGAGCACGCCTCGTCGGTGGACAGCGCCATCCCGCCGATGGACATGTACCCGGCCGATGCCGCGGCCTCGATGGGTGCGCAGGCGTTCGCCGCTCAACTCGGCGCGCAGTTCCCCGGTGCCTCCGAGCAGTCGCTACAGGCAGCGGCGGATGCGGTGATCCGCAAGGACGCAAACGCCTACAGGACCACGATGTTGGACGTCGTCAAGCAATCGATGTCGGTGCAACTCGACAAAGTCGAGAACATCGTGATCGTCGGTGACACCGCGACGGCCGACGTGACGGTGACGCAGCGGGTGGGCGACACGGAGCCGCAGTCACGAACCAATTCGGCGATGCTCGTCCGGGAGAACGGCGTGTGGCTGGACTGCACCCCACCCGAACAGCAATGAGCTATTTGACGGTGGGCAGGTCCGGACTGGACACGTCGTAGGTCTGACCCGGCTGGGTCAGCAGCGCGCCCAACTTGAGCGCTTTCTCCTCGGTGCGGTCGGTGGTGCCCCACACCACGGTTCTGCCGTCGATCAACGTCAGCGTTATCGCGGCGACCGACGGCGCGGCGATGCGGCCGACCTGTCCGGCCACCTCGGGGCGCAGCGCGGTCATCACCTGCAGCGCCGCCTTGGTCGGGGCATCGCTGGGGCCTGGGTTGTCGGTGTCCAGATACGGCACGCCCGCTGGCGGCGGTGCCGTCGCGAAGTCCACGCCGTCCTTGTCGAACAGGTGGGGCCCGTCCGGATAGTCCTTGACCACGACGGGGATTCGCTCGACGACGGTGACACGCAACGTCGACGGGTACTGCCGCTGGACGCGCGCACTGGCCACCCGCCGGATCGCCGCGACGCGCTCGGCCACCGCGTCGGTGTCGACCTGCAGCAGCGGTGTGCCGGGTTGCACCGCGGCGGCGGCGATCACCTCGTCCTGTGTCACCGCGCCCAATCCGACCACGACGATGTTGCGCGCCGACATGATCGGCGTGAAGTACAGCAGCAGGCCGAGGCCGACCACCACGACGCTGATCAGCGCCGACCACATCAGCACCTTCAGGCCCCGAACCGCCCGGCGGCCAAGCTTTTTCGAGTCGTCGGCCGGCCCGCCCATGACGCGGCGTTTCGCCTCCCGGCGGGCATTCTCGATCGCCATCGCCCTGGCCTGCGCGGCGCGGCGCTCCTCGCGCTCCCGCCGGGCCCGTCGTCGCGGCCCCTCGTAGTCGGCAGCCGCGGCAGGCGGCAACGTCTCCTGCGGGGCGCCTGCCTCGCCTGTGTCCTGATCGGTCGACTCGGTCGGCTCGGTCATCGCAGCGCTTTCCCCGACCCGCCCGGTGCGCTGCGGTTGGCCCTGATACGAAGCGCGGCAAGGATTTCCTTGCCCAGCATCGTGACATCGCCTGCGCCCATGGTGATGACGACATCGCCGGGGTCGGCGGCCGCGGCCACCTGCTCCGCCACCGCGGAGAGGTTCGGCACGTAGGTCACCGGGGCGGTGACGTGGTCGACGATCATCGCGCCGCTGACGCCCGCCATCGGTTGTTCCCGCGCGGCGTAGACGTCAAGGACGAACACCTCGTCGGCCTGGCTGAGGGCCTGCCCGAATTCGCGGGCGAAAGTCGCTGTCCGCGAATACAAGTGCGGCTGGAACACGACGATGGAGCGGCCTGCGAATCCGGGGTCGCCCTGCGCAGCGACCGCGCGCAGAGCGGTGATGGTGGCGGCCACCTCGGTCGGGTGATGCGCGTAATCGTCGAAGACCCGCACGCCGTTGGTGGTGCCGACCAGTTCGAAACGCCGCCGCACGCCCTCGAAGTTGGCCAGCCCGTCGAGCACCGCGTCGACAGGCGCGCCGATGTGGGTGGCCGCCAGCAGCGCACCGAGCGCGTTGAGCGCCATGTGTCTGCCAGGCACCGACAGCCGCATCACCCTGGGGTGCGTTTCCCCGTCGAGTTGGATGTGGGCGACCGCGCCGGTGCCCTGCTGCTCCCAACTCAACAGTGTGCCCGCCAGCTGTTGCGCCGGGTCGCTTCCGTACCGCAGCACCCGAATGCCAAGCGCGGCAGTGCGTTCGGCAAGCCCGGCGGCACCGGCATCGTCGGTGCAGACCACCAGCACGCCACCGGGTTTCAGACGCTCGACGAAGCCGTCGAACACCGCGCTGTAGGCCTCGGCGCTGCCGAAGAAGTCAAGGTGGTCGGCCTCGATGTTGGTGACCACGGCGACGTCGGGGGTGTACTCCAGCAGCGATCCGTCGCTCTCGTCGGCCTCGGCGACGAAACAGTCGCCGCTGCCGTGGTGGGCGTTGGTGCCCGCCTCGCCGAGATCGCCTCCGACCGCAAATGAGGGATCAAAGCCGCTGTGCTGCAACGCCACGATCAACATCGACGTCGTGGTGGTCTTCCCGTGGGTGCCGGTGACCATCAGCGTGGTGTGCCCGGCCATCAGCTTGGCCAGCACCACGGGCCGCATGATCACCGGAATGCCGCGGCGACGCGCCTCCACCAGTTCGGGGTTGGTCTTGGGAATGGCGGCATGCGTGGTGACCACCGCGGTCGGTCCGCCCGGCAGCAGGTCCAGCGACGACTCGTCGTGCCCGATCCGGATCGAGGCGCCGCGGGCGCGCAGCGCGATCACCCCGCGCGATTCCTTGGCGTCCGAACCGGACACCATGCCGCCCCGGTCGAGCAGGATGCGCGCGATACCGGACATACCGGCTCCGCCGATGCCGACCATGTGCACCCGCTGCAGCTCGTCCGGCAGCGAATTGCCGTTCATCGCAACCGCTTTCTCGCGACTTCGAGCGCCACTTCTGCGACTCGCTGCGCCGCGTCCCTGTGCCCGGCGAGCGCGGCGGCGGCGGTCATCGCCCGCAGCCTGGCGTCGTCGTTGAGCAGGCCTGTCACCGTGTCCGCCACGAAGGCCGGGGTGAGGTCGGCGTCGTCGACCAGCAGACCGCCGCCCGCGGTGACTACGGGCAGCGCGTTGAGTCGCTGTTCGCCGTTGCCGATCGGAAGCGGCACGTACACCGCGGGCAGGCCGACGTCGGTCACCTCGGCGACCGTCATGGCCCCCGACCGGCAGACCGCCAGATCGGCCGCCGCATAGGCCAGGTCCATCCGATCCAGATACGGCACGGCGACGTACGGCGGATCCCCGTCGGCGGGTTCGCGAAGGTCGAGGGTGTTCTTCGGGCCGTGCGCGTGCAGTACCGAAATGCCAGCGGCGGCAAGGTCTTTCGCAGCGCCGGCGACGGCTTGGTTGATTCGCTGTGCGCCCTGGGAGCCGCCGGTCACCAGCAACACCCTGGCGTCATCGGCGAAGCCGAAGTGCGCCCGCGCCTCGCTGCGCAGTGCCTTGCGGTCCAGCGCCGTGATCGATGCGCGCACCGGCACCCCGACGACCTCGACGCGCTTCAACCCGGGATCGGACACCGCGGACAACACCCGCTGCGCGGAGCGCGCCCCCACCCGGTTGGCCCAGCCGGCGCGCGCGTTGGCCTCGTGCACCACGACGGGAACGCGGCGCCGCAACGGCCCGCCGCGGGCGGCCAGGTACGCGGGCAGTGCGACGTAGCCGCCGAAGCCGATCACCACGTCGGCGTCGACGTCGTCGAGCACAGCGCGGGTTTGCCGGACGGCGCGTCGCACCCGCAGCGGCAACCGCAGCAGGTCACCCGACGGCTTGCGCGGCAGCGGCACGGGAGTGATCAACTCGAGTCGATATCCGCGCTCGGGCACCAGTCGCGTTTCCAGGCCACGCTGGGTGCCCAGCGCAGTGATGCGAATCTCCGGGTCGAGCGCGGTGAGCGCGTCGGCCACGGCCATGGCGGGTTCGACATGCCCCGCTGTGCCGCCGCCCGCAAGGACGATCGATGCGCTCACCCGTAACGCTGGCCTTCCAATGTTCTCGCCCGGCGCTGTCGCTGGGCGCCTCCATGATGCCCTGCGCGCCGACCCTGCCGGTCGGCCGGTTGGGGTTTGCGCTTCTTGGCGGGCGCGGGCTTGCGATCCGGTTTGCGCTCGGGTTTGCGCGCCGACTTGGCGGGCGCGGCGCCGGGCTTGGTGCGCAACCGGTCGCGCAGCGCCTCGGTCTTGGTCGGCACGTACGGCTCCGGCAGCGGCAGCCGCAACAACCGGTTGACCCGGTCGTCGCGCCCCGCGCGCAGCGCGGCCACCGCCTCCGGTTCGTGCCTGGCCGCGTTTGCCATGATGCCGATGATCAAAAGTGTTGTCGCGGTTGATGTTCCACCCGCCGAGATGAGCGGCAGCTGCAGCCCCGTGACCGGCAGCAGGCCGACCACGTAGCCGACGTTGATGAACACCTGGCCCATCACCCACAGCGTCGCGGTGGCGGTCAGCAGCCGCAGGAACGGGTCGGCGGACCGCCGCGCGATCCGCATGCCGGTGTAGGCGAACAGCCCGAACAGGCACAGCAACCCGATGGCGCCGACGAACCCGAGTTCCTCGCCGATGATCGCGAAGATGAAGTCGTTGTGGGCGTTGGGCAGATAGTTCCACTTCGCGGTGCCCTGCCCGAGCCCGTCGCCGAACACCCCGCCGTTGGCCAGCGCGAACCGGGCCTGCCGTGCCTGGTAGCCGGAGCCCTGCGAGTCGGCGCCCGGGTTGAGCCAGGACTGCACCCGGTCGGATCGGTATCCCTCGGAGACCGCCAGCACGGCCGCCGACGCCATCACCGCGAGCAGTGAGGACAAGAACACCCGCAGCGGCAGGCCCGCGTACCAGAGCAGACCGAGCAGGATGATGCCGAGCGACACCGTCTGCCCCAGGTCTGGCTGCGCGACGATCAGCGCCAGCGCGATCACCGCGGCCGGCACCAGCGGGATCAGCATCTCGCGAAGCGAGGCATGCTCCATGCGCCGCGCCGCGAGCAGATGCGCACCCCAGATCGCGAACGCGATCTTGGCCAGTTCCGACGGCTGCATGGAGAACCCGGCGATCACGAACCAACCGCGGGAACCGTTGGCTTCGGTGCCGACGCCCGGGATCAGCACCAGCACCAGCATCACGATGGTGAGCGCGAAGCCGGTGAACGCCAGCCTGCGCATCAACTGCACGGGCATGCGCAGCGCGACGTAGAACGCGAACAACCCAACGATGGTCCACAGCACCTGCCTGGCGAAGATCGCCCACGGTGAGCCGTCCTCGTCGTAGCTGTGCACCCCCGAGGCGGACAACACCATGGTGAGGCCCAGCGTGATGAGCAGCGCGGTGACCGCGATGATGAGGTGGAACGACGTCATCGGCCGGCCCAGCCACGCACCGAATCTGGTCCGCGGCGCAGGTGCCTCGGCCGTGACGACGCCGTCGCCGCCCGGTTCGGTGTTCGGCTTCGTACGCCGGTGCCGCAACCGGGTCAGGATGTTGCTCACCGGCGCCTACCGGGTCAGTGCGGAGACGGCGGCGGCGAACGCATCGCCGCGCTGGCCGTAGCCGCTGAACTGGTCGAAGGACGCACCGGCCGGGGCCAGTAACACGGTGTCGCCGGGAGTCGCCAAGCCGCGGGCGGCGTCGACGACCTCAGTCATCAGTCGAGTCACATTTACCCCACGCACCCCAGAATCCTCCCCCGTCACAACCTCCACGACGGGGACATCCGGGGCGTGTCGCGATAACGCATCCCGGATCAGGTTCCGGTCGCGACCGATCAACACCACTCCGACCAGGCGATTCGCCACTGCAGCAACCAGTTCGTCGACCGAGGCGCCCTTCAGCAGGCCGCCGGCGATCCAGACCACCCGCGGATACGCGGTGATCGACGCCTGCGCTGCGTGCGGGTTGGTGGCCTTGGAGTCGTCGACGTAGCTGACGCCGTCGACGTCACCGACCACCTGCGCGCGGTGCTTACCGACCTCGAAGCCGCGCAGCGCGGCGGCGATGGCCTCCGGTGGCACGTCGACGGCGCGGGCCAGCGCCGCGGCGGCCAACGCGTCGAGCACCCCTACCGGGCCTGCCACCGGGATCGCATCGGCGTCGACGAGCGGCACGTCGTCGCCGAACGCGTTGTCGACGAGCACGCCGTCGCGCACACCCAACTCCCCCGGCCCCGGTTCACCGAGCCGAAAGCCGACCCGCACGCCGGCGGCCGCGCCTCCCAGCAGGCCCGCCGCGACCGGGTCGTCGAGTCCGACCACGGCGACGCGGCCGTCCAGCACCCTGGCCTTGTCGCGGGCGTAGGCCTCCATCGACCCGTGCCAGTCCAGGTGATCCTCGGCGACGTTGAGCACCGCGCCCGCCTCCGGACGCAGCGACGGCGCCCAGTGCAGTTGGAAGCTGGACAGCTCGACGGCCATCAACTCGGCCGTCTGCTCGAGCACATCGAGCACCGGGTCGCCGATGTTGCCGCACAGCAGCGCGCTGCGGCCCGCGGCGACCAGCATCGCGTGCAGCATCGACGTGGTCGTGGTCTTGCCGTTGGTGCCGGTCACGACGAGCCAGCGTCGCGGCGGCCCGTACCGGCCGGAAACGTCCAGCCGCCAAGCCAATTCGACGTCTCCCCAGATCGGCACGCCCGCTGCCGCTGCCGCGGCAGGCACCGCCGCGGTCGGCGGCAGGCCTGGGCTGGTGACGACCAGGTCGAAGTCGGTGATCCGCTCGGCGGCGCTGGCCGCGTCGATCACCGCGACGCCGTTCTGTGCGAACTCGGTCAGCATCGACGGACTGTCGTCGGTCAGCGTGGCGCGTGCGCCGAGCGGCGTCAGCGCGGCCAGGATCGCGCGGCCGGTGACGCGGGCACCGGCGACGAGGACCTTGGCCCCTGACAGCTCCACGTCAGGCCCCGACTGTGGTCAGCCACTCGCTGTAGAAGAGCGCGACACCGAGCCCACACGCGATCGCCGTGAGCAGCCAGAACCGGATGATGACGGTGGTCTCCGCCCAGCCGACGAGTTCGAAGTGGTGATGGAACGGCGCCATCCGGAAGACCCGGCGCCCTGTGGTCCGAAACGCCATGATCTGCACGACGACCGACGTCACCTCGGCCACGAACAGCGCGCCGAGCACGACGGCCAGCATCTCGGTGCGGCTGGTCACCGACAGTCCGGCGATGATGCCGCCCAGCGCCAGCGACCCGGTGTCGCCCATGAAGATCTTGGCGGGCGCGGCGTTCCACCACAGGAAGCCGATGCAGGCGCCCGCGGTCGCCGCGGCGATGATCGCCAAATCCAGCGGGTCGCGCACGTTGTAGCAGCCGAGGCCGGGGCTGGTGGCGCAGGCGTTGCGGAACTGCCAGAACGTGATGAGCACGTACGCCGCGCACACCATGGCCATCGCGCCCGCGGCGAGGCCGTCGAGGCCGTCGGTGAAGTTCACCGCGTTCGACCAGGCGCTGACGATCACGATGCAGAACAGCACGAAGATCGCCGGGGCCAGAGTGACGGTGGCGATCTCGCGCACGTACGACAGTTCCGGGCTGCCCGGCGTCAGCCCGTCGGCGTTGCGGAACTGCAGGGCCAGCACGCCGAACAGCACGGCGGCGGCCAGGATGCCGATGGTCTTGGCAGTCTTGTTCAGGCCCAGATTGCGGGCCCGGCGGATCTTGATCAGGTCGTCGACGAACCCGACGGCGCCCAGCGCGGTGGCGAGGAAGAGCACCAGCCAACCCGACGCCGACGGCCCCTTGCCGTCCATCACGATGCCGATCAACTGGGTGCCCAGGTAGCCCGCCCAGATGCCCGCCACGATCGCGACGCCGCCCATCGACGGGGTGCCGCGCTTCTTGTGGTGGCTTGGCGGCCCGTCCTCGCGGATCTCGTGGCCGAACCCCTGGCGGGTGAACAGCTTGATCAGCAGCGGTGTCAGCAGGATCGACACCGTCAGCGCGATGCCGACGGCGATGAGGATCTGCCTCATCGGCGAGCCTCAGCGGTCAGCGCGTCGCCAAGCGCACCCAGCCCTGCCGCATTCGAGGCTTTCACCAGCACCACGTCGCCGGCCTGCAGTTCGGCCTGAAGCAATGCCAGCGCGGCGTCGGCGTCGGCGACCATGGTGGCCTCGGAGCCCCACGATCCCTCCATCACCGCCCCGTGGTGCATGGCGCTCATAGCCCTCCCGGTTCCCACGACGACGAGTCGAGACACATCTAATCGCACCGCCAACCGGCCGATGCGGTCATGCTCGGTTATCGCGTCGTCGCCGAGTTCGGCCATCTCACCGAGCACCGCCCAACTGCGCCGCTTCCCGCCGCCCTCGCGGGCGATGGCGGCCAGCGCCTTCAGCCCCGCCTGCATGGAGTCCGGGTTGGCGTTGTAGGCGTCGTTGATGACGGTCACCCCGTCGGTGCGGGTGGCCACCTGCATGCGGTGTTTGGACACCGGGGTGGCCGCGGCCAGCGCGGCGGCGACCTGGTCGAGGGTCGCACCGCACTCGAGCGCGACGGCCGCCGCGCACAGCGCGTTCGAGACTTGATGATCGCCGTGTACGGCCAGCGCGACGTCGATCTGCCCGGCTTCGGTGTGCAGGGTGAACCGCGGGCGGGCCAGCGCGTCGAGTGTGACGGCCTGCGCCCGCACATCGGCGGTGGCCGACCGACCCACCCGCACCACCCGCGCGGAGGTCTGCTCGGCCATCGCGGCCACCGCGGTGTCGTCGACGTTGAGGATCACCACGCCCGACGCTGGAACTGCTTGCGGCAGTTCGGCTTTGGTCGCCGCGATGGCCTCCCTTGAGCCGAATTCGCCGAGGTGCGCGGTGCCGACGTTGAGTACGACGGCGATCGACGGCGGCGCGATCTCGGCGAGCGCCGCGATGTTGCCTGGATGGCGCGCCGACATCTCGAGCACCAGGTAGTCGGTGGACTCGGTGGCGCGCAACACCGTCCACGGGTGGCCGAGTTCGTTGTTGAAGGATCCCGGCGGTGCGACCACTTCGCCCAGCGGCGCGAGCACCGCGGCCAGCAGATCCTTCGTCGAGGTCTTACCGGAGGAACCGGTGATCCCGATGATCGTCAGCCCGCCCGCGACCAGTTCCGCCGCGACCGCTTGCGCCAGTCGCGCTAGCGCCGCGAGCACCGCGGCGCCCGATCCGTCGGTGTCGTGTTCCAGCACGCTGGCACCGGCATCGCGGGCGGGTGCGGGGTCGACCACGATCGCGGGCACCCCCACCGGACGTGCGGCCAGCACAGCGACGGCGCCCGCGTCGACGGCGGCGGCTGCGAAGTCGTGGCCGTCCGAGCGCGCGCCGGGCAGCGCGAGGAACAACGAGCCGGGAGTGACTGCGCGCGAATCAAATTCGACGGTGCCGGTGATGCGGGTGGTTTCCGCCTCGTGCGGCGTGATGTCGGCGAGCCTGCCGCCGACGATGTCGGCGACCTGGGCCACGGTCAGCTCGATCACGGCCGGGGCCTTCGCGATTCGAGGGCCGCCGCGAGTTCGATGCGGTCGTCGAACGGTTTGGTCTGCCCGTGGCTGGTCTGGCCCGCCTCGTGGCCCTTGCCTGCGATCAGCACCACGTCACCGTGTTGCGCCCACGCCACCGCGTGGCCGATCGCCTCACGGCGGTCGCCGATCTCGACCACCTGGGCCGCGCCCTGTTTGGCGCCTGCCACGATCGCCGCCCTGATCGCGGCGGGGTCCTCGTCGCGGGGGTTGTCGTCGGTGACCACCACCAGGTCGGCCAGTTCGGCCGCGACCAGCCCCATCGGCTCCCGCTTGCCGGGGTCGCGGTTGCCGCCAGCGCCGAACACGACGGCGAGCCTGCCGTCGCTCTGCGCGCGCAGCGTCTCGAGGACCGCCCGCAGCGCGCCGGGTTTGTGCGCGTAGTCGACCAGCGCGAGGAAGCCCTGCCCGCGGTCGATCGGTTCGAGTCGACCGGGCACGGTGGCGGTGCGCAGTCCCGGCGCGGCCTGTTCCGGCGACACCCCGACTGCGTCCAGCAGCGCGATCGCCAGCAGGCAATTGCCGACGTTGTAGCGGCCGGGCAGCCCGATCCGCAGCCCGTGGTGCACGCCCGCGGGGTCGACGGCGAAGAACTCCTGCGCGCCGAGTTCGACGGTGCTGATGTTCTCCACCCGCCAGTCGGCGTCGCGTCCGGTGGCGCTGACCGACACCGGCTGGTGTGCGACCCTGGCCATCTGGCGTCCTGCGTCGTCGTCGATGCAAATTACGGAAAGCGTTGCGTGCGTGGGTGATTGCGGGTCGAACAGCCGCGCCTTGGCGTCGAAGTAATCCTGCATCGTCGGATGGAAGTCGAGGTGGTCGCGCGACAGGTTGGTGAAGCCACCGACCGCGAAATGAACGCCGTCGACGCGGCCCAAGGTCAGCGCGTGGCTGGACACCTCCATCACGACGGTGTCGACACCCTGTTCGACCATCACCGCGAGCAGCGCCTGCAGGTCGGGCGCCTCGGGCGTGGTGAGCGCGCTGGGCTGCTCGCGGCCGTCGATGCGGACGCCGACAGTGCCGATCAGGCCTGCCACCCGGTCCGCGGCGCGCAGGCCCGCCTCCACCAGATACGTCGTGGTGGTCTTGCCGGACGTGCCCGTCACGCCGATCACCCGCAGCCGATCCGACGGGTGTCCGTAGACGGTGGCCGCCAATTCGCCGAGCACCGAACGCGGCTCGGGGTGCAGCAGCACAGGCACGTCGACGTCGGCACCCATCGCGTCGACACCCTGCGGGTCCGTCAGGACGGCGACGGCGCCGCGCGCCACCGCGTCAGCGGCATAGCGCCCGCCGTGCGCCGACGCCCCCGGCAGCGCCGCGAACAGGTCGCCCGGCTGGGCGTTCTGGCCGCGCAGCGTGACGCCGGTGACCCGAACGTCCGGCACGGCTCCCCCACCTGCGGGCACCGCCCGCACCTGCTGTGCCAGCCGCCCCAGCAGTTCGCCGACGGGTTGAGTGGGACGCAGGTTCATGGCGTAGACACCCTACCGACCTGGCCGCGCGGGCCACGTCGGTCAGGTGGCCTGCAGCGTCAGCGGCGGGCCGGGGTCGGGTGACAGCGGCACGTTCTCCCGCTGCAACAGCCAGGCGGCGATGTTGTGGAACAGCGGTGCCATCGTGGTGCCGTGCTGGCCGTCGGCGGTGCGTTGCGGGTTGTCGGCCATCACGCCGATCACGTAGCGGGGGTTGTCGGTGGGAACCATGCCCGCGAACGTGATCCAGTAGACGTCGTCGTAGTAGCACCCGCAGGCGGGGTTGATCTGCTGTGCGGTGCCCGTCTTGCCCGAGATCTGGTAGCCGTCGACCGCGCCCTGTGAGCCGGTGCCCTGCTGGACGCCCGTCGGATCGCGCTGCAGCGTCGCGCGCAGCATCTGGCGCACCGTCTGAGCGGTCTGTGGCGACACCACCCGCACACCCTCCGGCCTCGGCTCGTCCTTGCGCGTGCCGTCGGGCGCGATGGTGGTCTTGACGATGCGCGGGGGGATGCGCACCCCGTCATTGGCGATCGCCTGGTACATCGCGGTCATCTGCAGCAGGGTCATCGAAAGACCTTGCCCGATGGGCAGATTGGCGAACGAGCTGCCCGACCACTGGTCGATGGGCGGTACCAGACCTGCGCTCTCGCCGGGCAGTCCGACGCCGGTACGCTGGCCGAGCCCGAATTTGGTGAGCATGTCGGCGTAGCGCTCCGGTCCGATCCGCTGGGCCAGCATCAGTGTGCCGACGTTCGACGACTTTCCGAAGATGCCGGTGGTGGTGTACGGCGTGACCCCGTGTTCCCACGCGTCGTGCACGGTGACGCCGCCCATCTCGATCTCACCGGGTACCTGCAACACCTCGTCGGGACTGGACAGCCCGAATTCGATCACCGAGGCCGCGGTCACGATCTTGTTCACCGAACCCGGTTCGAACGGCGACGACACCGACGGGTTGCCGAGATCCCGGTCGGACTGGCGGCCGACGTCCTGCGACGGATCGAACGTGTTGTCGTTCGCCATCGCAAGCACCTCACCGGTTTTCGTGTCCAGCACGACGGCCGAAACGTGCTTGGCGCCGGACATGTCCTTGGCCTGCTGCACCTGCTGCTGCACATAGAACTGGATGTCGTCGTCGAGGGTCAGCATCACCGTCGACCCGTCGACCGCGTCATGGCGGTTGCGGTAGCTGCCCGGGATCACCACACCGTCGGAGCCGCGGTCATAAGTGACCGAACCGTCGGTGCCTGCGAGCGAGGCATCGAGCGAATCCTCCAGTCCGAGAAGGCCGTGGCCGTCCCAGTCGATGCCGCCGACGATGTTGGCCGCCAGCGATCCGCCGGGATACTGGCGCAGGTCCTGGCGCTCCGACCCGACCTCGGGGAACTTCGTGGTGATGGCGTCGGCGATGGCGGGATCGACCGCGCGCGCCAGATACACGAACGAGTCGTTGCTGTTGAGCTTCTTGAGCACGGTCGCTTTATCGGGTTTGTTGTTGAGCCGCAACGCCACTTCGGCGGCGATATCGCGCAGTCGCCGCTGCGGGTCGGGCGCCTCTGGCGTTTTCGCCTTGGCCTCTTCGAGTTGCTTGCGGATCTTGATCGGCTGGAAGGTCAGCGCACGCGCCTCGATGGTGAAGGCGAGCTTGTCGTTGTTGCGGTCGACGATCGCACCGCGCACTGCCTTTTCCACATCGGTGACCTTGAGCTGTCCGGCGGCCTCGGCGCGCAGACCCGCGGCGCGCGGCACCTGCAACATGAACAGCTGCGCGGCGGCAACCACCAGTACCAGGAAGATGACCGCGTTGCCCGTTCGATGCCGGAACACGAAAGATGCACTGCGCAAACCCTTTTCGGCGGCAGCCTGCCGGGTCCGGCGGGCTTTCGCGGGACGTTCCTGGCCGGCTTGGGCCTTTTTGCCTTTCGGCGCGCCGGCGACACGGCCCCGAGGAGTTGGCCGGCTCATGCGGGCGCACCGGCTACTGGCGCGGCCACGGCGGGGACCGCGGGGGCGTCAACGGCAGGTGCGGCAGGCGGTGCGGGCACGGGTGCGGGGACCGCGGGCCCGAGCGCAGGCACCTGCCCGCTGACCGCGTGCGGCACCTCCGCGCCTGGCGGCGTCGCCAGCGGGGCCGCCCCGGGCACCGCTCCTGGCACCGGCACCGAACGCTCGACACCCGGCAGCGCAGCCGCCCCGCGCGTGGTGGATCCGCGCTAGCTCACCGTCCGGATGCCGCCGCGGACCGCGCCGCCCGCTGCGCTGCCGGGTGTCGAGCGTTCGGTGCCGGTGCCAGGAGCGGTGCCCGGGGCGGCATCCGGACGGTGAGCTCGCGCGGATCCACCACGCGCGGGGCGGGCGGGGCGGGCGGAGGCGGCGGGGCCTCATCGGGCAGCGGGGTGTTCAGTGGTGGCGGCGCGACGCCCTGCGCGGGCTTGGGCGTTCCGACCACCACCCAGTTGCCAGACGCATCCTGGACCAGATGCGCGGTGTCGCGTGACGGGATCATGCCCAGGTTGCGGGCCGCCTCGGCGAGCGCGGGGGCGGCCTGCGCCTCGAGCACCTGACGTTCCAACGCTTCCTTCTGTTGCAGCAGAGCCTGATTCGTCTCGCGGGCATGGCCGAGCTCATACGAGCGTTCCGCGGCGTCCGTCGACAGCCACAGCGTGACGCCGAGCCCGAGACCGAGCGAGGAGATGACCAGCACGACGAACGGCACCCGTGCGACGAGCGTTCGCGGGTTCAGGTCGATCGACGCCAGCCTGACGATGATCCGCTCGCGCAGCGGCGGGCGGGCGACCTTGGGCGCCTTCGCCTTTCGCGCCTTGGCCCGCGCCTTGGCCTGGCTGGTGTTCTTCGGCCGCGCCGGCGCGTCCGTCGGCCTCGGAATGGGGTTGGTCGCGGGCGCCGAGCGCTGCGGCCGCTGCTCACGCGTCGGCTTGCGCCTGCGCGGCTGGGCGTCGGCCTGCCTGCGGGTGGCGCTGCGTCCGGCGCGACGGGATTCGTCGCCACCGCGGACCGACGCCGGCTTGCGTGCCTTCATGGTCAACCCCCCACCTTTTCCAGTGCCCGTAGCCGTACCGACGCGCTACGCGGATTGAGTTCGATCTCTTCGGCGCCCGCACGTTCGGCTCCGCGGGTCAATGCGATGAATTCCGGTCCGTGGCCCGGTAATTCGACCGGCAGTCCCGGTGGGGTGCGAGATGAGGTGGCGGCGGCGAACTGATTCTTCACGATGCGGTCCTCCAGCGACTGGTAGGCCATCACCACGATCCGGCCGCCGGGTGTCAATGCGTTGAGGGCCGCGGGCAGGGCGTCCCGCAGCGAGTCCAATTCGCCGTTGACGACGATGCGCAGCGCTTGGAACGTGCGCTTGGCCGGATGCCCGCCGGTGCGGCGGGCGGGGGCGGGAATCGCCTGATACAGCAACTCGACGAGTTCGCCGGTGGTGACGAACGGCCGCTGCGCGCGGCGGCGAACGATCTGCGCGGCGATGCGGCCCGCGAACCGCTCTTCGCCGAACTCCCGCAGCACCCGGCTCAGTGTCTTCTCGTCGTAGGTGTTGATGACCTCGGCTGCGGTCAGCTCCGCGTCGGGATCCATCCGCATGTCCAGCGGTGCGTCGGCAGCGTAGGAGAAGCCGCGCGCGGTGCGGTCGAGTTGCATCGACGAGACGCCGAGGTCGAACAGGATGCCGTGCACTTGGCTTGCCCAGTAACCGGTTTCGGCCAACACCCTTTCGATGCCGTCGTAGCGGGTGCGCACCAGCATGACCCGGTCACCGAACCGCGCCAACCGCTCGCCCGCGATCCACAGTGCGTCCGGGTCGCGGTCGAGGCCGATGAGTCGCAGCCCGGGCAGTTCGGTGAGGAAGCGCTCGGCGTGTCCGCCCGCGCCCAGCGTCGCGTCGATCAGCACTGCGCCCTCGCCGTCGGTGTGTTCGCGGGTGAGTGCCGGTTTGAGCAACTCGACACACCTGTCGAGCAGGACGGGAATATGTGGGTGCTCGTTCGAATTCGCGGCCATCGCAACCTCTTTGATGAAGGCCCCTGCACCGAGGTCCCTGTCCGAGGTCGCGGACCTGACGTCGGGGAAGTACGTCAGGGCCGGTTCGGGCAGAGGCCACGATGCACGGGCAAGGTGCGGGTCGGCCACCTCAAATGATGTCGGAAAGAGCTTCATCGGTGGCCGCGGAGAAGTTCTCTTCGTGCGTCTGTTGGTACTCCTGCCATGCGGCGGAGTCCCAGATCTCCAGGTAGTCAACCGATCCGATCACCACGCAGTCCTTCGACAGGTTCGCGTAGCGGCGGTGGTCGGCTGACAACGTGATCCGGCCCTGGCCGTCGGGGTGCTGCTCGTCGGTGGCCGCGGCCAGGTTACGAAGGAACGCGCGCGCCTCCGGATTGCTGCGCGATGCCTGCGATGCCCGTCGAGCCAGCTTTTCGAACTCGGCGCGCGGGTAGACCGCCAGGCTGTGATCTTGGCTCTTGGTGACCATCAACCCTCCTGCCAGCGCGTCGCGGAACTTGGCGGGCAGCGTGAGCCGCCCCTTGTCGTCGAGCTTCGGCGTGTAGGTGCCCAGAAACATCTGGCCTACCTCCAACCACCCTGCCTATCAACAGAGCCCCGGTCGCTCCGTTGTCCGCCACTTTACCCCACAATCCCCCACATTGCTCCATTTGATAGCAAAACTTGGCCGAATGTCCCCACCACGCCCCCGCATCGAGGTGTTTTACCCGCGGTCAGCGCCATGCCCAGGGGCGCGCAGAAGATAAAACTGCAGGTGACCGCCCTCAGGGCGGGTGGTGGGGCGATGTGGGGGATCCGAAGCCGGGCCGCGACACGCGAGCGCACGAAAAAGGGGTAGCCCGCTGCGGGCTACCCCTTGCCTCGGTGGGCGTTACTCGTCGAAGCGGCGGCGGAAGCGGTCTTCCATCCGGCTGGTGAACGAGCCACCCGAGCCCTTGGCCTTCTTCTGCCGCGGCCCACCGGGTTCAGCGCCTGAGCGGTCGCGACCGCCCGCGACACGCGGACCGGTGATGGCGTAGATCACGCCGCCGAACATCACCAGAAAGCCGATCACCGAAAGGATCGGGAAGCTGCCAATCATGGTGGCCTTGAAAGCGACACCGCAAACCAGCATGGCCAGACCGATCACAAAGAGCGCGGCGCCCTGAAGGCGGCGCCGGGCCGAGGGTGCGCGCAGAGTCCCACCGCGGACGCTCGAAGCGAACTTGGGGTCCTCGGCATAGAGCGCGCTCTCGATCTGGTCGAGCATGCGCTGCTCATGATCGGAGAGTGGCATTCGTCCCTCCTTGCCGGCCCTGCCGTCTCAAACGTTCAAACTTCAGTGTGCTCGCATTTACGGGCACCTAACAGTCATGATACGAGGTCAATCTGAGCCGTACCACCTACTTGGATCCTCGATTCTATGACGAAGGCCGCGACCGTGAGGCGGTGCCACCTGGAGGCCTCGGTCACCCAATAATGGTGTGGACGGTCCGCTCGACACCCGAGAGAGGCAACGAGAGTTGGCGACGTTTCTCATCGATCTCTCGCCGAGCGATATGCAACGGCGTCTCGGTGACGCGCTCGCGGTGTACGTCGACGCAATGCGCTACCCCCGCGGCACCGAGGAGCAGCGGGCGTCGATGTGGCTGGAGCACACCCGGAGACACGGCTGGAAGGCCGTCGCAGCGGTCGAGGTGGCCGAGCCGGCCGACGACGCCGGGCGCTCACCGGCGGCGCTGGCCTCGGCGCCGCTGCTCGGCATCGCATACGGCTACTGCGGTGCGCCCGACCAGTGGTGGCAGCAGCAGGTCGTGCAGGGTCTGCACCGGGTCGGCGCGGACCGGACCCGGATCGCGGAGCTGATGACGAGCTACTTCGAGCTGACCGAGTTGCACATCGCGCCGCGCGCACAGGGGCGCGGACTCGGTGAAGCGCTGACCCGTCGGCTGCTGGCCGACCGCGGCGAGGCGCACGTGTTGTTGTCGACCCCGGAGATCAACGGCGAGGCCAACCGGGCGTGGCGGCTGTACCGGCGGCTCGGATTCGTCGACATCATCCGCGGCTATCACTTCGCCGGCGATCCGCGCGCCTTCGCGATCCTGGGCCGGGCTTTACCTCTCTGAGCCTCTGTGAGAGCGTCCGATCTGGCACGATGACCACGTGCCCGCTCGCTCCCGCCGGATCCGCAAGCTCGCGGTGGTGTTGCTACTGGTGCTCGTCCTGCCGCTGGCCGTTGGCTGCGTGCGGGTACGCGCGTCGATCACGGTGTCTCCCGACGACCGGGTCTCGGGACAGATCGTCGCCGCGGCCAAACCGCGCAACGCCGACGACAAGGGCCCGCAGCTGCTGAACAATCTGCCGTTCGCGCAGAAGGTGGCCGTCTCGGACTACGACCGCGATGACTACGTGGGGTCTCAGGCCGTGTTCTCGGACCTGACCTTCGCCGAGCTGCCGCAGCTGGCCAACATGAACCGGGACGCCGCTGGTGTCGACATCTCGCTGCGCCGCGCGGGTGACCTGGTCATTCTCGAGGGCCGCGCCGATCTCACCTCGCTCAACGACCCCGAAGCCGACGTATCGCTGTCCGTGGCGTTCCCCGGCGAGGTCACGTCCACCAACGGCGACCAGGTGTCGGCCGAGGTGGTCGAATGGAAGCTGCGACCCGGCGTGGTCAGCACCATGAACGCGCAGGCCCGCTACACCGATCCCAGCGCCCGCTCGTTCACCGGCGCGGCGATCTGGCTGGGCCTCGCGTCGTTCCTGGTGGCCGGGATCATCGGGGGTATTGCGTATACGAGTCGGGACCGCTCGCCCCGGCCGACGTGAAAGCTCTAGTCTGAGAGCACTCGGGGGCGAGTACACACAGACTGACCTTGCAGAAAGGGGCGCCCGCTGAGCGTGGATGCAGCGGCACCGTCAGCCGTCGAGTTGGCAGGCGCCGTCACCGACCAATTGCGGGAGTATCTCCGCAGCCGTCGCAGCGATGCTGCGTACATCGGCGCCGATTATGCGGAGTTGACCGCCGCCCTCGAAGAATTCGTGCTGCGCGGCGGCAAGCGGCTGCGACCCGCGTTCGCCTATTGGGGCTGGCGGGCGCTGGCCGACGGGCAGCAGGATCCGTTGAATCCGTCGATGCTGCGGCTGTTCTCGGCGCTGGAGCTGCTGCACGCCTGCGCGCTGGTGCACGACGACGTGATCGACGCCTCGGCCACCCGTCGCGGGTTGCCGACCGTGCACCGGCTGTTCACGGACAAGCATCGCAGCAGCCAATGGCACGGATCCGCCGAACAGTTCGGCATCTCGGCCGCCATCCTGCTCGGCGACCTCGCGCTGGTGTGGGCTGACGACATCGTTGCCACCGCCGATGTGCCCGCCGATGCGCAGGCGCGGGTGCGTCGGGTGTGGTCGGCTATCCGGACCGAGGTGCTGGGCGGGCAGTACCTCGACATCGTCGCCGAGTCCAGCGGAGCCGAATCCGTCGCGTCGGCGATGACCGTCAACATCTACAAGACCGCGTCCTACACGATCTCGCGCCCGCTGCAGTTCGGCGCCGCGGTCGCCGCCGACCGGCCCGACGTGCAGGACGCCTTCCACGAGCTCGGCACCAACCTGGGCGTGGCCTTCCAATTGCGTGACGATGTGCTGGGCGTGTTCGGTGACCCCGCGGTGACCGGCAAGCCGTCGGGTGACGATCTGCGATCCGGTAAACGCACCGTGCTGCTGGCCGAGGCGGTCGAGCGCGCTGAGAAGGTCGACCCGGTCGCGGCCAAACTGCTGCGCACATCCATCGGCACCGAGCTGACCGAGCCGCAGGTCAGGGAATTGTGTCTGGTGATCGAGTCGGTCGGTGCGCTCGCCGCGGTCGAGGGCCGCATCGATTCGCTGACCCGCCGCTCGCTGGAGATCCTCAGCGCCGCGCCGATCGATCCTCAGGCCAAGGTCGGACTCGCCGAACTCGCCAGATTGGCTGCGAACCGGTCGGCGTAGCAGCATGACGACCCCTACGCCGACGCTGGCCGCGAAAACCGGTCTGGCGCATCATCTTTGGAGACTGAAGTCGTTTGCGGCGTCGCCGCAGGCGCGGCCAGCGCTGCTCGGCGCGGTGGGCGCGGTGCTGATCACCGCGGGCGGCCTCGGTGCGGGCAGCACCAGGTTGCACGATCCGCTGCTGGAGTCGCTGCACGTGTCTTGGCTGCGGTTCGGCCACGGCCTCGTGCTGTCGTCGGTGCTGCTGTGGATCGGCGTCGCACTGATGCTGTTCGCGTGGCTCTGGTTGGGCCGACAGTTGTTCGACCGCACCGCAACCGAATACACGATGGTGGCTACTACGGGCTTCTGGCTGGCACCGCTACTGCTGAGCGTTCCGGTGTTCAGTCGGGACACCTACTCGTATCTGGCACAGGGCGCACTGCTGCGCGACGGATTCGATCCGTACGTCGTCGGCCCGATCGACAATCCGAACTCGTTGCTGGACAACGTGAGTCCGATCTGGACGACGACGACGGCGCCCTACGGGCCCGCGTTCATTCTGGTGGCCAAGTTCGTCACGATGCTGGTCGGCAACGACGTGGTGGCGGGAACCATGCTGCTACGGCTGTGCATGCTGCCGGGCCTGGCCCTGTTGATCTGGGCGGCGCCGAGGGTGGCCCGGCACGTCGGCGCCGACGGCGCTGCCGCACTGTGGATCTGCGTGCTGAACCCGTTGGTGATCATCCACCTGATGGGTGGGGTGCACAACGAAATGCTGATGGTCGGCCTGATGATGGCGGGCATCGCGCTGACGTTCAGCGGGCGCCACATCTGGGGGGTGGCACTGATCGCGGTCGCAGTGGCCGTCAAAGCCACAGCGGGACTGGCTCTCCCGTTCATGGTGTGGGTGTGGATGCGACACCTCCGCGATAAGCGGGGCTACCGCCCGGCGAAGGCGTTCGCCGCGGCGACCGCGGCCTCGGGCCTGATCTTCGTCGCGGTGTTCGCGGTGTTGTCGTGGCTGGCCGGGGTGGGCCTCGGGTGGCTGACCGCGCTGGCGGGCTCGGTGAAGATCATCAACTGGTTGACCATACCGACCGCCGCGTCCAACCTGATTAATGCGATCGGCGGCCTGCTGTTCCCGGTGAACTTCTACGCGGTGCTCGACGTCACCCGCATCATCGGCATCGCGATCATCGCGATATCACTTCCCTTGCTGTGGTGGCGGTTTCGGCACAGCGACCGCGAGGCGCTGGTCGGCATCGCGTTGGTGATGATCGTGGTGGTGCTGTTCGTCCCCGCCGCGCTGCCGTGGTACTACACCTGGCCGCTGGCGGTGGTGGCGGCGCTGGCCCAGTCGCGTCAGGCGATCGCGGTGATCGCCGGGCTGTCGACGTTTATCACGGTGATATGGAAGCCCGACGGCGCCCACGGCATGTACTCGTGGATCCATGTGTTGCTGGCCACGGCTTGCGCTGTGGCGGCGTGGTATTCGCTGGCCCGGTTCGACTGGCGGGCGGTCAATAAGCCACGACCGCGGGCGGTCAATAAGCCACGACCGCGGGCGGTCAATAAGCCACGACCGCGGGCGGTCAATAAGCCATCGCTTGGGCCCGACGCACCACTTCCCGGGCCTGATGCGAATGCAACGCGTCCACAGGACGCGCATTAGCCTGCCGCTCTTTGCTTCCGTCGTGGCTGATGGTCAGCGACGGATCCGGGGTGAACAGCCACCGCACGATCTCGGTGTCGTGGTAGCCGCCGTCGTGCAGCACGACGAGCAGCCCTGGCAGGCTCTTCACCACGTGGCCGGTGTCGTCGAAGAACACCTTGGGCACCACCACCGTGCCGTCGCGGCGCACCGCGACCAGGTGGCCGTCCCGCAATTGCTGATGCACTTTCGTCACGGCAACCCCGAGCAAATTCGCAACGGTGGGTAGGTCGTATACGTCCTCGCCGGGGTCCAGAACATCGTCGGCGGCCGGAATGCTGCTCACCGCACAGAGTCTAGGTCCAAAGGGGCGCCTCGTAACATGTGTTCGGTGGAGGCCTACCAGCAATCCGACCCACTCATCGGGGCGGTGCTGGACGGGCGCTATCGCGTCGAGGTGATGATCGCGACGGGTGGCATGTCCGCGGTGTACCGCGGACTCGATCTGCGGCTCGATCGGCCGGTGGCGCTGAAGGTCATGGACTCCCGGTACGCCGGAGACCACCAGTTCCTCACCCGATTTCAGCGCGAGGCCCGTGCGGTGGCCCGGCTCAAGGACCCCGGCCTCGTCGCGGTGTACGACCAGGGCATCGACGGCCAGCATCCCTTTCTGGTGATGGAACTCATCGAGGGGGGCACGCTGCGCGAACTGTTGCGCGAACGCGGCCCGATGCCGCCGCACGCGGTCGCCGCGGTGTTGCGACCGGTGCTAAGCGGCCTGGCGGTGGCGCACCGCGCCGGCCTGGTGCACCGCGACATCAAACCGGAGAACGTGTTGATCTCCGACGACGGCGAGGTCAAGATCGCTGACTTCGGTCTGGTGCGAGCCGTCGCCGAGGCCAAGATCACCTCCACCAGCGTCATTTTGGGCACGGCAGCCTACCTGTCGCCGGAACAAGTCAGCACCGGCGACGCGGGACCACGCAGCGACGTGTACTCCGTCGGCATCCTGGCCTACGAACTGCTGACCGGGGTCACGCCGTTCACCGGGGACTCGGCGCTGGCGGTCGCATACCAGCGGATGGACAACGACGTCGCACCCCCCAGCCGCAGGATCGCCGGTGTGCCAGCACAATTCGACGAGTTGGTGGCCCACGCGACCGCACGCGAACCCGCCGACCGCTACGCCGACGCGCACGACATGGGCGCCGATCTGGAGGCGATCGTCGCGGAACTCGCACTCCCCCCGTTCCGCGTGCCCGCACCCCGCAACTCCGCGCAGCACGCGTCGGCGGCGTTGCACCACAGCCAGATGGGTGACCAGCAGGCGACCGCCGTGACCACCGCGAGGCCGCCCGCCCCCGCCGTGCTGACCCCCCGTCAGCACACCCGGGAACTCACCCGCGACAGCTGGCCGCAGCAGCCCGAATATGCGCCCGGCTCAGGGCAATTCGCCGGAATCGATCTCGAGGACTTCTACTGGGCCCGGCAGCGCGCCAGACGTGTGCTGGTGTTCTGGGTACTCAGCGTGTTGACACTGACCGCCCTGATCGCCGCCGCGGCGTGGACGCTCGGCAGCAATATCGGCAATCTGGTCTAGCTCAACAGACGAACGGCACACCTGGCTGGCAGCGTCCGCTGGCGGCGTGCATCCAACCGTCGTGGCGTGCCATGAACAGCGCTAAGCGTCGTCGACCGGACCACCCGCAGGTGCACCCCGCCGTGCGGCCGGTGACGGTGACCACGCCGGAGAACGCCGGCGCGGTACTCAACTGTTTCAGGTCGACAACTGCGGTGCTCAAGAAAGTTCCCCCACATCCTCAAACGGCCACCTGCCCCAAGTAGCCACCACAAAACAATATTGACAGGGGCGCAAGTAATAAATCGGGTGTTTCCCTATCTCGGTTTCCGGGTGTTGCGCCGCCAGGCACCAATCACTACAGTCGTAGTGAAATAATTCATCACTTGATGAGATCACAACGAGGTGGTTGAAATGACGGAATCAGTGCTTGGCGTGCTGGTCGTGGGCGCGGGCCCGACCGGACTGACGGTGGCCAACGAATTGGCGCGACACGGCATCGTGCCGCGGATCGTCGACCGCAACCCAGCACCCGCGACGACATCCCGGGCACTGGTCGTCCAGCCGAGAACGCTGGAGATCTTCGACGACCTCGGCGTGGCCGATCAGGCGATCGCGGCGGGCGCCTCGGCGGCCAGCCTGACGGTCACCTTCGCGGACAAGACGGTCGAGTTGGAGTTCGCCGACCAGTTGACCGGGCCGCAGAACCGCACCGCCTATCCCGAACCGCGCACGCTGTCGCAGCACGACACCGAGCGCATCCTCACCAAACTGCTGACCAAGCACGGTGTCCAGATCGACCGTGGCCTGGCGCTGACCGATCTGACACAGGACGGCGAGGCGGTGACAGTGACGCTGCGCGGCGAGGACGGGTCGACTGAGACGCTGCGCTCTCGGTGGGTGATCGGCTGCGACGGCGCCCACAGCGCAGTCCGCAAGGCCACGGGCATCGCGTTCACGGGGTCGACGTATCGCGACGAGTTCATCATGGCCGACGCCGAACTCGACTGGCAGCTGCCGCACGGTGGGCTATACGGATTCCCTAGTTCCGCAGGCATTTTCGCCGCCTTCTCGATGCCGGGCGAGAATCGGTATCGGATCTTCGGCAACTTCCCGCCCGGCCCGCAGGGCCCCAGCGCCGAATACAGCGAACCGACCCACGAGGAGTTCCAGGCGATGGTCGACGAGCGTGTCCCGTTCCCGGCCACGGTCGTCAAGGAACACTGGGTGACCCGCTACCGCGTGCACAGTCGCACCGTGCCGAGGTACCGCGAGGGGCGGGTATTCCTCGTCGGCGACGCCGCACATGTGCACAGCCCTGCCGGCGCGCAGGGCATGAACACCGGCATCCAAGACGCATACAACCTGGCCTGGAAGCTCGCCCTGGTCGAACGCGGGATCGCCGACGCCGGACTACTGGACACCTATGAGCAGGAACGCCACCCGGTCGGCGTCCAACTGCTCAAGACCACCGATCGCCTCTTCTCGGTGTTCGGCGGGCAGAACCCGCTGGCACGACTGGCCAGGGGCCGGGTCGCGCCGTTGCTCGCCAGCCATCTGCTCACCCAGTCCTGGTTGCGCAGGCGGTTCATCGGCGTGCTCGCGCAGTTGCGGATCCGCTATCCGGAAAGCGCGCTCAACGCCGAGGACGGTTCGGGTTGGCGCCACGCGCCCGCCCCCGGTGACCGGGCCCGCGAGGCCGACGTCACGATCGGCGGCGCACCAAGTCACCTCTACGAGGTGTTCCGCGGCACCCGGCACACCGTGTTGCTGTTCACGGGCCTCGACGACGAGGCCCGGCCTGCCGTCGAACTGTGCCGGATCGCCGAACAACTCGAGCAGGCCTACCCGGGCCTGGTCACGGCGCGCGTAGTCACCGCGGAACGGTACGCGGATCATGCTGCGGCCCTTGGTGATCCGACTCGGGCGGCGCACCGTCAGTACGGGGTCACTGCGCCGAGCGCATTCGTGATCCGGCCCGACAAGTACGTCGGATACCGCGGCCGTCCTGTCGACGCCGAGGAGTTGCTGGCCGACCTGGCGCGCCGACTGCCTAGTCGCGCAGCAACTCCGCCCCAGCTCAATCGCGGAGCATCTCCGCCCCAGTTCAATCGCGGAGCATCTCCGCGACCAAAAACGCCAGCTCCAGACTCTGCTGAGTGTTGAGCCTCGGGTCGCAGGCCGTCTCGTAGCGACCGGCCAGGTCGGTATCCGAGATGTCCTGCGCCCCGCCGAGACACTCGGTGACGTTCTCGCCGGTGATCTCGACGTGGATGCCGCCCGGATGGGTGCCAAGCGCGCGGTGCACCTCGAAGAAGCCCTGCACCTCGTCGACGATGCGGTCGAAGTGGCGGGTCTTGTAGCCGGTGGAGCTCTCGTGGGTGTTGCCGTGCATCGGGTCGCATTGCCAGATCACCTGATGACCAGTGGCCTGGACCTTCTCGATGATCGGCGGCAGCAGGTCGCGCACCTTGTTGTTGCCCAGCCTGCTGACCAGCGTCAGCCGCCCCGGCTGGTTGTGCGGGTCCAGCCGCTCGACGTACTCGACCGCGAGTTCCGGCGTCATGGTCGGGCCGATCTTGACGCCGATCGGGTTCGCGATCACCTCGGCGAACGCGACGTGCGCACCGTCGAGTTGGCGGGTGCGCTCGCCGATCCACACGTAGTGCGCGGACAGGTCGTACAACCGCGGCTCGGGAGTCTCCAAGGGGTATTCCGTCGAAAGCCGCAGCATGGCCCGCTCATAGTCGAGCACCAAAGCCTCATGGCTGGCGTAGATTTCGGCGGTCTGCAGGTTGCGGTCGTCGACGCCGCAGGCGCTCATGAACGTCAGCCCGCGATCGATCTCACCGGCCAGCGCCTCGTAGCGGGCGCCCGCGGGCGAGGTCCGGACGAATTCGCGGTTCCAGTCGTGCACCGCGTGCAACGACGCCAGGCCCGACGCGGTGAGCGCGCGCACCAAATTCATCGCCGCGCTGGCGTTGGCGTAGGCGCGCACCAGTCGCGACGCATCGTGTTCGCGGGCGGCAGCATCGGGGGCGAAGCCGTTGATCATGTCGCCGCGGTAGGACTTCAGGCCCAGCGCGTCGAGGTCCGACGACCGCGGCTTGGCGTACTGACCCGCGATCCTGGCGACCTTGACCACCGGCATGCTGGCGCCGTAGGTCAGCACCACCGCCATCTGCAGCAGGGTGCGGATGTTGGCACGAATGTGGGGTTCGGTGTTGTCGGTGAACGTCTCGGCGCAGTCGCCACCCTGCAGCAGGAACGCTTCGCCGCGGGCAACGTCGGCAAGCAGTCCGCGCAGCCGCTCGATCTCGGCGGGCACCGTCACCGGCGGGACACTTTCCAGCACCGTGCGCATCACCTTGGCCGATTCGGCGTCCCAGCTTGGCTGCTGCGCCGCGGGCTTGGCCAGCGCGGCATCCAGCCGATGCCGCAGGTCATCCGGCAGTGGCGGCAGCGGTGGCAGCTGGTCGATGGGTACGTCGACGGTCCAGTTCACCCGTTCATGGTAACGGGCGCCCGCATGTGCTTTTCACCGCTGGGCTGGCACTTCCCCGCTAGTCATCAGGCGAAATCGCACCAGGTTGTGCTTCGCGTCGACCAGGGCGTCATGGGCGTCCCGGGGCCGCGGCGGCATCCGCGGCGACCCGCGGTCCTCCCAGAACTGCCGCAACTCCCGGGTGAAGCGCGGGATCGCGGGCGGCAGGTCGGTCATCGGGCCCCACAGCTGGCACAGCACCACGTGGTCGTAGGCGCCGACCCAGGCCCACAACTCGATCGGCTCGTCGCCGTCCACCCCGAAGAAATCCTCCAGATCCATCCGGATCTGCCGACGCGAGCGCCACAGCGGCGACGCCGGCGACGGCAGCTTGGGGAGCACATGCTTACGCACCCAGCTGCCGGCTCGCTCGGGGTCGAATTCCGTTGAGATGGCGTAATATTCGCGGCCGTCTTCGGCCGCGACGCCGATCGAGATCAACTCGATGGTGCGGCCGTTGTCGATGAATTCGGTGTCGTAGAAGTACCGCACGCCTACGACACCTGAGCCGTTTCCCGGTCGGACCGTGATGCCGGTACCGGCGCGGCGTGAATCTCACGGTCGAGTTGCTTGTCGACCTCGCTGTCCTCCGGAAAGTGCGGCTCCCCCGCGATGACGTGCTGCAGCCACAACTTGGCCTGGACCACCGGCCGGCGCAGCCTGCGCTCCCGCTCCAGCGCCCGGTGCATCTTGCGGGGCTTGTTGCAGTAACGCCACCGCGCCCACGGTGCGTGCGGCCGGGACAGCCGGATGGCGCCGATGAGCAGCAGCGGGGTCATGAACATCCCGACCAGGCCGGTCCACACCTTGCCCTTGAGCAGCACGATCACCGCGAACACCAGCGTCAGCACCGCGGCGGCGACCACCAGTGCCCGCGCCTCGAAGGACTGCTCCTCGCGCCAGATGGTCACGTCGAAGAACGACAGCGGGTTGTAGCCCAGAATCAGCAGGCCCGCGACCGCGACGGCGGCGAACACCGCGTCCACCGACGTCCGGCCGTCCTCGGCCCAGTAGACGTCCTGCAGATGCAGGATCAGCGCGAACTCGTCGAGCACCAACGCCGCGCCGATGCCGAAAAATGTTGCCGCGACCGTGAATTCGGGTACTCCCCCGTCGACCGCCAAAGTCACCATCGAGACCCCGGAGATCATGACCAAGATCACACCGATGACCACGTGGTGGATGTGCAACCCGCCCCCGGCGGAGATGTTGCGCGGCTGCCACCACTTGCGTGGCGCATCGCTGTCCGGGTGGCTGCGGATGTACCGCACGATCGTCCGGGTCACGAAGAACGTCAGGATGAACGCGACGAGGCAGAACACCAGCGGCAGCCGCCCATGGGGGATGGACAGGTTCAGGCCGAACGTCGCGTGCACGCAGAAAACTTACGCCGAGGGCCGCGTGTCAGGGACGGGATACCGCCCGACTCGCCGGTGGGCCCCGATACGCTGGTCTGCGACATGAGTAATCGGCGGTCGCCCGGCGGGGCTGTTTGGTGGCCCACACTCGCCTGGCGGCTGTTTCAATTGCTCACCCTGGCGGCCCTGGTGTGGGCGGGTTGGCGGCTGCTAGGCCACATCCCGTACCGCATCGACATCGACGTGTACCGAATGGGCGGGCGCGCGTGGCTCGACGGCCGTCCCCTCTACGCCGACGGCGCGATGTTCCACACCCGCGGCGGCCTCGACCTGCCGTTCACCTATCCGCCGCTGGCGGCGGTCGCGTTCGCGCCGTTCGCCTGGCTGACGCTGAACGTAGCCAGTGTCGCGATCACGCTGACCACGCTGGTGCTGCTGATCGCGTCGACGGTGATCGTGCTGACCGGGCTCGACGTGATGGCCTCACCGGTGCGCCGCTGCTGGCTGGCGGCCGCGATCGTCGCGCCCGCGATCATCTACCTGGAACCCATCCGGTCGAACTTCGACTTCGGTCAGATCAACGTCGTGCTGATGACGCTGGTAATCGCCGACTGCGTGCCGCGCAGGACGCCGTGGCCGCGCGGCATGCTGCTCGGCGTCGCGATCGCGCTGAAGCTCACTCCCGCTGTGTTTCTCCTCTATTTCCTGCTCCGCCGCGATACCCGCGCGTTGCTGGTCACCGTCGCCTCGGCGGCGGTGGCCACACTTGCCGGTTTCGCGTTCGCCTGGAAGGACTCGTGGGAGTACTGGACCGACACGGTCCGCAACACCGACCGGATCGGCACCGCGACGCTGAACACCAACCAGAACATCGCGGGCGCGCTGGCCCGGTTGGGTCTGGCCGAGGGCGAGCGGTTCGTGCTGTGGATCGTGGCCTGCTTCGCGGTCCTCGGTCTGACGGTGTGGGCGGTGCGTCGGGTGCTGCGCGCCGACCAACCGGTGCTCGCGCTGATCTGCGTGGCGATGTTCGGGCTCGTGGTGTCGCCGGTGTCGTGGTCGCACCACTGGGTGTGGGCGCTACCGAGCCTGGTGGTGATGATCGTGACGGCGGTGCGGCTGCGGCACGTCGGCCTCGCCGTGGTGGCCGCCGTGGGTATCGCGTTGATGGTGTGGACGCCTATTCCGTTGATGCCCGAGCACCATGAGACGTCGGCGTCACTGTGGCGTCAGCTGGCAGGCGGGTCGTATGCCTGGTGGGCGATCGCGCTGATCGCGGTGGCGGGCACGGTGTCCGCCGGCTGGGCCACGCGTCCGGTCAGCCCGCAGCTGCTTCCGGCATCCGCGCCGGCGGCTTGAGCGCCGCCTCACCTTTTCCCTCTTTGACATCGGCGGCGTACAGGTCGACGTACTCCTGACCGGACAGCCGCATCAGCTCGTACATCACTTCGTCGATGACGGCGCGCTCGATGAACCGGTTGCCTGCCAGGCCCTCGAACCGGCTGAAGTCCATCGGCTTGCCGAACTTCACCCGGACCCGGCCGAACCGCCACATCTTGCTGCCGGGCGGGTTGACGACGTTGGTTCCGATCATCGCGACCGGAATCACGGGCACGCCTGACTCCAGCGCGAGCCGGGCCAGGCCGGTCTTGCCCTTGTACAGCCGCCCGTCGGGCGACCGGGTGCCCTCCGGGTACATGCCCAGCAACTTGCCTTCGTTCAGGATCCGCTGCGCGGTGTCCAGCGCGCTCTTCGCGCTGTCGGCGTCCGTGCGGTCGATCGGCACCTGGCCGGCGACGGTGTAAAACCAGCGGGTGAACCACCCTTTGATGCCGGTGCCGGTGAAGTATTCGGCCTTGGCCAGAAAGGTGATCCGGCGCGACACGACCAGCGGCAGATAGAAGCTGTCGGCGACGGCGAGGTGATTACTGGCGAGGATCATCGGGCCGGAGTGCGGAACATATTCCAGCCCTTCGACTTTCGGACGTCCCAGCAAAGACAGCAACGGGCCCATGAAGATGTACTTGAAAAGCCAGTACCACATGGACCCTCCCCACCAACGGAGCACCGGACGGTGCTTTGCGACAACTTTACTCACGCGGTGTGGGTGCGGCCACAGGGCCGCACGCTCACTCCTCCACAGTCACGGGAATGTGTTGATAGCGCCCAGGACCGTTCGGCGGAGGTTCACCGTCCGGCGGTGGTGGCGGCGGTTCGCCAGGACCGGACGGGCCCTGCGGTGCGCCGTTCGCTGTGCCGTCGACGAGCGCGCGCACCACCGCCAGCAGCGCCACGCTGTGCTCGGCGATGACGTCGAGCAGCGGATGCTGCTCACCGGCGACCAAGGCCGCCAGCGCGCACACCGGGCACCACACCTGCTGGCACGCGCCCGGCCCGGCTGCGCTACCGGCGGCCCGCTCGGCCGCCAGTCGCACCACAGGGTCGAGCTTGTCGAGGATGGTCTGGGCCAGCTGCCGCAGTTCGGGACCGATATCGGAGTGGCCCTCCGTCATGCTGGCCACACCTCCGGATTCGGTCGAAATCGCACGGTCAGTTCGCTGCCCTTCAGCTGCGCGTCCATCACGATGCACCGCCGCAGGACGGACGCCAGCCGAACCCGACGCCGCATACCGCCCGCGCCGATGATCAAGTCGTCGTCGACCCGGCCCAGCGTCAAGGCGGCGGAATCGACCTGCGGCAACTCTAGCCGCAACCGATACACCGATTCGAGTCCCGTTCCGGATTCGCGGTCCACGATCGGCCGCAGCGGCCCTGGCGGCGGCGATCCGTCGCGCCGCCGGGCGCAGTCCAGCAGCTCACCGAGCGCCTTCGGCCCGATCGGCTCGCCCGCGAGGTGCGGCACCAGCACCAGTTGCACGTCGCCGATGGTGTCGTCCAGCTGGTCGAGCACGGCCTGCTGATCCGAGATGCGTTCGGCATACCAGTCGAACGCCGGGTGGTCGGGAAGATTGCGGTACTCGTATGAATCGTCTTGCACCAGAATCTGATTGACGATCAGCTCGTCGATCCGCAACCCCATCAGGGCCAGCGACCCCAGCGTGCGGACCGCCTCCGCGGCGACCACCCGTTCGGCCGTCATCACCAGGTGGGCGCTGACGCGTTCGCCGTCGGTCAGCAGCGCACCCAACTGTTCGGTCCCTGCGCTGATGCGTTCGATCAGCGCGACGATGGCCGCGGCGCGGGCATCGTCGCTGGACAACCGGCGGTGCCGCGGCCATGCGCGTTCCAGGTACAGGCCGAACGTCGCGGGCAGGGTCAGCATCCGCAAGGCGTCGGCGGTGGACGCGCAGTCGACGACGACGTGGTCCCACAGGCCCGAGGCCGCCAGTTCGCCGACCTCGTGCAGACCGAGCACCTCCTGAATGCCGGGAAGGGCCGAGAGTTCTTCCGGCGCAACGTCTCCCAACTCGGACTCGGGGAACCGGTCGGCCAACAGGCCCGCGATCTCGGCCCACCGCGCGGCGAGCAGAGCCAGCGTGTCCAGTGCGAGCGCGTCGAGGAAGCCGCCGCCCGCATCGGCGTCGTCCGCGAGCACTCGGGTGGGTTCGCGCAGCCCCGTCGGAGCGATCGTGCAACCGAGCACGTCTCCGGTCGAATGCGCCTGGTCGGTCGAGACGATCAGCACCCGTTGCCCGGCGCGCGCGTCGCGCACCGCGGTGGCGGTGGCCAATGTCGACTTACCTACCCCGCCCTTGCCGACGAAGAGACTGATCCGGGCACTGGTCGGGGCGCCAGACTCAGTCAGTCTCGACTCGTTTCTTGAGGTCCTTCAGTGCGGTGTCGGTCAACCTGCGCTCGGCTTTGCGTTTGAGCAGCCCGATCATCGGGATGATCAGATCGACCGAAAGTTCGTAGGTGACGTCGGTACCGGAACCCTTGGGCACCAACCGATATGCGCCGTCCAGCGACTTCAGCAGCGAGCTGGACACCAGGCTCCACTTCACCGACTTGCGGTCCTTGGGCCAGTCGTAGGACAGCACCATGGTGTCCTTCAGGACGGTGGCGTCCAGCACCAGGCGGGCGGTCTTCGGGTAACCCTCGGCGTCGGCCTCGAGCACCTCGGTCTCCTTGTACTCGGCGACCCAGTCCGGGTAGGAGCCGATATCGGCGATGACGTCCATCACGGTGGAAGGATCGGCATCGATGTAGATGGTCTGCGCCGTCTTGTCCGCCACGGTAAAAACCTACCCCCCTGTGCTTGCTCCGGCCCGGGTATCAGGCCAGCCGAGAGACGCCCACCGGGCGCGTCGCCTCTAGTATCCGCTTCACCTCGAACGCCATGTTCTTGCCGGCCACGCGGCGGCGGTGGTTCACCTTCGCCAGGTTCATCTTGGCCAGTTGCCACGCCGCCACCCCCGTTGGTTCAGCGTGCAGAAAATAATGCAACACGACCCCGTCCAGCACCGGTTCGAGCCAGATCTCCATGGTGCCGGTCAGCGCGCCGGCCACCGTCCAGCGGTGGCCTTTGTCGGCACGGTCCTCGACGACCGTCAGCAGCAGGTCGGGCCACCAGCGCCGCCAACTGGCGGGATCACCGACGGCCCTGCCCACCTCGACGGGATCAGCCGCGATGAACGTCTCGTCAGCAATCTGGATGCTGTTCATGCGGACAAGCTTCACATATGCCCCGACCACCCGCGACGGAGGCCGACTAGGCTGGGAACACCCAAGGTCGCCAGTGAACCGTTGAGAGGCCAGGATCGTGCGCGAATACAGTGTTCCCGCAACGTTCACCGTCGGTGAGCACGACAGCATCGTCACTTCGGTGTTCAGTCACGAGCGCGACGATCCCGATCACGTGATCTTCCAGCGCCTCGTCGACGGCACCTGGACGAATGTCACCTGTAAGCAAGCCGCGGATCAGATCCGTTCGGCGGCATTGGGTTTGATCGCCGAGGGGGTACAACCCGGTGACCGGGTCGCGGTGTTCTCGGCGACCAGGTACGAATGGCCCATCCTGGACCTCGCGATCCTGTCCGTTGGCGCGCTGACAGTGCCGATCTACGAGACCAACTCGGCCGAACAGGTGCGGTTCGTGCTGCAGGACTCCGGCGCCGTGCTGATCTTCGCCGAGACCGACGCCCATGCCGACAAGATCGAGCATCTCGAGCATGAGCTGCCCCAGCTACGCAAGGTGTACCGGATCGACGGGTCCGGCCCGTCCGCGCTCGACGCGCTGGCCGAGGCGGGCGCCGCCGTCGACCCGAAGGAACTCGACGCCCGGTTGGCCGGTATCAAATCCGCCGATCCGGCGACGCTGATCTACACGTCCGGCACCACGGGGCAGCCGAAGGGCTGCCAACTCACCCATTCGAACCTGATGTACGAGATCCGCGGCGCCAAGGAGTGCTTTCCGACGCTGCTTGGCAAGGGCGAGCGGATGCTGGTGTTCCTGCCGCTGGCGCACGTGCTCGCCCGCGCCATCACGTTGGCGTGCTTTGCGAACAAGGTCACGCTCGGCTTCACCAGTGACATCAAGAACCTGGTCCCGACGTTCGGGGTGTTCAAGCCGACGCTGGTCGTGTCGGTGCCGCGGGTGTTCGAGAAGGTGTACAACACCGCCGAACAGAACGCCCGCAACGACGGCAAAGGCCGCATCTTCGAGATGGCGGCCAACACCGCCATCGAATACAGCCAGGCACAGGACTCCGGCGGAGCAGGCCTGGTGCTGCGGGCGAAGCACGCGCTGTTCGACCGGCTGGTGTACGGCAAGCTGCGGGCCGCGCTCGGTGGCGAGTGCAGGGGCGCGATCTCGGGCGGTGCGCCGCTTGGCGCCCGGCTGGGGCACTTCTACCGCGGCGTCGGGCTGACCATCTACGAGGGCTACGGGTTGACCGAGACCAGCGCGGCGATCACCGTCAACAAGATCGACGAGGTCAAGGTCGGCACCGTCGGAAAGTTGTTGCCCGGCAACAGCATGCGCTTGAACGACGACGACGAGCTGCTCGTCAAGGGCGGCGTGGTGTTCAGCGGCTACTGGCACAACGAGGAGGAGACGAACGCCGTCTTCTCCGACGGCTGGTTCCACACCGGCGATCTGGGTGCGATCGACGATGACGGCTTCCTGACCATCGTCGGCCGCAAGAAGGAGATCATCGTGACCGCGGGCGGCAAGAACGTCGCGCCCGCGTTGCTCGAGGATCGGCTGCGGGCGCATCCGCTGATCAGCCAGGCGATGGCCGTCGGCGACAAGCAGCCGTTCATCGCGGCGCTGATCACCATCGACCCCGAAGCGTTCCCGGGTTGGAAGCAACGCAACGGCAAGGACCCGAACGCGACTGTCGGCGACCTGGCAGGAGATCCCGATCTGGTGACGGAGATCGAGTTGGCCATCAAGGAGGCCAACCAGGCGGTGTCGAAAGCGGAGGCCATTCGCAAATTCCGCATCCTGGCAGTCGATTTCACCGAGGACACCGGTGAGCTGACGCCGACTTTGAAGGTCAAGCGCAAGGTGGTCGCCGAGAAGTTCGCCAGCGACATCGACGCCTTGTACGCCTAGAGCAATTCGGCACGGCTCTACGCCTAGAGCAATTCGGCCAAGCGCTGCGCCTTGCTGCTCCACTGCCAGTTCTCGACCACCCAGCGTCGGCCTGCTTCGCCCATCCGCGCGGCCCGGTCCGGCTCGGCGAGCAGGTCGCTGACCGCCGCCGCGATCGCGCCGACGTCCCAGCCGTCGACCACCACGCCGGTCTCACCGTCGCGAACCGTCTCGGGCGCGCCGCCGGAACGGCCTGCCACCACCGGCACGCCCGTCGCCGACGCCTCGAGGAACACGATGCCGAGCCCTTCGACGTCGAGTCCGGCGCCGCGGGTCCGGCACGGCATCGCGAACACGTCGGCCATGGCGTGGTGGGCGGGCAGTTCGTCGCCAGGCACCCCTTCGGTGAACACCACGTGTTCGGCTACCCCGAAGCTGTGCGCCAACCGGCGCAGCGGCGTCAGATACGGGCCGCCGCCGACGATCACCCGCGCGGCCTCGGGCACCCGCTGCCGGATCGCGGGCATCGCCCGGATCAACATGTCCTGGCCCTTGCGCGGCACCAGCCGCGATACGCAGACCACGACCGGCCGCTGACCGAGCCGGTAGCGGGCACGCAAGTCGGCTCTGGCCACCTCGTCGGGGGCGAACCGGTCGGTGTCCACACCGGGCGGCAGGTGCTCGAGCGCGGCGTTCGCGCCGAACGCCGAGGCGAACCGGCCGCGGGTGTATTTGCTCACATACGTGACGACGTCGGTGCCAGTTCCGATGCGCCGCAACGCAGTTCGGGCCACCGGCAGCATCGACCAGCCGACCTCGTGACCGTGGGTGCTGGCGATGACGCGCTCGGCGCCCGCGTGGCGCGCCAGCGGCGCCATCAGCGCCAGCGGCGCGGCGGCGCCGAACCAGACCGTGTCGGCGTTGTGCCGTTTGATCAACGTGCGCATCCGGCCCGCCACCGACGGCTCGGGCAGCATCAGCGTGGTCGGATGGCGCACCACCTCGTAGCCGGCGGCCCGGTCGAACTCGTCTGCGCCCTTCCATTTCGGCGCGTAGACGGTCAGCGTGTGCGTACCTGCGGCGGCCAACCGGTCGACGAGGTTCTGCAGATAGGACTGGATGCCGCCGCGGCGCGGCGGAAAGTCGTTGGTGACCAACAGAACCCGGCTCATCGAGGCGCGCCGGACATCCATTGCCGCCACCGGGCCAGCACAGCGGGCAGGTCGGCGCCGAGGGTCTCGTGCACGGCGGTGGCCGCGTCCGGATGGCCGGGACTGCACGCCCGCAGGTATAGCGCGCGCAACGTGTCCGCGCCGTACGTGTCCGCGACGAACCGGCTGAACCACCAGGCACGGTCGTACGCCCGGGACTGCTCGGGCCCGGACAATTCCGCGTCGGTCGGCAGCGCCCAGGTCGCGGCGGAGGCAGGCCGGGGTGTCGGTGGGCGGCCCACAAAATCGGCGACCCCCTCGGTGAGCCAGCGGGGCGCGTCGGCGGCGGTGTCGGCGCGCGAGGCGAAGTGGAACAGCTCGTGGCGCAGCACAATTCGCAACGAAGCAGCGCTCATGCCCGACGCGCCGGGCGCGAACATGATGCGTTGGGCGGTGGTGGTGGCCGCGGTGTCGGGTCCGCCACCCGCGAGAGTGCCGAACTCGGCGTCCGATCCGGCAGCCACGATCACGATGTCGCGCGGCCAGTCTGGGCCCCAGAACGTGGTGACAGCCTTCGCGGCACCGTCCATCTCGGCGCCGATGCGGGCCAGCAGCGGCGCCGTGCGCGGGCCGCCCATGCTGACGAGGTGAACGGTGCGGCCGTCGTCGAGGGTCTCGGTGGTCGACGCGGCAGTCGGTGTGGTCAGCGACGCGGGAGCGGCGACGACCGGACGCTCAGGGTCGGACTGCGGCCCGCCGACGAGCAGCACCCCACAGATCAACTCCGTGATCAGGATTGCCGCCAGCCGGCGGCGGTCAGTAGCGGCGGATGTTGTGGATCGGCGCATTGTCGACCGGAGCGACGCGCACCGGCGTGCCATACGTGGAGGCATGCACCATCATGCCGTCACCGATGTAGATGCCGACGTGTGAAGCGTCTGAGTAGTACGTCACCAGATCGCCGGGCTGGATCTGATCCATCGACACCGGCTGCCCGCCCTGCGCAAGCGCCTGGCTGGAGTGCGGCAGGGAGATGCCGGCCTGCTGGAACGACCACATCACCAATCCGGAGCAGTCGAACTGGCCTGGGCCCGACCCGCCCCACACATACGGCGAACCGATCCGGCTCAACGCGGCCTGGATGACGGTGGCGGCCTCGGGTGATCCGTCGCCCGGTGGCGCCACGTCGCCCGGCGGGATGCCGTTCGGCGGGGCGGCCAGCACGCCGGGATCCGCCGGTGGGAGCGGCGCGTCGGCAGCCGGCGGTGGCGGCGCGGGCACCGGCGGCAGCGCCGCGAGCGCGTCACGCTGCGCGGGAGTCAGCGCCTGGTACTGGGACTTGACCACGGCGATCTGGACCTGCAGCTTGCTTTGCTTGGATTGCAGGTCAGCGCGCACCGCGGCGGCCTGTTCAGCCGCCGTCTTGGCGTCGGCGGCCGATTTGGCCGACGCCTGCTCGGCCAGCGTGGCCTTCTGACCGAGGTCGCGATAGCTCTTCATCTGCGCCGACATCTCGGACGCCATCACCCGCTGCACCGCAAGCTGATCGATCAGGCCCTGCGGCGAGTTGGCCGTCAGCATCGCGTCGAGACCGTCGGTCCTGCCACCCATGTACTGCGCGGCAGCTAATCTGTCGACCGCGCCCTGAAACGTTGCCAATTGGGCCTTGGCCGATTCGACAGCGGAGACGTCGGCGGCGTGCTTGGCCTCGGCGGCCTGCTGCGCTGCCAGCTTGTTGTTGAGGTCCAGCTCAGCCGAGTGCATGGCTTCGGTGGTCTGCTCGGCCTGCCGAGACAATTCGTTGAGCTTTGCCAGCGCGTCGTCGGCCGGATCGGCCTGCACATGCCCGGCGAGGATGCCTCCGAATACCGTTAACCCAGCTATCGCCCCTACAACTGGTTTCCGGAGTGCGTGAAAACCACGTGTCATCCCGCGCGTGCGGCTGAGCCTCAAGATTTGCGTCCTTTAGATGCCGTGACGAAACCGCGTCAAACTGCTCTTAGGTCTCAGATAGGTTACGAAACGGCCTCGGGCTTGTCCAACAGAAGACGCAAATTTAACAGCTGCCTCAGAGATCGTTATCAACGACCTCGTAAACGAATGTTCTTACGCCACGCCGGAATCGCCATGCCGGCGAATCGGCACCAGCCGTAATCGCGGCGCCAACCCGACATCGGCCAACACCTCTAGCGCGCGCCGCTCGTCGTCAAGCAGGGTCTCGGGGACGCCGAGCAACACGCTGACGACACAGTCCTGACACCCTGGACCACGCACCGCGCAGTCGTCGCAGTCGATCTTCACCGTGCCTGTCTGGTCGCCCATCTGGCTCGTCCTCTCAATCGGTGTTGTCCGCACGGTATCGAGGCCCACCGACAAGTTCGTCCGCGTGGCAACCGGTTGCTGTCGGTGGGCGTGCCTACCTTCAGCGCATGGGTCAGCTGAGCTTCGCGGACGTGGCTCCGGAAAGCGATGTGACCCTGCGGGAGACCACCTTCGTCGTCGTCGACCTGGAGACCACGGGCGGTCGAGCCGCCGGCGACAACCACGACGCGATCACCGAGATCGGCGCGGTCAAGGTGCGCGGCGGCGTGGTGCTCGGCGAGTTGGCCACCCTGGTCGACCCGCAGCGCGGCATCCCGCCGCAGATCGTGGCGTTGACCGGCATCACGTCGGCGATGGTGTGCAACGCGCCGACCATCGAGGCGGTGCTGCCGTCGTTTCTGGAGTTCTCCCGCGGCGCGGTGCTCGTCGCGCACAACGCCGGCTTCGACATCGGCTTCCTGCGCGCGGCCGCCGAACGCTGCCACATCACCTGGCCCAAGCCACCGGTGCTGTGCACGGTGAAGCTGGCCCGCCGGGTGCTCACCCGCGACGAGGCGCCCAGCGTGCGGCTGTCCGCGCTGGCGCGGTTGTTCAGCGCCGCCACCACGCCGACGCACCGGGCACTCGACGACGCGCGCGCCACCGTCGACGTGCTGCACGGGTTGATCGAGCGGGTCGGCAACCAGGGTGTGCACACCTACGCCGATCTGCGGTCCTATCTGCCCGACGTGACGCCCGCGCAGCGCAGCAAGCGGCATCTGGCCACCGCGTTACCGCATCAGCCCGGCGTCTACCTGTTCCGCGGGCCGTCGGCCGAAGTGCTCTATGTCGGGACCGCGGTCGATCTGCGCCGCCGCGTCGGCCAGTACTTCAACGGCGCCGATCCGCGCACCCGGATCAAGGAGATGGCGTCGCTGGCCACCGCCGTCGATCACGTCGAGTGCGCGCACGACCTGGAGGCGGGTGTGCGTGAACTGCGGCTGTTGGCCGCGCACGCGCCGCCCTACAACCGCAGGTCGAAGTTCCCGCGCCGGTGGTGGTGGGTGACGCTGACCGACGAGCCGTTCCCGCGCTTCTCCGTTGTCCGTAATCCCAAGCGCGCCAACGCAATCGGCCCGTTTCGCGGACGCGCCGACGCGGTTGAGACCGCCGCGCTGCTTGCCCGGTTCACCGGCGTGCGGACCTGCACCGCCCGGCTGGGCCGCTCGGCGCTGCATGTGTGCCCCGAGCGCGAACTGTCGCCGTGTCCCGCCCCACAGGGCGTCACCGCCACGCAGTACGCGGCCGCGCCCGCCCGCGCCGTCGAGTTGATCGAGGGCAGCGACAACCGGGCCCTCGCCGGCGTGCTCGCCCAGATCGCCGACCTCGCCGAGCGCAACCGCTACGAGACGGCCGCCCGGTTGCGCGACCACGCCGCAGCGGCCATCGACGTGCTGTGGCGCGGTCAGCGACTGCGGGCCCTGGTCGAGGTGGAGGAACTCGTCGCCGCGCGCGCCGACGGCAACGGCGGCTGGCACCTCGCGGTCATCAGGCACGGACAGCTGGCCGCGGCGGGCAACGCGCAACGCGGTGTGCCGCCGATGCCGGTCATCGACGCGATATGCGTTGGCGCGCAAGCGGTTCTGCCGACGTCTGCGCCGCTGGGCGGTGCGCTGGTCGAGGAGACCGCGTTGATCGCGCGGTGGCTCGCGCAGCCAGGGGTGCGCATCGTGCGCGCCGAACCGGGCTGGGCGTCGCCGCTGGCGGCGGCGGGCCGGTGGGCGAACTGGGCGGCGACGGCTCGGTCGGCGCGTGCGGCGGCCGAACAACTCGAGCGGACGGACTCCTCAGGCTTTCTGGGTGAACCGCACCCAACGCGCGAGCAGCTTTTCGGCCGCCCCGGAGTCGATGGCCTCGGCGGCGCGGGCCAGGCCCGACTCCCAGGCGGGCACCCATTTGGCGTCGCTGGCTAGCCCCGCGTGCGCCACCATCGCGCCAGCCGCGTTGAGCACGACGGCATCGCGGACGGGTCCCTTGGCCCCGCCGAACACCGAACGGACTTCCGCGGCATTGGATTCCGCATCACCGCCGACCAACTCGTCGATGTGCGCCCGCGCGAAACCGAACGCCGCCGGATCGAACGTCAGCCGCTCGACGGTGCCTGCCTGCACGCGCCAGATGGTGCTGGTGGTCGTCGTGGTGAGCTCGTCGAGCCCGTCGTCGCCGTGCACCACCAGCACGCTGGACCGGCGGGTGGCGAACACACCCGCCATCACCTCGGCCAGTTCACCCCACGCGCAGCCGATCAGACCGGCCCGCGGCGAGGCCGGGTTGGTCAACGGCCCGAGCAGATTGAAGACCGTCGGCACCCCGATCTCGCGGCGCACCACCCCGGCATGCCGGTACGACGGATGAAACTGCGGGGCGAACGCGAAGCCGATCCCGACCTCGGCCACGCTGCGGGCGACCTCATCGGGACCCAGGTCGATGCGCACCCCCAGCGCCTCGAGCGTGTCGGCCCCGCCGGACAGCGACGACGCGGCGCGATTCCCGTGCTTGATCACCGGCACCCCGGCCGCGGCCACCACGATCGCCGCCATCGTCGACAGGTTGACGGTGTTTGCTCCGTCGCCGCCGGTGCCGACGATGTCCACGGTCTCGTTGCCGATCACATCGGTGGGCACCCGGCGCGCGTGCTTGAGCATCGTGTCGGCCAGCTCGGTCACCTCGCCGGAGGTCGGGCGCTTCATCTTCATCGACACGCCGAAGCCGGCGATCTGGGCCGGCGTCGCGACACCGGTCATGATCTGGTCCATCGCCCACGCGGCCTGCCCTGGGAGCAGCGCCTGACCTGTGGTCAAGCGGCCGAGAATCTGGGGCCACGTCAAAGCGTCGGAAGAAGTCACCCGCCGATTATGGCGAATTGCCTGACCCGGGTGGAGATCAACAACTACAAAGCGTCATACTTGCTCCTGTGACGAGCGCTGTAGGGACCTCGGGAACCGCCATCACGTCGCGAGTACATTCGCTGAACCGACCGAATATGGTCAGTGTCGGCACCATTGTGTGGCTGTCCAGTGAGCTGATGTTCTTTGCTGGGCTGTTCGCGATGTACTTCACGGCACGTGCTCAGGCGCAAGGCGACTGGCCGCCGCACCCCACCGAACTGAACCTGTATCAGGCGGTTCCGGTGACGCTGGTGCTGATCGCCTCGTCGTTTACCTGCCAGATGGGCGTGTTCGCCGCTGAGCGTGGCGACGTGTTCGGGCTGCGACGCTGGTACTTCATCACCTTCCTGATGGGTGCCTTCTTCGTCGCCGGACAGGGCTACGAGTACATGCACCTGGTGGAACACGGCACCACGATCCCCGGCAGCGCCTACGGTTCGGTCTTCTATCTGGCCACCGGCTTTCACGGCCTGCACGTCATCGGCGGTCTGATTGCCTTCATCTTCCTGCTTGCGCGCACCACGATGAGTAAGTTCACTCCGGCGCAGGCCACCGCCGCGATCGTCGTCTCGTACTACTGGCATTTCGTCGACATCGTCTGGATTGCGCTGTTCGCCACCATCTATTTCGTTCGATGATCGGTCCGCTGATGAGAAGGGGTTCGATGACCGAGAAGGCGGCCGGAGCCGGAAGGCCGGCGACCTTGAGACAGCGTCGGCTGCGCCGGCGTCTATCGGCAGCACTGCTGCTGCTGGTCGGGCTGGCAGTCGCCGGTGGCTTGGCGGCCACCCTCACGCCGACCCCGCAGGTCGCGGTCGCCGACGAGGCGTCGTCGGCGCTGCTGCGCACCGGTAAGCAGCTGTTCGACACCTCGTGTGTCACCTGCCACGGCGCCAACCTGCAGGGTGTGCCCGACCGCGGCCCCAGCCTGATCGGCGTCGGCGAGGCCGCCGTCTACTTCCAGGTGTCGACCGGCCGGATGCCAGCGATGCGCGGCGAGGCGCAGGCGGCGCGCAAACCACCGGTCTTCGACGAGTCGCAAATCGACGCGCTGGGCGCCTACGTCCAGGCCAACGGCGGCGGGCCGACGGTCCCACGCGACGACAACGGTCACATCGCCAACGAGTCGCTGCTCGGCGACGACGTCGCGCGCGGCGGCGACCTGTTCCGGCTGAACTGCGCCTCCTGCCACAACTTCACCGGTAAGGGCGGCGCGCTGTCGTCGGGCAAGTACGCACCCGACCTCGCGCCTGCCGAGCCCGCGCAGATCTACACCGCGATGCTGACCGGCCCCCAGAACATGCCGAAGTTCTCCGACCGCCAACTGAGCCCCGACGAGAAGCGCGACATCGTGGCTTACGTCCGCGAGGCCACGCATGCGGCGAATCCGGGCGGCTACGGCCTCGGCGGCTTCGGACCGTCGTCTGAGGGCATGGCGATTTGGATCATCGGCATTGTCGGTGTGGTGGCAGTTGCGCTGTGGATCGGAGCGCGAGCATGAGCGAAACATCTGGCGTCAAGGGCAGTGACACCCCCGGCCAGCAGGGTGTGCCGGGGCAGCCGACCGACGCTGAACTGGCCGCGATGAGCCGCGAGGAACTGGTCGCGCTCGGCGGCAAACTTGACGGCGTCGAAACCGTCTTCAAGGAGGACCGCTGGCCGGTACCCGGCACCAAGGCCGAGAAGCGGGCCGAACGTACGGTCGCGTACTGGCTTCTGCTCGGCGGCATTTCGGGCCTGGCGCTGCTGCTGATCTTCTTGTTCTGGCCGTGGGAGTACAAGCCGACGGGTCATGCCGGCGAGATCTGGTATCAGCTGGCCACCCCGCTGTACGGCCTGACGTTCGGCCTGTCGATCCTCGCGATCGGCATCGGCGCGGTGCTGTTCCAGAAGAAGTTCATTCCCGAGGAGATCTCGATCCAGGAGCGCCACGACGGCCGCTCCCCCGAACTCCAGCGCAGGACCGTCGCCGCCAATCTCACCGATGCGCTGGAGGGCTCAACGCTGAAGCGGCGCAAGGTGATTGGCCTCTCGCTTGGCATCGGCCTCGGCGCGTTCGGTCTCGGCACGCTGGTCGCGTTCGTCGGCGGACTGATCAAGAACCCGTGGAAGCCGGTGGTGCAGACCGCCGACGGCAAGAAGGCCGTGCTGTGGACGTCGGGTTGGACTCCCCGGTTCAAGGGCGAAACCATCTACCTCGCGCGTGCCACCGGCAGGCCTGGCGAGTCGCCGTTCGTCAAGATGCGCCCCGAAGACATCGACGCGGGCGGTATGGAGACGGTGTTCCCGTGGCGGGAGTCCGATGGCGACGGCACCGACGTCGAATCGCACCATCGGCTTTCCGAGATCGCGATGGGTGTGCGCAACCCGGTCATGCTGATCCGCATCAAGCCTGCCGATATGCCCAAGGTGGTCAAGCGCAAGGGCCAGGAGAGCTTCAACTTCGGCGAACTGTTCGCCTTCACGAAGGTCTGCTCGCACTTGGGTTGCCCCGCTTCGCTTTACGAGCAGCAGACCTATCGCATCCTTTGCCCGTGCCACCAGTCGCAGTTTGACGCGTTGCACTTCGCAAAGCCCATATTCGGTCCAGCTGCGCGCGCTTTGGCGCAGCTGCCCATCACCATTGATCAAGACGGGTACCTGGTCGCCAACGGCGACTTCATCGAACCCGTCGGACCGGCATTCTGGGAGCGGAGCTCATGAGTCCGAAACTGCCAAAGCCGAATTTCGCGGAAATCGCCGCGGCACAAGGCGATGCGATCGACTCGCGGTATCACCCGTCGGCGGCGGTGCGTCGCCAGCTGAACAAGGTGTTCCCGACCCACTGGTCATTCCTGCTGGGCGAGATCGCGTTGTACAGCTTCATCGTGCTGCTGCTCACCGGCGTGTACCTGACGTTGTTCTTCGACCCGTCGATGGCCGAAGTCACCTACAACGGGGTGTATCAGCCGCTGCGCGGTGTCGAGATGTCCAAGGCGTTCGCCTCCGCGCTCGACATCAGCTTCGAGGTGCGCGGCGGCCTGTTCGTCCGGCAGGTCCACCACTGGGCGGCGCTGCTGTTCGCCGCCGCGATCATGGTGCACCTCGCGCGCATCTTCTTCACCGGTGCGTTCCGCAAGCCCCGCGAGGCCAACTGGGTGATCGGCTCGCTGCTGCTGATCCTGGCGATGTTCGAGGGTTACTTCGGCTACTCGCTGCCCGACGACCTGCTGTCCGGCATCGGCCTGCGCGCCGCGTTGTCCTCGATCACGCTGGGCATGCCGGTGATCGGCACCTGGTTGCACTGGGCACTGTTCGGTGGCGACTTCCCCTGCGGCGGCGTGGGTTACCAGTGTTCCGAGGACGGCGTACTCCTGCCAAGGATGTACTCGCTGCACATTCTGCTGATTCCGGGAATCATCCTGGCGCTCATCGGTATTCACCTGGCGCTGGTCTGGTTCCAGAAGCACACCCAGTTCCCCGGCCCCGGCCGCACCGAGAAGAACGTGGTCGGTGTGCGGGTCATGCCGGTGTTCGCGGTGAAGTCCGGCGCGTTCTTCGCGATGGTCACCGGCATCCTCGGCTTGATGGGTGGCCTGCTGCAGATCAACCCGATCTGGCAATTGGGCCCCTACAAGCCTTCGCAGGTGTCGGCGGGTAGCCAGCCCGACTTCTACATGATGTGGACCGAGGGCCTGGCCCGTATCTGGCCGCCGTGGGAGTTCTACCCGTTCGGCCACACCATCCCCGCCGTGGTCTGGGTCGCCGTGATCATGGGCCTGGTGTTCATGCTGCTGATCGCCTATCCGTTCCTCGAGCAGCGGGTCACCGGCGACAAGGCGCACCACAACCTGTTGCAGCGGCCGCGAGATGCACCGGTGCGCACGTCGATTGGCGCGATGGCGATCGCGTTCTACATGGTGCTCACCCTGGCCGCGATGAACGACATCATCGCGCTGAAGTTCCACATCTCGCTGAACGCGACGACGTGGATCGGCCGCATCGGCATGGTGGTGTTGCCCGCGATCGTCTACTACATCACCTACCGGTGGTGTATCGGACTGCAGCGCAGCGACCGCGCGGTGCTCGAGCACGGCATCGAGACCGGCATCATCAAGCGACTGCCGCACGGCGCCTACATCGAGTTGCACCAGCCGCTCGGGCCGGTCGACGAGCACGGCCACCCGATTCCGTTGGAGTACCAGGGCGCAGCCGTGCCCAAGCGGATGAACAAGCTGGGTTCCGCGGGTGCACCGGGCACGGGCAGCTTCTTGACCGCCGACCCGATCTCGGAGCACGAGGCGCTCACCGAAGCGGCGCACGCGTCAGAGCGCAGGGCGCTGACCGCACTGCGTGAGCACCAGGACCGCAACGGCTCGTCCAACGGCGAGACCAACGGGCATCACTGAACACCTAAAAGAAGCGCCATCGAGATCAGACTCGGCGCACCCCATCCACGCGATGCGGGTGCATCGGGTCTGATCTCGTCGCGTTTACTGCTCCGAAACGGCGCGTAGTTCGCGTAGGTAGAACCACGGAATCGCGGGCATTCCCAACGTGATCAGGCCTGCGACGGCGTAGCACACCCACGCCATGGTGTTGTGGTCGACGGCCATCAGATACGTCGCGACGCCGATGGCCACAACGGCCACCCCCATCGCGATCGCGATGACCACTGCGCACCGGAGCCACACCCGATCGATGGCCTCCTCCAACGGATTTGGCGGCGCGACGATCGCCTCGCGGGTGGGATAGCCGGGCCCTGCGGCAGGCGGTGCGCCGATCCGGATCTTCTCCGTCGGCGCCTCCGCGCCGCGCACCGGCGCCTGCGGGTGAATCGGGGCGGCGCGCACCGGGGTGCGCACCGGCGGTGGCGGTTCTTCGAGCGCGGCGCGGCGTGCGCGCAGCAGCAGCGGCACCGCGCCGATGATCACCGCCGCCGAGATCGCGATCACCGCGTACAGCAGCCACGGCGTCTCCGAGTCCCCCGACGACTGCGCATGCCCGGTGCCCAGGTCGACGAGCGCCACCGTCGCCGCCACCCCGGCGCCGAGGGCGACCAGCCAGACGCCGGCGCACGCGCCCACCAAAATGCGGTCGGTACGGTCGAATTCGCCCATCAGCAGCTGGTCTGCGCGGCGTTGTTGGTGTTCGACGAGAGCACGGTGCCGTCGCTCGTCGTGATCGAGCAGTTGAGCCGGCTGACCAGGAACAGGCTGGACGCCTGCACCGAGCCGACTTCCGACTGCGAGATCGGTGTCACGGTCAGCGACCACGGAATGTAGACGTTGCGCTGGGTGCGGCTGCGGCCCGACGCGTCGATGTAAGTGACCGTGATGATGTCGCCGGGCGCCTTGGTGCCGGTGACCGAGTAGGTGACCTGCCGCGGCCCCGCGGGTGTCGTGGTGGTCGGCGGCGGCGGCGCCGCGGACGTGGCCGGCGGGGGCGGCGGCGCCTCGGTGGCAGGGGGCTGGCGGTGGTGGTGGCGGCGCTTCCGTCGTCGTCTCCGGCGGCGGTGGCGGCGGGGGCGGCGGTGTGGTCGTCGTGATCTCGTCCTGCACCGGCGGCGGAGTGGTGGTGCTGGTCGCGGGTGTGGCGAGGTTGTCGGTGTCCGTCCGGGTCACCAGCACCGATACGGAGGCGACGAGCGCGATCGCGGCCACGATGGCCGCCACCCCCACCACCCACGGCCAGCGTGGCGGCCTGCCCTGCTCGGCCAGATCCGCGGCGGGCTCATAGCTGTCGTAGTCGTACAGCGACGAGTCGGCGGGCACGTAGGGACCGCTGGTGAACTGTTCGGACTCAGGGGCGGAGTAGGCCTGCGAGTAGAACTCGGTCTCACCCGTCTCGGGTGCCGCCGACTGGTCCGACGTGGGCTGATTGCCTGGCTCCTGACCCGGCTTATCCGACCCTTCCGATCGTGGGGGATTCGGCCCGCTCATCTACGCCTATCCTTTTCGACTACTCTCCGGCGCGGTTGACCGTGCCCCGGCAACACTACCCAAAGCCATTGGCCGATCGGCTCTCACAGTGCGGTTCGCGGGCGAACTGTTGTCCCGATTGTGACCTTGCTGAACTCAGTCGTGAAGTCAGTGCTTCTCGGGGCCCATGTAGTACTCGAAAACCAAGCCTGCGGCCGTGAAGAGCACGAAGCACGCGCCCGCCGCGATCATCCACGGCAACCACAGCGCGACGCCGACGGCGGTGACGGAGGCCGACAACGCGATGGCCACCGGCCACCAGCTGTGCGGGCTGTAGAAGCCGAGTTCGCCCGCGCCATCGCTGACCTCGGCGTCCTCGTAATCCTCGGGCCTGGTATCGAGCCTGCGCGCGACGAACCGGAAGAACGTCCCGGTGATCAGGGTCAGCCCGGACGTCATGACCAGCGCCGTGGTGCCCGCCCACTCCACACCGCCGTTGGCGAACAGCGCGGTGAGCACCCCGTACACCACCGCCGACAGGACGAAGAAGGCGGTGAGGAACTCGAACAACCTGGCTTCGATGTGCATGTGGTGTCCCTACTTGCTTGCCTGCGGGGGCACGCCGACCTGTTCGCCGCGGCGCGTGTCGAACGGATGCGTGGTGACGGCCGTCGGCGGCTGGTTGATCGCCTGCAACGCCTCGGCGTTGGTCTTACCGGCGATCCGCTGCTGCAGATAGGCCTTGAAATCGTTGGGTTCGACCACGCGAACCTCGAAGTTCATCATCGAGTGGTACGTGCCGCAGAGTTCCGCGCAGCGGCCGACGAATGCGCCGGTCTTGGTGATCTCGCTGACCTGCCACTTGTTGTCCTGGTGGTTGGCCTCTGGATCGGGGTAGACATCGCGCTTGAACAGGAACTCCGGCACCCAGAACGCGTGCGCGACATCGGCGGAGGCCTGCTGGAACTCGATGCGCTTACCCTTGGGCAGCACCAGGATCGGGATCTCGCTGGAGGTGCCCAGCGTCTCGACCTTGTCGAAGTTCAGGTAGGTGCGGTCTTCCGGGTTCAGCCCGCGTACCGCGCCGACGATCTCCTGGCCGTGCTCGTCGACGCCCTCGGGCTTCGACTGCATCGCGGCCTTGCGTGCGTTGTCGGCGCCGTCGTAGGTGAAGGTGCCGTCGCTGAAGTTGACCTTCTGATACCCGAACTTCCAGTTCCACTGGAACGCCGTGATGTCGATGACGACCTCGGGGTTCGGATCCTTGTGCAGCATCTTCTCCTGCACCACCACGGTGAAGTAGAACAGCACCGAGATGATCAGGAACGGCGTGACGGTGAGCACCAGTTCCAGCGGCATGTTGTAGCCGAACTGGCGGGGCAACTCGGTGTCGCCCTTCTTGTGCCGGTGAAACGCCGAGCTCCAGAAGATCAGCGCCCACACGATCACACCGACCACCAGTGCCGCGATCAGTGAGCCGATCCACAGTTCGCGGTTCGCGTGCGCCTCGGGCGTGATGCCCTCCGGCCAGCCAAGGCCGAGAACCTCGGACCAGCTACATCCGCTGAGCAGCACCGCAGCGCCGCCGAGGATCATCGACAACGCGACCGTCTTCAGCCCGCGACGTGCCACGTTGAAGCCTCCTACGAAGTCGATAGACCGCCGAGCGGTCACTTGCCGCAGTGAATACTACGCAGCGTAGACCACGCCGCGACGCCGGTCTCGACACACTCCGTCTATTCGGCATACTGGCGCGGTGTGCGGACTGCTGGCCCTGCTTACCGACCCGTCCGCTGACGTCTCGGACGCGCTGGTCGACACCGTTTCCGGGGCGTCGCATCTGATGCGGCACCGCGGCCCCGACGAGCCCGGCACCTGGTCGGACGACCGTGTCGTGCTCGGTTTCAACCGGCTGTCGATCATCGACATCGCCCACAGCCACCAGCCGTTGCGCTGGGGTCCGCCCGAGTCCCCTGACCGCTACGTGCTGGTGTTCAACGGCGAGATCTACAACTACCTGGAATTGCGTGAAGCACTGCGCGCCGAGTTCGGGGCGGTGTTCCATACCGACGGCGACGGCGAAGCCATCATCGCCGCCTACCATCACTGGGGCACCGCCGCGCTGACCCGGTTGCGCGGCATGTTCGCGTTCGCGCTGTGGGACACCGTCGCGCAGGAACTGTTGTGCGCGCGCGACCCGTTCGGCATCAAGCCGCTGTACATGGCGACCGGACCCGGTGGCACCGCGGTCGGCAGCGAGAAGAAATGCCTGCTGGAACTCGCCGACAGCCTTGGCATCGATCTGGGCATCGACGAGCGCGCCGTGCAGCACTACACGGTGCTGCAGTACGTGCCGGAACCCGAGACGCTGCACCGCGGCATCCGCCGGCTGGAATCCGGCAGCTATGCGCGCGTGCGGGCCGGTCAACCGCCGGAGGTGACGCGCTACTTCACTCCGCGTTTCGACGCGAGGCCCTTTGTGAATGGCAGTGAGCAGAGCCGCTACGACGAGATCACCGCGGTGCTCGAGGATTCGGTCGCCAAGCACATGCGCGCCGACGTCACCGTCGGCGCCTTCCTGTCGGGCGGTATCGATTCCACCGCGATCGCCGCGCTGGCGATGCGGCACAACCCGCGGCTGATCACGTTCACCACCGGCTTCGAACGCGAGGGCTTCTCCGAGGTGGACGTCGCGGTCGCATCGGCCGAGGCGATCGGTGCGCGCCACGTGACGAAGGTGGTCAGTCAAGCCGAGTTCGTCGCTGCCCTACCCGAAATCGTCTGGTATCTCGACGAACCCGTGGCCGATCCCGCACTGGTGCCGCTGTTCTTCATCGCACGTGAGGCCCGCAAGCACGTGAAGGTGGTGCTGTCCGGCGAGGGCGCCGACGAGCTGTTCGGCGGCTACACGATCTATCGGGAACCGTTGTCGCTGCGGCCTTTCGACTATCTCCCCCGCCCTGTCCGGCGCTCGCTCGGCAAGGCGTCGAAACCGTTGCCGGAAGGCATGCGCGGCAAAAGCCTGCTGCACCGCGGGTCGCTCACCCTCGAGGAGCGCTACTACGGCAACGCGCGCAGCTTCTCCGACGACCAACTGCGCGCGGTGCTGCCCGGCTTCCGTCAGGAATGGACGCACACCGACATCACCGCGCCCATCTACGCGACCTCCGACGGCTGGGACCCGGTGGCGCGGATGCAGCACATCGACCTGTTCACCTGGCTGCGCGGCGACATCCTGGTCAAGGCCGACAAGATGACCATGGCCAATTCGCTCGAACTGCGGGTTCCGTTCCTGGATCCCGAAGTCTTCGCGGTCGCGTCCCGACTTCCCGCCGATCAGAAGATCACAAGGGCCACAACGAAATTCGCACTACGCAAGGCGCTGGAGCCGATCGTGCCCGGCCATGTGCTGAACCGGCCGAAGCTGGGCTTCCCAGTTCCGATCCGGCATTGGCTGCGCGCAGGCGAGTTGATGGACTGGGCGTACGCCACCATCGCCGCCTCACAGGCGGGCGAACACATCGACCTCACCGCGGTGCGCGCCATGCTCGACGAACACCGCGGCGGCGCAAGCGATCACAGCCGCCGGTTGTGGACGGTGCTGATCTTCATGCTGTGGCACGCGATCTTCGTCGAGCACAGCGTGACCCCGCAGATCAGCGAACCGACCTACCCGGTGCAATTGTAAGAAGCGCCACCCAAACTATCTGTCGGCGCCGAGCGCCTCCGAGATCTCAGCACCCGCGTCCGCGCCGTAGGCGTCGGACAGCCGCTTGACCGCAGAGTCCTTGTCCCACACCCATTCCTGCGGTCCCGGTGCCTCGAGCACCAGAGTCGCCACCATCGAGGCAAGCTGAGCGGACCGCTCCAGGCTCAGGCCTGCGCTGCGGCCGGTGAGGAAGCCGGCACGGAACGCGTCGCCGATGCCGGTGGGATCGGCCTTGTGCGTCTCGGGCACCACGTCGACATGGACGAAGGTGCCGTCGCGGCCGACGATGTCAACGCCCTTCTCCCCCAACGTCGTGATGCGCATCTCGATCTGGCGCATCACCTCCGCCTCCGACCACTCGGACTTCTGCAGCAGCAGGTCCCATTCGTAGTCGTTGGTGAACAGGTAGCTCGCGCCGTCGATCAGTTGGCGGATCTGCTCGGCGGACAACCGGGCCAACTGCTGCGACGGGTCGGCCGCGAACGCCAGGCCGAGCTTGCGACACTCCTCGGTGTGCAGGAACATCGCGTCGGGATCGTTGGCGCCGACGATCACCAAATCGGTGGTGCCCGTTCGGGATACGACGTCTGCGAGCTTGATGTTGCGGGCCTCCGACATCGCTCCCGGGTAGAAGGATGCGAGTTGGGCCATGACGTCGTCGGTGGTGCAGACGAACCGTGCGGTGTAGGCGGATTCGGAGATCAGCACGCTGTCACAGTCCACGCCGTGCGCCGTCAACCACTGCCGGTAGTCTTCGAAATCCTTGCCTGCAGCGCCAACCAGCGCGACGTCACCGCCGAGCACACCGATGGCGTAGGCCATGTTTCCCGCTACGCCGCCACGGTGGATGACCAGATCGTCGACGAGAAAGCTCAACGACACCTTCTGGAGGTGATCCGGCAGCAGCTGTTCGGAGAACCGACCAGGAAAACGCATGAGATGGTCGGTCGCAATGGATCCGGTCACCGCAATGGTCACGAAACGTCACCCTTCATTTATTAAGCCGTCTACATAACCTTACCGACGGAGTTCCCGCAGACGGTGCGCTAACCTGCCTACAAGTGCCCGCTCGGTCACTGTAGACAGGCAATTCCATCGACACATCTCGGGGGAGCAAATACATGACTGGTCCTTACCCGCCCGAATACGGCGCTGGACCGGTCGGCCCGCAAATGTATGCCCCACAGCCATATCCGGGGAATGTGCCGTCGCCGTACCCCTCGATGCTGCCACCGCCGCTGCCATATCCGAAACGACGATGGGTCAAACCGGTCCTCGCAGTGGTGGCTGCCGTGGTGCTGATCGCCGCGATCATCGCCGCAATCGTGTTGGCGTCACGCGACGACAGCGGTTCGGGTCGCGGTGCGTTGACCGAGTCGTCGGCGAAGGCGGCGATTCAGGAGTACCTGGACGCCCTGTCGAAGGGTGACGACCAGACCGTCGCGCGGAACACGCTGTGTGGGCTGTACGACTCGGTCAAGGAGCGTCGCTCGGATCTGGCGCTGGCGGGGCTGAGCAGTGATGCGTTCCGCAAGCAATACAGCCGCGCCGAGGTGACGTCGATCGACAAGATGGTGCTCTGGTCACCGAATCAGGCTCAGGTGCTGTTCACCATGAAGGTCACCCCGGCGTCCGGGTCGACACGCGGCCAGACGCCGAGGGACAGTGAGGAACAGGCCGTCGCACAGCTGCTGTCCCAGGACAACGAGATCCTGGTGTGCTCCTACCTGCCGCGGACGGCAGGCCAGTACTAGCTCAGTTGAACGAGTCGCCGCAGGCGCACGAACCGGTGGCGTTCGGGTTGTCGATGGTGAAACCCTGCTTCTCGATGGTGTCGACGAAGTCGATGGTGGCGCCCTGAACGTAGGGCGCGCTCATCCGGTCGACCGTCAGGTTGACGCCGCCGAATTCCGCGGTCAGGTCACCGTCGAGGGACCGGTCGTCGAAGAACAGGTTGTAGCGCAGGCCAGCGCAACCGCCCGGCTGGACTGCGATGCGCAGCGCCAGGTCGTCACGGCCTTCCTGATCCAGCAGCGCCTTGGCCTTGGCGGCCGCGGCGTCGGTCAGGATGACGCCGTGCGTGCTGGTGGCCGTCTCGTCCTGAACAGTCATTGCTTCTCCCCTGTACATGTTCGTGGGCAGACCGTTGGGTCCACACCATCAACGGTACCTTGTTCGCGCCCTATTCCCGAGTTATCCCCAGGTCGCCGCGGTCACTTCGGCCAGGCCTTCCAGCTGATTCGCCGCGTCCCCGATGGCCAGCTCGACAGAACCCGCGTGGTCGGCAATCGAGCGCGCCGCCGCGATGCCCGCGTCGGCCAGCGTCGCGTCGTCCAGCGTGACCTGCCCGGCAAGCACGAGCACCGGGATCCGGTGCGACCTGGCGCCCGCGGCGAGCGCGCTGACCACTTTGCCGTGCAGCGACTGGTCGTCGAACCGGCCCTCGCCGGTGATCACCAATTGCGCCGCGGCGACGTCGTCGGCCAGCCGGGTGTGCTCGGCGATGACCGCGGCACCCGATTCCCGGCGGCCGCCGAGCGCGAGCAGTCCGGCGCCGAGGCCGCCGGCCGCACCCGCGCCCGGTTCCTCGCTGACCGGCCTGCCCGCCGCAGCGTTGAGTTCCGCCGCCCAGTCGCTCAACCGCTGCTCGAGTACCCGCACGGTGTCGGGATCGGCGCCCTTCTGCGGGCCGAACACCGCCGCGGCGCCCATCGGACCGAGCAGCGGATGCTCGACGTCGGTGGCCGCGATCAGCTCGATACCGGCCAACAGCTCGCGGCCTTTGGCGAGTCCGCCGAGTTCGTCGATCATGCCCTTTCCGCCGTCGGTGCAGCTGCTGCCGCCAAGGCCGACGACGATCCGCCCCGCGCCTGCGGCCACCGCCGCGGCGATCAGCTGACCGACTCCGCGGCTGTGCGCGGCCAGCGCGGTCTGCACCGTCGGCGGGCCGGGCAGCAAGGCCAGCCCGCACGCCTGCGCACATTCGATGTAGGCCGTACGCGGCGGCGCCGGGTCGAGCACCCATTCCGCGGACACCTCGTCGGAAAGCGGGCCGCTCACCCGCGCGCTGTGCACCTCACCGAACCGGCTGGCCAGCACCCGGACGAAACCGGGACCGCCGTCGGACTGCGGCGCCAGGGTGAGCTCGTCACCATCGCGGGCGCGACGCCAACCGCGTGCGATGGCCTCGGCGGCCTGCACCGCGGTCAGGCTGTCGCCAAAGCTGTCGGGCGCGATCAACACCTGCACCACGGCAGACTAATCTGGCACACGTGAAACTGCTGGGCCGCAAGAAGGACAACCCGGACTCGGAGAAGGACCTCGACGAGGCCGCATCCGAAGCCGACGCCGGCTCGCAGCGCACGGGCACCACGGCGCCGAAGGGCAAGCCGACCCCGAAGCGCGATCAGGGCAGGCGGGGCCCGGTGGCTCCGGCGCCGATGACCGCAGCCGAGGCGCGGCGCCGGCGCAAGGAGACGGGCGCGAAGCTGAGCCGCGAGGAGCGCAAGGCCGAGCGCCTCGCCCGCCGCGCCGACATGGCCGAGCGCCGCGAGAAGATGATGGCGGGCGAGGACGCCTACCTGCTGCCGCGGGACAAGGGTCCCGTGCGGCGCTATGTCCGCGACATCGTCGACTCCCGCCGAAATGTGCTCGGCCTGTTCATGCCTTCGGCGCTGGGTCTGATCTTCGTCATGTTGGCGGTGCCGTCCCTGCAGGTTCAGCGGCTGCTGTCCCCCGCCATGCTGGTGCTGGTGCTGATCATGGTGATCGACGGTTTTTGGGTGGGCCGCAAGGTCAACAAGTTGGTCGACGCCAAGTTCCCCGACAACACCGAAAGCGGTTGGAAACTCGGCTTTTACGCCGCCAGCCGCGCCTCGCAGCTGCGCCGGATGCGTGCCCCGCGGCCGCAGGTCGAGCGCGGCGCCAAGGTGTCCTGACCGCCCGTGCGGACACTGGTGCTCGGGGGTATCAGGTCGGGTAAATCACGGTGGGCGGAGTCGACGATCGCCGATTCGGCGGGTGACGGGCAACCCGTGCGCTATCTGGCCACCGGCGCACAGCACAACGACGACGCCGAGTGGTCCGCACGCATCGCGGCGCATCGGGCCAGGCGGCCGTCGCACTGGGAAACCGTCGAAACCGTTGAGGTGGCAACGCAACTGCGCGCTGACGGCTCCGCTGCGACGTTGGTCGACGACGTCGGCGGCTGGCTGACCGCGACAATGGACCGCCGCGACGCGTGGACCGCGGGATCCGTCGACGACGATGTGGCCGATCTCGTCGACGCGGTGCGGGCGTATCCCTCGCTGCTCGCGCTCATCAGCCCGGAGGTGGGTCTGACAGTGGTGCCGCCGACGGCGGCGGGCCGACGGTTCGCCGACGAATTGGGCACCCTGAACCAGCGGTTGGCGCAGGTGTGCGATCGCGTGGTGCTGGTGATCGCGGGCCAGCCACTGACTGTGAAGGCACCGTCGTGACTGAATTCGACATCACTGCACCCGATCCCGACGCGGCCGCGGCGGCGCGCGCCCGCCAGGACTCGTTGACCAAGCCGCCCGGCTCACTCGGCAGGCTCGAAGACCTCTCGGTGTGGGTGGCGGCCTGCCAAGGGGTGTGCCCGCCGCGGCAGTTCGCACGACCGCGGGTGGTGGTCTTCGCCGCCGACCACGGCGTCGCCGCCGCGGGGGTATCGGCCTATCCGGCCGAGGTCACCGCGCAGATGGTGGCCAACTTCGACGCGGGCGGCGCGGCCATCAACGTGCTCGCCGAGGCCGCGGGCGCCAGTGTCAGGGTGGTCGACATCGCGGTGGACACCGACGAACCGCGGTCGCCGTCGATCGGTGCGCACAAGGTGCGGCGCGGCAGCGGCAACATCGCGGTCGAGGATGCGCTGAGCGCCGAGGAGGCGGCCGCCGCGATCCAGGCGGGCCGCAGCATCGCCGACGAGGAGGTGGACTCCGGCGCCGACCTGCTGATCGCAGGCGATATGGGCATCGGAAACACCACGGCGGCAACGACTTTGATCGCAGCGCTGACCAACGCCGAGCCCGTCGCCGTGGTCGGCAGGGGCACCGGTATCGACGACGCAGGCTGGATCCGCAAGACTGCCGCGGTTCGCGACGCGCTGTACCGGGCCCGCACGTTCGCCTCGGATCCAGTTGCGTTGCTTCAGGTTTGCGGCGGTGCCGACTTCGCCGCGATGGCCGGGTTCTGCGCGCAGGCCGCGGTCCGCCGCACACCGCTGTTGCTCGACGGTGTGGTGGTGACAGCGGCTGCACTGGTGGCCAACCGGATGGCGCCTGGCGCACAGCAGTGGTGGCAGGCCGGACACCGGTCGACCGAACCCGCGCACACGCTGGCGTTGCAGCACCTCCACCTCGAGCCGATCGTCGACATGCGAATGCGACTCGGCGAGGGCACGGGCGCCGTGGTCGCACTGCCCATCGTGCGGGCCGCCGTCGCCGCACTGGCGTCGATGGCGACGTTCGACGAGGCGGGCGTCAGCACGTGATCCGCTCGGTCACAGGCGCATTGGCGTTTGCGACCGTCCTGCCCGTGCGCAGCTCGGCCGGCGTCGGCCGCGGCGTGATCACTGTGCTGCCCGTCGTCGGGGTGGCACTCGGCGCGTTGGCGGGCGCCACCGTGTGGGTCTCGTCGTCGGTGTTCGGCGCGGGCAATCCGCTCGGCGGCGCGCTGGCGGTGGCGGTCCTGTTGCTTCTCACCCGCGGCCTGCACATCGACGGGTTGTCCGACACCGCGGATGCACTGGGTTGTTACGGGCCGCCGGAGCGTGCGCTCGCTGTGATGCGCGACGGTTCGGCGGGTCCGTTCGGGGTGGCCGCCGCGGTGGTGGCGATTCTGCTGCAGGCATTGGCGTTCACCGGACTCGGCGTCGTCGCGGTGATCGTCGCCGTTGCGACGGGACGGGTGGCCGCGGTCGCGGCGTGCACGCGTCCGGTGCCTGCGGCGCAGGGCAGTTCGCTCGGCGGCCGGGCCGCCGGCACCCAACCCGTCGCGGTGGTGCTGGTTTGGGTGGCCGCGGTCGCGGCGTTGGCGGTACTGGCGGATCCGCGACGGTGGCAGGGCCCGGTGGCCGTCGTCGTCGCGTTGGCATGCGCGGTGGTGCTCGTCGCGCATTGCGTCCGCCGGTTCGGCGGGATCACCGGCGACGTGCTCGGCGCCGCCGTCGAGGTGGCGACGACGGTGGCCGCTGTCGGATTGGCCGCGGGAAGCGGTTAGCGCGGTTAGTGTCCTGCTGTGAGCACGTTGTCGGTGGATCTGCGGACGTTGAGCTACGAAGCGTTCATCTACTTCTATCCGCTGGTGATCATGGACGTCACCCGCACGCAGAGCATCAACACCCCGCAGGGCGCCAAGCCCGGTTTCGGCCCGCCCAACACCTTCCACCACGTCCGCGAATATCCGACCGCGGAGTTCCGCTCGGTGGTGCGGCCGAATTTCGACACCCTGTACTCGTCGGCGTTTCTGGACCTGACAGCAGGCCCGGTGATGTTGACCGCACCCGACACCGCCGATCGGTACTTCCTGCTGCCGATGCTGGACATGTGGACCGACGTCTTCGCCAGTCCGGGCAAGCGCACGACCGGCACCGATGCGCAGCGGTTCGTCATCGTCGGCCCGAGGGAGTCGGGTGATCTGCCCGCCGACGTGCCCGTCCTCGAGGCGCCGACGCCGTACGTGTGGCTGATCGGCCGCACGCAGACCAATGGGCCCGACGACTACGCGGCCGTCCACCAGGTGCAGGACGGCCTGACTCTGGCACCGCTGCGCGAAAGCCCGCAGCACCGCATCGATCCCGATGTCGACACCACCACCGAACCGCTTCGGGTGGTCAACGGCATGGATGCGCTCGCGTACCTGACATACGCGGCGCAACTGCTCGCGGTCAACCCGCCGCACGCCACCGACTACGCGATCCTGGCGCGGCTGCGTCACCTCGGAATCGAACCCGGTAAGCCGTTCGACGCCAACCGTTTCGACGAGCGCCAACAAGCCGAGATACGGACGGGCCGCGACGACGCACTCGCCGCACTGCAGGCCGCGGCTGCCACGCTGGCGCCCAGCGTCAACGGCTGGATGACGATGACCGACACCGTCGGCGTGTACGGCAACGCCTACCTTCGGCGCGCCACGGTCGCCTTGGCCGGCCTCGGCGCCAACCAACCCGAGGACGCGGTGTACCCACTGCTGATCGCCGACGCCGACGGCCGGCCGTTGACCGGGGATCGCAGCTACGTCCTTCACTTCGAGGCCGACGAACTGCCGCCGGTGCATGCGTTCTGGTCGGTGACGATGTACGACGCCGAGGGTTACCAGGTGGCCAACGAGCTCAACCGGTTCGCCATCGGCGATCGCGATCAGTTGACGTACAACGCGGACGGCTCGCTGGACCTCTACCTGCAACACGAGGACCCCGGCCCCGACCGCGAATCGAACTGGCTGCCTGCGCCATTGGGCCCGCTGGGCGTGACGATGCGGCTTTACGCACCGAAACGTGAGGTCATCGTCGGTCAGTGGCATCCTCCTGCGGTCCGCAACGTCGGTTAGCTGGCTGCCAAGAATGCGTCAAGGATCCACCAAGGGCTGAACCCGACTCTTTCGGTGTCCGCACAGGAACACCACAGGAAAGGGTTCGCCATGATCCGCCTCACCACCCTCATCGGCACCGTCGCCGCCGCGTCCGCCCTCGGCCTTGCCGCGCTGACATCGACCGGCGTCGCGGCGGCCAGCACGATCGACGACACGTTCATCACCGTGATCACCGAGCAGGGCATCCAGCCGCCGTCGACCAGGGAGGCGGTCAGCGTCGCCCACGACGCATGCGCCGTGCTCGCCGAGGGCGGCGACCTGGTCGACGCCGTCGGCGCCGTGGCGGAGTACACCGAACTGGGCACCGAGGACGCGGCGTTCTTCGTCGGCGCGTCGATCGCGACCTACTGCCCCGAGCACGAGGGGCTGGTCGACTAGGTGTACTGACCTGAGAGGTTCGGTACGCGGCTGGCGGGTGGTTGACCTTTGAGTGCTGTGTGGCCGCGGTGGTGATTGTAGGTGTGTAGCCATCGTGGGAATTCGTCGCAGCGTTCGGCGTCGCTGCGGTAGAGCCGGGCATAGGCCCACTCATCGGCCAAGGTGCGATGAAATCTCTCTACCTTGCCGTTGGTCTGGGGTCGATATGGGCGGGTGCGGCGGTGCTTGATGTCACCCAAGGCGTCGTGAAATGTGTGTGAGCGATAGCAGGATCCGTTGTCGGTCAATACCTTCCGCACGGTGAAGCCACAATCGTTGAACCAAGCGTTGGCGCGCAGCCAGAACGCTGCGGCGGTCTCCTTACGCTCGTCAGCCAGTAGTTCGGAGTAAACCAGCCGCGAATACGCATCGATCGCAGTGTGCAGGAAGTGATAGCCCCGCACCGGATTGCGGTATTTCGTTTGCACTCCACTGCTCTTGTCGGCCTGTTTATTGGCCCTGCCCACGGCGTGGCCCAGCATGCGCCAGCCGCCGCCGGCGGGGATCTTGCCCAGCTTCTTGACATCGACGTGGACCAGATCACCGCAGGCCGCGGATTCCATCCGGCGGATGACCCGCCCGGTGGGGCGGTCGAGCCAGCGCAGTCTGGCCAGGCCATACCGGGTCAGCACACGGTGCACGGTCGAGGGATGCAACCCCAGCAGATAACCAATCCGCGCCGGCCCCCAGCGGCGGATGACCCGGACTTTGATGATGCGCCGCTCGGTGCGCGTGGGTGTCCTGTGGGGGCTGTGATGAGGCCGTGAGCTGCGATCACGCATACCGGCAGGACCGAATTCGCGGTAGCGGCCAGCCCAGCGAGCAGCGGTGCTCACCGCCACCTGGAACCGTTCGGCGGCCCGCCGCAACGGCCAACCGTCTTCCACAACACAACGGGCCAGACGCAGACGCCCAGTTTCGGACAAAGGGGCATTACGGTGGGACACGAAGACCTCCGAAGTGAGTTGGTGCGTTTCTAGACAGCTCGCACTTCACTCGGAGGTCTTCGTCATGTCACCACGCCACGCCGCGTCCCTAACGTCCGTGGTCAGTACAACTAGGACAGCCGGGCCATCCAGCCGTGCGTGTCGGCGAACGTGCCGCGCTGGATGCCGGTCAACGTGTCGCGCAGGGCCATCGTGATCTCCCCCGGTCCGCCGTCGGCGATGGTGAACTCGCCGTCACCGTACTTGACCCGGGCGACCGGGGTGATCACCGCCGCGGTGCCGCACGCGAACACCTCGGTGATCTCGCCGGCCGCGACCTTCTTCTGCCACTCGTCGACGTCGATCTTGCGCTCCTCGACCGCGAATCCGGCGTCAGTTGCCAACTGCAGCAAGGCATCTCGCGTCACGCCCGGGAGGATCGACCCGCTCAGCTCGGGGGTGACCAGCCGGGCCGTTCCGCCGCTGCCGAACACGAAGAACAGGTTCATCCCGCCCATCTCTTCGACGAAGCGACGCTCGGCGGCATCGAGCCACACCACCTGATCGCAGTCGTTCTCGATGGCCTGCGCCTGGGCCAGCAGAGACGCGGCGTAGTTGCCGCCGAATTTGGCCGCGCCGGTGCCACCGGGGCAGGCGCGCACGTACTCGGTCGACAGCCAGACGCTGACCGGTTTGATGCCGCCCTTGAAGTAGGCCCCCGCGGGCGAGGCGATCACCATGTAGCGGTATTCGTTGGCGGGCCGGACCCCGAGACCCGGCTCGGTGGCGAAGACATACGGCCGCAAATACAGCGACTCCTCGCCACCCGCAGGCGGCACCCACGGCTCGTCGACGGCGATCAGCTGCCGCAGCGACTCGATGAACACCTCTTCGGGCAATTCCGGGATCGCCAGCCGGCGCGCCGACGCGCGTAACCGCCTGGCGTTGGCCTCCGGCCGGAACGACACGATCGAACCGTCGGCCCAGCGGTAGGCCTTGAGCCCTTCGAAGATCTCCTGCGCGTAATGCAGCACGATCGCCGACGGATCCAGTTCGATCGGCCCGTACGGAATCACCCGTGCGTTGTGCCAGCCTTTGCCCTGCACCCAATCGATGGACACCATGTGGTCGGTGTGGAATTGGCCAAACGGCGGATCGTTCAGGATCGACGCCCGTACCTCGTCGGTCACCGGGTTCGCATTGCGCTCTACGGTGAATTCGAGGGGGCCGTCAGTCATGCAGCGATTGTATATCCGCTAGCTAGCGGGTTTTTGCCGCGACGAACGGAGGCTTGACCACTTCGCATTCGACGCTGCGGCCGCGAACGTCCACCGCTACCTGCTGACCGTCGGCAACACCCTTGTCGGTATCGATGAGCGCCAGCGCGATGCCCACCTTCAAGCCGGGCGAAAACGTGCCCGACGTCGTCACCCCGATTTGCGTGTCGCCGTCGAGCACCGCGAGGTCGGGACGCAGCACCCCGCGACCGACCGCGCGCAGGCCGCGCAGCGTCCGCTTCGGGCCTGCCTGCTTCTCGGCGAGCAGCGCGTCGCGACCCCAGAACGCGTCCTTCTTCCACCCGACCGCCCATCCGCACCCCGCCTGCAGCGGCGAGATCTGCAGCGACAACTCGTGCCCGTGCAGCGGATAACCCATCTCGGTGCGCAGGGTGTCGCGTGCGCCGAGCCCGGCCAACTCCCCGCCTGCCGCGCCGACCGCGTCGACGAGCGCGTCGAAGACCACCTGGGAGGTGTCCCACGGCGGCAGCAACTCGTACCCGTGCTCGCCGGTGTAACCGGTCCGGCACACGCGCACCGGCACGCCGTCGAACTCGGCGTCGGCGTATCCCATGTAGTCCATGTCGGTCGGCAGCCCCAGCCCGCCGAGCACGTCGGTCGACTTCGGGCCCTGCACCGCCAGCACCGCGTACGAGAAGTGCTCGTCGGTGACCGTCACGCCCTGTGGTGCACGTTCCTGCAGCGCGGCGACGACGGCAGGCGTGTTGGCGGCGTTGGGCACCAGGAAGATCTCGTCGTCGGAGACGTAGTAGGCGATCAAGTCGTCGATCACGCCGCCGGATTCGTTGCAGCACAACGTGTATTGCGCTTTACCGGGTCCGATGCGGCGCAGGTCGTTGGTGAGCGCGGAGTTGACGAACTCGGCTGCGCCGGGCCCGCGCACCAGGGCCTTGCCGAGATGGCTGACGTCGAACAGGCCGACCGTCGTGCGCGTCGCGGTGTGCTCACTGACCGTGCCCGCGTACGACACGGGCATCAGCCAGCCCGAGAATTCCGCGAAACTCGCGCCGAGTTGCCGATGCCGTTCCTCGAGGGGGCCGTGCAGAACTTCGCTCACGCCGATCCACCCTAGTGGGAGCGTCCGCGCTGGCAGACTCGGGTGCGTGGTCGATTTCGACGCGCTGGAGGCTGCCGGTATCGCCAATGCCCGGCAACGGGTCGGCCTCATCGAGTATCTCGACGGTCTCGGGTTCACGGCCGAGGAGATGGTCGAGGCCGAGCGCCGCGGCCGCCTGTTCGGCCTGGCGGGTGACGCGCTGCAATGGTCCGGCCGCCCGATTCACACGTTGCACAGCGCCGCGGCGGCGCTCGGTGTGCCCGACGACGAGTTGGCGTTCGCGTGGGAGGCGCTCGGCCTGACGATGGCCGATCACGACACGCCCGCACTGAGCCAGGCCGACGTCGACGGATTGGCCGCGTGGGCGACGCTGCGCAAGGTCACCGGCGAGGACGCGGCGCTGAACTTCCTGCGGGTGCTGGGTGCGTCGATGGCCCGCCTCGCCGAGGCCAGCGGATCGATGATCCGGATCGCACAGCCCGACCTGATGATGACGCACACCCGCGACGAGCTCACCACCGCGCTGGCCTATCGCTCCGTCGCCGAGCTGGTTCCTGGCCTCACCGCCCTGATGGACTCGGTGTTCCGTCATCAGATCACCAGTGCCAGAGCGTATTTCGAAGGTGTCATCAGCGACGCCACCGCGAGCATCACCTGCGGCGTTGGGTTCGCGGACCTGTCCGGGTTCACCGCGTTGACGCAGCGGCTCACGCCCGCCGAGTTGTCGGATCTGCTCGTCGAGTTCGGCGGAGCGGTCAGCGACGTGGTGCACGCCGACGGCGGGCGCGTGGTGAAGTTCATCGGCGACGAGGTGATGTGGGTGACGGCGCGGCCGGAGTTGCTGGCCAAGGTCGCCCTGGACCTCGTCGAGTACCCGGCGGCGCGCGAGGCCGGGTTGCAGGTCCGCGCCGGGCTGGGCTACGGCTCGGTGCTGGCGCTGGGCGGCGACTACTTCGGCACCCCGGTCAACCTGGCGGCCCGCCTGGTGGCCGCCGCCGCGCCCGGCCAGATCCTGGCGTCCAGCGACGTCCGCGACGAGCTGCCGGATTGGTCAGCAATCCCACAGAATCCGTTGGTGCTCAAGGGCTTCGACGAGCCGGTGATGGCCTACGACCTGCACGTCAGCCGCTGAGGGCTAGGGTATGGGCTCGTGAGCCCTGCAACTCCCGGATACCAGACCCCCGCGGTCACCGTCGCCTCGTCACTGCCGAAACGCCCGAAAGGCCCGACGGTGCTGATCGTGCCGGTCGTCAGCGGCCAGGATGACGACGCCACCGCGACCGTCGTCGGCAACCCGATCCTCGACGCCGAGGCCACCGGCGAGATCGACGTGGCGTTGCGGGCGCTCGGCGCGAAGGGCGGCACCGACCAGGTCACCCGGGTGGTCGCGCCGTCGCTGCCGGTGGACAGCGTGCTCGCGGTCGGACTCGGCAAGGAGCGCGACGACTGGTCCGCCGAGGCGATCCGCCGTGCCGCCGGGGTGGCGGCGCGTTCGCTCAACGGCACCGAGGCGGTCATCACCACGCTGTCGGATCTGGACCTGAGCGCGACGATCGAAGGCCTGATCCTGGGCGCCTACCGGTTCACCGATTTCCGCAGCGCCAAGACCGCGCCGAAGGACGCGGGGCTGCGGGAGATCACGGTGCTGACGGCCGACACGAAGGCCAAGACCAAGGCGGCGGCAGAACGCGCCACCGACATCGCCGCGGCCGTGGCCACCGCGCGCGATTTCGTCAACACCCCGCCGAGTCACCTGTTTCCGGCCGAATTCGCCGAGCGCGCAAAGGCTTTGGGTGAGGCCGCGGGCCTCGAGGTGGAGGTGCTCGACGACAAGGCGCTCGCCAAGAACGGCTATGGCGGTGTGATCGGCGTCGGTAAGGGCTCGTCGCGCCCGCCGCGGTTGGTGCGCCTGTCGCACAAGGGCGGCAAGGGTAAGAAGGCGAAGGCGGTCGCGCTCGTCGGCAAGGGCATCACGTTCGACACCGGCGGCATCTCGATCAAGCCGGCAGCCAACATGCACCACATGACGTCGGACATGGGCGGCGCGGCCGCGGTGATCGCCACGGTGGTGCTGGCGGCCAAGCGGGACCTGCCCATCGACGTGATCGCGACCGTGCCGATGGCCGAGAACATGCCGTCGGCGACAGCGCAGCGGCCAGGCGATGTGCTGACCCAGTACGGCGGCATCACGGTCGAGGTGCTCAACACCGACGCCGAGGGCCGGTTGATCCTGGCCGACGCGATCGTGCGGGCGTGCGAGGACAACCCCGACTACCTGATCGAGACGTCGACGTTGACCGGGGCGCAGACCGTGGCGCTGGGCGCCCGCACGCCGGGGGTGATGGGCAGCGACGAGTTCCGCGACCGCGTCGCCGGACTCTCGCAGGCCATCGGCGAGAACGGCTGGGCGATGCCGCTGCCCGAGGAATTGAAGGACGACCTCAAGTCGACGGTGGCCGATCTGGCCAACGTCAGCGGATCACGGTATGCGGGCATGCTCGTCGCGGGCACCTACCTGCGCGAGTTCGTCGCCGACGGTGTGCAGTGGGCGCACATCGACATCGCGGCCCCGGCGTACAATACCGGCGGGCCGTGGGGCTACACCGGTAAGGGCGGCACCGGCGTGCCGACGCGCACCATGTTCGCGGTGCTGGAGGACATCGCCGAGAACGGCTGACTTCGTCCGGCCCACTGGCCACGCCCGACTGGGCTACATCACGCTGGCGCGCGCCGAACTGCGCATCGCCTGCGGCAGCACGTGGGCGACGCCGTAGACGAAGTAGGCCTCCGGCGCCACCGGCCGGATCGGCTTGTTCTTCTTCACCGCCGACACGATCGCCTTGGCCACCTTGTCGGGCCCGTATCGGCGTGCGGCGAAAGCCTTTTCGATCTGCGCGCGTCGCGCGTCGACCTTGTCTCGCTTGGCAGCAGGCACGTCGAAGCGCGTGGTGTGCACGATGTTCGTGTCGATCACGCCCGGGCACACCGTCGTCAGCCCGACGCCTGCCCTGTCCAGTTCGGCGCGCAGGCAGTCGCCGAACATGAACACAGCGGCCTTGCTGGTGGAGTAGGCGTTCATCGACTGCTGCGGTGAATAGGCGGCCATCGACGAGATGTTGACGATGTGCCCGCCGGTGCCGCGGTCGACCAGGCGACGGCCAAAAGACCTGCAGCAGTTGACGACTCCACCGAAGTTGATGGCCAGCACCCGGTCGAACTCCTCGCGCGGAGTGTCGAGGAACATGCCGGCGTGGCCCACCCCGGCGTTGTTGACCACGACATCGGGCACGCCGTGTTCGGCGCTCACCTTCTCGGCGAATTCCTCAACGGCGTCGGCGTCCGACACGTCGAGGGTGTAGGCATGCGCCACTCCCCCCGCGCGCGGCGATCTGGGCGGCAGTCTCCTTGACGGTGGCCTCGTCGATGTCACTGATCACCAGTTCGGCGCCCTCGCGGGCGAACGCCAAGGCCGTCGCACGGCCGATTCCGCTACCCGCACCGGTCACCGAAACCAGTGTGTCGCCGAAGTATTCGCGTCGACGGCCGACCTCGGCGCGCAGCAGGGCGCGCGACGGGGGCTTGCCGCCCACAAAGTCAATGAACTCGGCCACCGACGTGGCCAGCACCTGAGGGTGCGACATCGGCGACCAGTGACCCGCCCTGATGTCACGCCGCCACAGTCGCGGCACCCACCGGTGGATGTCGTCGTAGATGTAGGGCCGTACGAATTGATCTCTCGTGTTGACGATGATCTGGACCGGTACGTCGACGTAGTGGTCATCGCGGGCCGAAGTCACGCTTGCAAAGTAGTTCGCGCCGTACACCTTCAGACTGTTGGCGGCATCTGTCTTGTAGTTGGGCGAGTGGTAAATCTGCTCGCGCGGGATTCCGTCGCGCAAGACAAGCATCCGGCGGACGAACTCAGCGATGAAGCCGCGGACGGCCAGTGGGCCCACCACCGGGATCGAAAAGAAGCCCATGTAGGCGAAGGAGAAGAACTGGCTCAATGCACGAAGGAACGTTCGTGGACGGTATGGCCGCTTCAGGCTGCCGATGATGAACCGGTTCAGGTGATTCGGGCTGGGTCCGGACACCGACGTGTACGATGCGACGTGATCGCTTGCACCCGAACGGGATAGGTATTCCCACATGCCCGCCGAACCCCAGTCGTGTGCCAGCACATGCACCGGCTGACCCGGCGCCATCGCATCGATCACGGCGGCGAAATCATCGGCGTAACAGCTCAGCTTGTACGACGAAACAGCAGCGGGCACAGAGGATTTCCCGACGCCGCGGTTGTCGTAGCGGATGACGCGGAAGCGGTCGGCCAGCAGCGGCACCACCCCGTTCCACAGAAAGTGCGAGTCCGGCCAACCGTGCACCAGCACAACGGGCGGGCCTTCGGGATTGCCTTCTTCGTAGACGGCGATGCGTACCCCGTCAGTGCTGTCGACGAACCGCTCGATTGTCTGGTCCATGACACCTCCGCACAGTTAGTGGGACCGCTGGTACCGTATCAGGACTCCAATTCCTTGCGGAGCTCCCGCTGGCGCTCGATCCGCCTGCGGGCGTCGTAATCCCGCATCCGCTGCGGATAGCCCACCTTCTGGACGTCGTAGACCGGGATCCGGAGCCGTTCGCTCAACCGGCGGGCGCCCGCGTCTCCGCCCGCCCGGCGGCGGGTCCACTCCCCGTCGGCGGCGACCAGGACGACGGTGACGTCGGTGACCGTGGTCCTCGGCTCGACGTACGCCTCGACGCCGGTGTGGGTGGCCACCCAGTTCTGCAGGTAACGCAAGTCGGCGGCGGGGTCAGTGCCCGCAGCGCCCCGCGCCTGACGACCACGACGAAACCTGTCGAACAGTCCCACCTGGAGTCGGCTCCTTCTCTCTCACCACCATCGATAGTGCCAGAGCATCGAGTCCCCAGGTCCGAGGCGAACAGAGCTGAAAGACGTGACAGGATGGGAACCGACAATCGAGCCGTTACGACGAGGAGTCGAAAACACTATGGCCATCTCTGTTCAGATGCCCGCACTCGGTGAGAGCGTCACCGAGGGCACTGTCACCCGCTGGCTGAAGCAAGAGGGCGACACGGTCGAACAAGATGAGCCCTTACTCGAGGTGTCCACGGACAAGGTCGACACGGAGATCCCCTCGCCCGCCGCGGGCGTGCTGACCAAGATCATCGCGCAGGAAGACGACACCGTAGAGGTCGGCGGCGATCTCGCGCTGATCGGCGAGGCAGGCGAATCAGACGGTCAGGCCGAGGCCCCGGCCGCCGAAGCGCAGGAGCAGGAGAAGCCCGCCGAGGAGCCCGCCGCCCAACCCGAGCCCGCGGCCGAGGAGCAGGAGGCCCCCGAGCCTGAGCCCGAGCCCGCCAAGCCCGCCGCGCAGTCCTCCGGCGGCGGCGAGGCCACGTCGGTGAAGATGCCCGAACTCGGCGAGTCGGTCACCGAGGGCACCGTGACGCGGTGGCTGAAGAAGGTCGGCGACTCCGTCGAGGTCGACGAACCGTTGGTCGAGGTGTCCACCGACAAGGTCGACACCGAGATCCCCTCGCCGGTGGCAGGCACGTTGCTGTCCATCACCGCCGAGGAGGACGACGTCGTGCCCGTCGGCGGTGAGCTGGCCAAGGTCGGCGAGGCGGGCGCGCAGGCCGCCCCCGAACCCAAGCCGGAACCCAAACCCGAGCCCAAACCGGAACCGAAGCCAGAGCCCAAGCCAGAGCCCAAGGTCGAAGCCAAACCCGAACCCAAACCGGAGCCGAAGCCCGAGCCCAAACCGGAGCCCAAGCCCGAACCCAAACCCGAAGCCGCGCAGGCACCGTCGGGCGACGGCTCCCCGTACGTCACCCCGCTGGTGCGAAAGCTGGCCGCGGAGAACGACATTGACCTCGCATCGGTCAAGGGCACCGGTGTCGGCGGTCGGATCCGCAAGCAGGACGTGCTCGCCGCCGCCGAAGCCAAGAAAGCCCCGGCCCCGGAACCCGCGGCAGCACCGGCCGCCGCCGCACCCGCCAAGCCTGCCGCCGCTGCGCCTGCACCCGCGCTGGCGCACCTGCGGGGAACCACGCAGAAGGCCAGCCGGATCCGGCAGATCACCGCGAAGAAGACTCGCGAATCCCTACAGGCCACAGCGCAATTGACGCAGACGCACGAGGTCGACATGACCAAGATCGTGGCGCTGCGGGCAAAAGCCAAGAGCGACTTCGCCGAACGCGAAGGCGTCAACCTGACGTACCTGCCGTTCATCGCCCGCGCGGTGATCGATGCGCTGAAGATCCACCCGAACATCAACGCCAGCTACAACGAGGAAACCAAGGAGATCACCTACTACGACGCCGAGCACCTCGGCTTCGCGGTCGACACCGACCAGGGTCTGCTGTCTCCGGTGATCCACAACGCCGGCGACCTGTCGCTGGGCGGGTTGGCGCGGGCCATCGCCGACATCGCGGCGCGGGCCCGGTCGGGCAACCTCAAGCCCGACGAACTGTCCGGTGGCACGTTCACGATCACCAACATCGGCAGCCAGGGCGCCCTGTTCGACACCCCGATCCTGGTTCCGCCGCAAGCGGCGATGCTGGGCACGGGCGCGATCGTCAAACGGCCACGGGTGATCTCCGACGAGTACGGCAACGAGTCGATCGGCGTGCGGTCCGTGTGCTACCTGCCGCTGACCTACGACCACCGCCTGATCGACGGGGCCGACGCCGGACGCTTCCTCACCACGATCAAGCGCCGCCTCGAAGAGGCCGCCTTCGAGGCCGATCTTGGCCTGTAGACAGCCGTGACCAACGCCGTCATCGCGATCGCGGGGTCCTCGGGACTGATCGGGTCGGCCTTGGTCTACGCATTGCGGGCCACCGACCGCAAGGTGATGCGCATCGTGCGGCGCGCGCCGTCCAATGCCGACGAGGTGTTCTGGAACCCCGACACGGGTGAGTTCGACCCGGGCACCCTGACCGGGGTCGACGCCGTCGTCAACCTGTGCGGCGTCAACGTCGGCGAGAAACGGTGGTCGGGCGCGTTCAAACAGAGCCTGCGCGACAGCCGCATCGGGCCGACCGAGGTGCTGTCGACGGCGGTGGTCGAGGCCGGTGTCCCGACGCTGGTCAATGCCAGCGCCGTCGGCTACTACGGCGACACCAACGGCCGCGTCGTCGACGAAACCGCGCCTGCCGGAACAGGTTTCATGGCACGGCTGTGCGAGGACTGGGAGGCGGCGACGGCGGTCGCCGAACAGGACGGCACCAGGGTGGTGCTGGCCCGCAGCGGGCTGGTGCTGGCGCCCGCGGGCGGTCTGCTGGCCCGGGTCAAGCCGCTGTTCGCGGTCGGGCTCGGCGCGCGCCTGGGTGACGGACGTCAGTACATGCCGTGGATCACCGTCGAGGACGAGGTCCGCGCGCTGCTGTTCGCGATCGACCACGACGAGCTGTCCGGCCCTGTGAACCTGACCGGACCGGCACCCGTGACCAACGCCGAGTTCACCGCCGCGCTCGGCCGCACCATGAACCGGCCGACGCCGTTGGTGGCGCCCGGCTTCGCGCTGCGCGCAGCGTTCGGCGAGTTCGCCGACGAAGGGCTGCTCGCAGGGCAGCGGGCCATCCCAACAGTGCTGGAGCGCGCCGGTTTCGAGTTTCGGCACAACACGATCGGTGAGGCGCTGGCGTTCGCGACGGCGAGGAACCGTGACGCGTAGCGTTGATGCCGTGGCGTCATCGATCCGGTCCACGACAACCCCGGTCGACGTGCGGCGGATGGGCACCGTCGACTACCAGACGGCGTGGCAACTGCAGCGCGAACTCGCCGACGCCAGGGTGGCAGGGGGTCCCGACGCCCTGCTGCTGCTGGAGCATCCGTTCATCTACACGGCCGGTAAGCGCACGTTGCCCGACGAACGACCCAGCGCGCCCGACGTTCCTGTCATCGACACCGACCGCGGCGGCAAGATCACCTGGCACGGTCCCGGGCAATTGGTCGGCTACCCGATCATCGGCCTGGCCGAACCGCTCGACGTCGTGAATTTCGTTCGGCGCCTTGAGGAATCGATCATCAAGGTGTGCGCGGGGCTGGGCCTGTCCACCGGCCGCGTCGAAGGCCGCTCCGGGGTGTGGGTGCCTGCCGACGGACGCCGCCCGGCGCGCAAGATCGCGGCGATCGGCATCCGGGTGTCGCGTGCGACCACGTTGCACGGGTTCGCACTGAACTGCGACTGCGATTTGTCGGCCTTCGACGCGATCGTGCCCTGCGGCATCTCGGACGCCGGCGTGACGTCGCTGACCACCGAACTGGGGCGCCGGGTGACCGTCGACGACGTGTTGACCCCGGTGGCCGAGGCCGTGTGTGACGCGCTCGACGGCCGCCTGGTAGTAGCGTTGACGTAGTGACAGTCGCTCCTGGATCCAATGTCGCCGGCCCTCCGGCTCCGGACGGTAGGAAACTCCTGCGTCTCGAGGTTCGTAATGCCGAGACGCCGATCGAGCGTAAGCCGCCGTGGATCAAGATCCGCGCCAAGATGGGCCCGGAGTACACCGAGCTCAAGGCGTTGGTCAAGCGTGAGGGCCTGCACACGGTGTGCGAGGAGGCGGGTTGTCCGAACATTTTCGAATGCTGGGAGGACCGCGAGGCCACCTTCCTGATCGGCGGTGAGCAGTGCACCCGGCGTTGCGACTTCTGTCAGATCGACACCGGTAAGCCGGCCGAACTCGACCGTGACGAACCGCGCCGGGTGGCCGAGAGCGTGGCCGCGATGGGGTTGCGCTATTCGACGGTGACGGGGGTGGCGCGCGATGATCTGCCCGACGGTGGGGCGTGGTTGTACGCCGAGACGGTGCGTGCGATCAAGGCGCTGAACCCCAACACCGGGGTCGAGTTGCTGATCCCGGATTTCAACGGCGAGCCTGCGTTGCTGAAGGAGGTTTTCGACGCGCGCCCGGAGGTGTTGGCGCACAACGTCGAAACGGTGCCGCGGATCTTCAAGCGGATCCGTCCGGCGTTTCGCTACGAGCGCAGCCTTGCGGTGCTGACCGCGGCCCGCGAGGCCGGGCTGGTCACCAAGAGCAACCTGATCCTTGGCCTGGGTGAGACGCCAGAGGAGGTGCGCACCGCGCTGGCCGACCTGCACGAGGCAGGCTGCGACCTCGTCACGATCACCCAGTACCTACGCCCGTCGGTGCGCCATCACCCCGTCGAGCGCTGGGTCAAACCAGAGGAGTTCGTCGAACACGAGAACTTCGCCAAAGCCCTCGGCTTCGCCGGAGTACTCGCAGGCCCCCTGGTCCGATCCTCCTATCGGGCAGGCAGGCTGTACGCGCAGGCGGTCGCGGCCCGGCCCGTATCCTGAAGTAGTGACTTCGCCGACGCCGTTCTCGACGATGACGCCGTGTCCGCACGGTTGCCGTCGTCGAAACTGTAGTTACCGCGTCAGTCACTCGAACTTTCCCTCGATAACTACAGTCTCGTCGGAGTGAAGTAATGGCGAAAACCCGCAATCCCGATCAGGTCAAGGCCGCCAAGGCCGAGGCCAAGGCGGCGCGCAAGGCGGCCTCCAAGCAGCGGCGCAGCCAGTTGTGGCAGGCGTTCCAGATTCAGCGCAAAGAAGACAAGCGCCTGCTGCCGTACATGCTCGCCGCATTCGTGCTGATCGTGGGCGCTTCGGCCGCCTTCGGCGTGATCACGGGCGGCCTCACCGGCTACCTGATGATTCCCCTCGGCATCGTGCTCGGTGCGCTGGTCGCGTTCATCATCTTCGGCCGCCGCGCACAGAAGTCGGTGTACCGCAAGGCTGAAGGCCAGACCGGCGCCGCGGCGTGGGCGCTGGAGAACCTGCGGGGCAAGTGGCGCGTCACCCCCGGCGTCGCCGCCACCGGTCACTTCGACGCGGTGCACCGGGTGATCGGCCGCCCCGGCGTGATCTTCGTCGGCGAAGGATCGGCCACGCGCGTCAAACCCCTACTGGCGCAGGAGAAGAAGCGCACCGCACGGCTGATCGGCGACACCCCGATCTACGACGTGATGGTCGGCAACGGCGAGGGCGAGGTCCCGCTGTCCAAGCTCGAACGTCACCTGACGAAGCTGCCCGCGAACATTACGGTCAAGCAGATGGACGCGCTCGAATCGCGACTCGCTGCCCTGGGCACCAAGGCCGGGCCCGCCGCGATGCCCAAGGGCCCGCTGCCGACGCAGGCCAAGATGCGCAACGTGCAGCGCACAGTGCGCAGACGCTGAGGAAGTTATCGCCGCACGACGGCCGTATTCGTCACCTTGTCTTGCAGGCCCCGCAGGTCGGAGTCGGTGATCAGCGGCGGGATGACCACCGCGATCAGCACGCCGCGGACCAGTGCGCGGCCGAAGCCGACGTGCTGACGGTTGTCGACCGGCACCACCATCAACCCCAATGCGTACTGGCCCGGGGTGAAGCCGAACAGTCGCACCGACACCGCGCCCAGCACGAACCAGACGATCAACACCGCGGTGGACAGCCCCGGCCTCGACACCAGACCCAACGACATGGCCAGCGCGGCCAGCCCGTAGGCGATCAGCCAGTCGACGAACAGCGCGGCGACACGCCTGCCCATCCTGGCAAGCGATTTGGGGCCCGATTGCGGCAAACCCAGCCGCTGGCCCGGATACTCACTGGGTGCTTGGCCCTGACTGCCGCCCTCCGAAGACGGACCCGACAGCCAGGACCCGATCTCACGGGCCATACTGTCAGGATAAGCGGGGCCTTCCCGGGCCCATCGGCCGCCGCTGCAGGCAAATTGCGTAACGTCCGCGCAACATGCGGTTGACGACCGTGCAACATCGTGTCCATAGCGTCAACCCGCGGGTTTACCAGATATAAGGAGAGTTCTCAGTGGCAGAAAAGACCGCCGACGACATCATCAAGCAGATCAAGGACGAAGACGTTCAGTACGTCGACATCCGGTTCTGCGATCTGCCCGGTGTAGTCCAGCACTTCTCGGTCCCGGCTTCGGTGTTCGACGAGAGCGTGTTCGAGGACGGGCTGGCGTTCGACGGCTCGTCGGTGCGCGGCTTCCAGTCGATCCACGAGTCCGACATGATGCTGCTTCCGGACCCCGACACCGCACGGATCGACCCGTTCCGCGCCGCCAAGACGCTGAACCTCAACTTCTTCGTGCACGACCCGTTCACCCGCGAGGCGTACTCCCGCGACCCGCGCAACGTGGCCCGCAAGGCGGAGAACTATCTGGCCAGCACCGGCATCGCCGACACTGCGTACTTCGGCGCAGAAGCCGAGTTCTACATCTTCGACTCGGTGTCCTTCGATTCGCAGATGAACGGCACGTTCTACGAAATCGACTCCGAGGCGGGCTGGTGGAACACCGGCGAGCCGGTCGAGTCGGACGGCAGCGCCAACCGCGGCTACAAGGTCCGGCCGAAGGGCGGCTACTTCCCCGTCGCGCCCTACGACCACTTCGTCGACCTGCGCGACGAGATGTGCACCAACCTGCAGAACGCCGGCTTCGTGCTGGAGCGCGGTCACCACGAGGTGGGCACCGCGGGCCAGGCCGAGATCAACTACAAGTTCAACACGCTGCTGCACGCCGCGGACGACTTGCTGTTGTTCAAGTACATCATCAAGAACACCGCGTGGCAGGCAGGCAAGACCGTGACCTTCATGCCGAAGCCGCTGTTCGGCGACAACGGTTCGGGTATGCACTGCCACCAGTCGTTGTGGAAGGACGGCAGCCCGCTGTTCCACGACGAGTCGGGCTACGCCGGACTGTCGGACACCGCACGCCACTACATCGGCGGCATCCTGCACCACGCACCGTCTCTGCTGGCGTTCACCAACCCGACGGTGAACTCCTACAAGCGCCTGGTGCCGGGTTACGAGGCCCCGATCAACCTGGTGTACAGCCAGCGGAACCGCAGCGCCTGCGTCCGCATCCCGATCACCGGCAACAACCCGAAGGCCAAGCGTCTGGAGTTCCGTTGCCCGGACAGCTCGGGCAACCCGTACCTGGCGTTCGCGGCAATGATGATGGCCGGCCTGGACGGCATCAAGAAGAAGATCGAGCCGCAGGCGCCGGTCGACAAGGATCTCTACGAGCTGCCGCCGGACGAGGCCGCCAGCATCCCGCAGGCACCCACGTCACTGTCGGCGGTGATCGACAAGCTCGAGGAGGACCACGAATACCTCACCGAGGGCGGCGTTTTCACCGAGGACCTGATCGAGACCTGGATCTCGTACAAGCGTGAGAACGAGATCCTCCCGGTGCAGATCCGGCCTCACCCGTACGAGGTCGCGCTGTACTTCGACGTCTAAATAGTCAACCAACGGACGCGGGGCGGAGGGTCACCTCCGCCCCGCGTTTCGCTTGCATCCGCGAAGACCTGTCGGCACGAATCATGGTGTGAGATAGGGAAACGCCCGATTCCTCGCGACCGGCTAGCCCCTAGCGTCATTGCTCGGGGGGAGCCGCGTCGTGCGGCCGGTGCTCCCATGCCCCACCGGCCGCACGACGTTCCGGCGTTGCTGTTCACAGCGGCCGAGTCGCAGCCGTAGGGTCAAACCCATGACGACCAAACTGGACTCACGCCTCACCACGTACTCCCCGGCGGTGCTGAGCCTGTTCCGCGTGGTGTTCGGATTCCTCTTCACAGTGTTCGGCACCTCGAAACTGTTCGACTGGCCCATCGCGTTCGGCATCCCGACGGGCAACTGGCCGGTCTGGTATGCGGGCATCATCGAGTTCGTTGCCGGCCTGCTGATCATGTTCGGGTTGTTCACCCGGATAGCCGCCTTCATCGCGTCGGGCCATATGGCCGTCGCCTACTTCTGGCAGCACCAGCCGCACGCGCTGTGGCCGATCGTCGGTCCGGAGATGGGCGGCAACGGTGGCCTTCCCACGATCCTGTTCTGCTTTGCCTTCTTCTTGCTGGTCTTCACCGGCCCCGGCGCGTATGCAGTGGACTCAATGCGCGCCGGACGGCTGAAACAGCGAATGTGAACGCTAATCAATAGCTAACCTACGGTAAAGTTAATTCGCTGGTCAATGCATAGGATGGCATTACTAGGGAAACACCTGATTCCCCTATAGCAACAAATAGCCGATCATTGGCCAATGACCTCTGGGTCGATGGCCGACGCAGCCCCTGCACTGAGCGTGCATCAGGTGGGGGACGCCGATCGCGTCACGGGCGCGGTGACCTATCAGGCCGTCATCGGATCCGACGACGCGGCGGTCGCGTTGTCGTTCACCCGACCGCGCGACGGCGTCGTCACCGACCTGGGCTACGGCATGTTCCGCTATACACCCAACGCGCGGGTCAACGCCGAGACCGACAGCTTCGTCGTCACCGCGTCCGACGGCCGCGGTCGGCTACTGAGTTCGATCGTCAACTGGGTCAACGACAACCAGGCTCCCGTCGTGGTCGCGCCGCCGCGACTGTGGCCGCCGGATCCGACGACGGGCGCGGTCACCGTTTCTCCGAATATCGTTGACCCGAACGGTGATTGGCTGACGTTCACCGTCGATGCGCCGTTCCCGCGACGCGGCTCGGTCACCATCGATTGGGACGGAACGTTCACCTACGTCCCCTACCCCACCGAACGCGACGACATCACCGCCGGCGAGGAGACACTGGGCTTCCGCGCGGTCGACCCTCGAGGCGCCAGCGCCTACGTCACCGTCACCGTCCCGATCAGCCCGCGCCGTGTCGAACCCGCACCGGATCCTGGCTCGACGGCACACAGCCCCGACCCCGCCACCGGGGTGGTCACCGGCACCTGTGGCGTCGACGCCGACGGTCACACCTACTCGGCCAGTGCCGCCTCGAAGGGCACGGTCGTCATCAACGCGAAGACCGGCATGTGGGCGTATCGTCCCGCCGTCGCGGCGCGCCACGAAGCAGTGGCCGTCGGGGCGTCGGCGGCGCAGCGGCGCGACACGTTCACGATCACACTGGCCAAGGGCAAGCGAGACAAAGTCGTTGTGCCCGTGTCGGTTCCGCTGGTGTCGATGAAGACGGTGCCGTCGTATGCGGTCACGGCTGAGATCCCACTCGGCGTGGTGCCCGCAGGCATCGCGATCAGCCCGCGCGGCGACCGGGTCTTCGTGACCAGCTTCGTCGACGAGGCCGCGGTCACGGTGATCCGGACCGCTGACCACACGTCGTCGCGAATTCCGCTGGCATTCCGACCGGAAGGTGTGGTGGTCGGTCCGGACGGTCGCCGCCTCTACATCGCCGACCCGGCGGGGGGTCGGGTCGGCATGCTCGACCCGGACGACGGCGCCGTGGAGTACATCGCCGTCGGCGATCACCCGTTCCAGATGACCCTCGTCGGCGCGGATCTCTACGTAGCCAACAACCGGGACGGCACCGTCAGCGTGATCGACACGATCGACAACGTCGTCGTCCGCACCATCGGGGTGGGCGGACATCCGTATGCGGTCGCCGCGGCGTTGGGTCAAGCCTTCGTCACCGACTACGGCTTCTACGGCGGTCAGTCCACCCACACGATGTCGATTCTCAGCGCGCGCGGCCAGGTGGTGCGGGTTGCACCCGTCGGCTACTACCCGACCGGTGTCGCGGTGTCACCGGACAGCAGGCGGATCTACGTGGCCAACAACGATGGGGCCTACACCACCGCGCATCCGGGCACCACGACGGTCATCAACGCGTCCACCGGCGCGGTCGTCGAGACCCTGCCTGTCGGCGGCTGCGCGGTCGGCGTCTCCGACAACGGTGATCACGTGTACGTGGCCAGTCAGGGCTACGAGTCGACGTTCACCAGCAAGCTGTCGATCGTCGACCTGCCGAGCGGCCAGATCGCCTCGGTACCGATCCACGGGATGCCAAATGCGTTGGCGGTCAACGGCGACCGCATCTATCTGACAGACACCTGGCACTCGTCGCTGATGCAGATCACCGCGCGGGACACCTCCGTCGTCGACACCGAGGTGGCCAACCAGCCACCGGACCTGACCGTCACCGAGGTGGACCACCGCCTGTATCGGGTAAGTGTGGACGATCCCGACGGGGACAGCGTGACCATTGCGGCCGCCCAACCGTTCTGTGGAACCATCAGCGATCTCGGTGACGGGCTTTTCCAGTACACCCCGAACGAGAGGGCGATCGCCGGGTTCGTCGACCACTTCGCGATCACCGCCGACGACGGGCACGGCGGAGTGGTGACCCGCACCGTCGGGTTACGCGTCTAGCCCGAGGTCCTTGCGGAATCTGCGCATGCCGTCGATCCTTTCGGGCAACGATGCCTGCGGGCCGCTGTAGAACATCCACGGCATCGTGATGATCCCGGTGATGCCGTTGTCCTCGGCGCGCTGATAGTGCTCGGCAGTGAAGGCGTCGGTCAGCGGCGTAAGCACTTCGAAATGGTCCATCGACAAACCGCGTTCGGCGCGCAGGTCGCGCAGCTTGCTCACCCGTTCGATGGCCTTGTCGGTGCTGATCAGATCGCCGATCCAGCCGTCGTGGCGAGCGGCGCGGCGCAACGCGATGTCGCTGAGACCGCCGACGTAGATCGGAATGTGCGGCGGCGTCGGCTCCATCTCCAGCCGCGGCGCCGTGTAGAACTCGCCGGAGAACTCGGTCCAGCCCGGCTGCCACAGCGCCTTCATCAGTTCGAGCATCTCGTCGGTGCGCTTGCCGCGCCGGTCGAAGCGCTGCCCCATCAAGGTGAACTCTTCCTCGCACCAGCCCACCCCGATGCCGAGCTCGAGCCGACCGTCCGCCAGATAGGCCGCGGTGCCAATCGATTTCGCGGCGGAGTACGGATCGCGCATGGCGGGTAGGTACACCGTCGTCACGAACCGTAGCCGGGACGTGACGAGCGCGATGGCGCCGATCATCACCCACGGGTCGGGCCAGTCGGTGAACGCTTCCCAGCGACGCTTACCGTCCTTGGTGTACGGGTAGGGCGTCGCCAGCGTCTCCAGGTTGATGACGTGGTCGGGGATGCCCATCCCGTCGTAGCCCAGATCGTCGGCCTCCTTGGCGATCTCGATGGCTTCGTTGGTGTCCAGAAACGCGGTGCTTACGTAAAACTTCATCCGGCGTCCCTGGCCCACGCGGGCCGGATGAACACGCCGTCGGCCTCGACTGTGGTGCCATCGGCGTCGCTGAGGTAGCCGCGGGCGAAGGTCTTCACGCCTTCTGTGCGCTCGATGAACGCCTCTGCGCGCAGCGGCCCCAGCGGAGTGCCGCGCAGGTACCGCAGTGTGATGGTGCCGGTGAATTTCGGTTTGGTCAGGCCGTCACTGGCGGCCTCGCCGAGGATGTGGTCGAGCACCAGTGCGCAGATCCCGCCGTGCACCCATCCCGGCGGACCCTCGTATGCACCGCTGAGGGTGAACTCGCTCCAGGCCCGCCCGTCGGGTTCGTGGTGGATCACCATCGGCGGGGCGATCGCATTGCGCAGTCCCACAGCGGGATTGGCCCACGCCAGCGGGCGACCGGTGTCCTCGTGGCGCAATGTCGCGGTGGCAGTGCGGCGCTTCTGCACGAGCATCGCGGTCACGGCCTCGACCGCGGCCTGCGCCTCGCGGGTGGTGGCTTCGTCGACGTCGGTGTGGATGCCCGCGTCGATCAGCTTGCGGATGGCCTCGGTCAGCGGTTCGTACAGCACGCGCTGGCGGTCGTACTCCTCGGCGCTGATGACATCGAACCCGAAATCCATACTCATTCGCCGAAAACCTTTCGCACTACCGCTTTCGCCCGCCGCGTCACCCGCAGATAGTTGTCAAGGAACTCGCCGCCGTCGTCGGTGTCCCAACCCGCCGCCAGCGCAACGGCATTGAGTTGACGGCCCGGCCCCGGTAGCTGATCGGTCGGTTTGCCGCGCACCAACACCAGCGCGTTGCGCGCCCGCGTGGCCGTCAACCAGGCCTGCCGCAACAGTTCGACGTCGCCTTCGGCGATCAGTTCGGCGGCGCCGATCGCGTTGAGCGCGTCCAACGTCGAAGTGCTGTGCAGCGCAGGCACTTTGTGCGCATGCCGCAGCTGCAGCAGCTGCACGGTCCACTCGATGTCGGCCAGCCCGCCACGGCCAAGCTTGGTGTGTGTGTTCGGATCCGCGCCACGGGGCAGTCGTTCCGCGTCGACGCGCGCCTTGATCCGCCGGATCTCCTGCACCGCAGCGGCGGACACACCACCCGACGGGTAGCGGGTCTTGTCGATCATCAGCAGGAAGCGCTCCCCCAGTTCGAGGTCACCCGCCACCCGGTGCGCCCGCAGCAGGGCCTGCACCTCCCACGGCTGCGCATACTTCTCGTAGTACGCCTGATACGACGACAGCGTTCTGACCAAGGACCCGTTGCGGCCCTCCGGCCGTAACCCGGCGTCGACCTCCAGCGGCGGATCGGCAGACGGCGTGCCCAGCAGGGTGCGGACCTGTTCGGCGATGGTGATCGACCACCGCACCGCCGCCGACTCGTCGACTCCGTGGTTCGGTTCGCACACGAACATGACGTCGGCGTCGGATCCGTAGCCCAGTTCGCCGCCGCCGAGCCTGCCCATCCCGATCACCGCGATCCGGGCGGGTGCGCCGTCGGCGGGCGTGTTGGCACGGATGATCACGTCGAGCGCTGCCTGCAGCACGGCCACCCACACCGACGTCAGCGCCTTGCAGACGTCGGTCACCTCGAGCATGCCGAGCAGATCCGCGGACGCGATGCGGGCGAGCTCGCGCCTGCGCAACGTGCGCGCCGCGGCGATCGCCCGCACCGGATCGGCGTGCCTGCCCGCCGAGGCGACCAATGCCCGTGCCACCCCTTCGGGTTCGACTTCCAACAGCTTGGGCCCGGTGGGGCCGTCGGCGTAGAGCTGGATCACCTCCGGTGCCCGCATCAACAGGTCGGGCACGTAGGCCGACGTGCCGAGTACCTGCATCAGCCGCTTGGCCACCGCGCCCTCGTCGCGCAGCGTCGACAGGTACCAGCGTTGGTCGGCCAGTTCCTCGCTGATGCGCCGGTAGGCCAGCAGACCCGCGTCGGGGTCGGGGGTGTCGGACAGCCAATCCAGCAGCGTGGGCAGCAGCACCCGCTGCACCCGTCCCCTCCTGCCGCTGCCGCCGGTCAGCGCGGCCAGGTGCGTCAGCGCGCTCTGCGGACCCTCGTAGCCGAGTGCGGCGAGCTGACGTTCGGCCGCCTCCGGCGTCAGCATCGCCGGCTGGCCGGCCGACTCCAGCAGCGGTTGATAGAACAGCTTGGCGTGCAGCCGGGACACCCGCATGTTCTGCCGCTTGAGTTCCTCGCGCAGCACGCCCAGCGCGTCATGGCGTCCGTCGGGACGCACGTGCGCGGCCCGCGCCAGCCACCGCAGCGCCTCGTCGTCGTCCTCGTCGGGAAGCATGTGGGTGCGCTTGAGCCGCTGCAGTTGCAGCCGATGCTCCAGCAGCCGCAGAAATTCGTACGACGCAGTCATGTTCGCAGCGTCGTCGCGGCCGATGTACCCGCCCGCGCCCAGCGCGGCCAACGCGTCGACCGTCGACGCCACGTGCAGCGAGGCGTCGTTGCGACCGTGCACCAGTTGCAGCAACTGCACCGCGAACTCGACGTCGCGCAGCCCGCCGGTGCCCAGCTTGATCTCCCGCGCCCGCACCCCGGCAGGCACGAGTTCCTCGACCCGGCGGCGCATCGCCTGCACCTCGGGCACGAAGTCTTCACGCTGGCTGGCCATCCACACCATCGGCATCAGCGCGTCGACGTACTGGCGACCCAACTCCGCGTCGCCTGCCGCGGGCCGCGCCTTGAGCAGCGCCTGGAACTCCCACGTCTTGGCCCACCGCTCGTAGTAGGCGATGTGCGACTCCAGGGTGCGCACCAGTTGACCGTGCTTGCCTTCCGGCCGCAGCGCGGCATCCACCTCGAAGAAGGCATCACCGGCGAACCGCATCATCTCGCCTGCCAGCCGGGTCGCGGTGGCGTCGGCGGGATCGGCCACGAAGATGACGTCGACGTCGCTGACGTAGTTCAGTTCGCGCGCACCGCACTTGCCCATCGCGATCACCGCGATCCGCGGGGGCTCGTCGTCCCCGCAGACCGAGCGGGTGGCGACCGTGAGCGCGGCGCCGAGCGCGGCATCGGCTAGATCGGACAGATGCTCGCCGACGGTGGGAAACGGCAACACGGGTTCGTTCTCCACCACGGGCGCGAGATCCAGCGCCGCGAGCACCAGCAGCCGGTCGCGGTAGAGGGTTCGCAGCGGCGCCACCGCGGGCGCCGTGTCTCTGCCGATTTCGACGCTCTCGGCGATCTCGGCGAACGTCGCGCGCAACTCGTCGGCGGACGGCAGCGCGGCCTCACCCGACAGCCGGCGCCACGATCCGGGGTTGGCGACCAGATGGTCGCCGAGGGCCAGCGACGAGCCGAGCACGCCGAACAGCCGGCCGCGCAGCGCCTTGTCCTTGAGCAGCGCGTGGTTGAGTTCGTTCCAGTCGGCGCCCATGGCGTCGGCGAGGCGGACGATCGCGCGCAGGGCTTCGTCCGCGTCGGGAGCCCGCGACAGCGACCACAGCAGTTCGACGTGTGCGTCGGTGTTCCACCCGAGCCGGTCCAGGTCCGCGGTCGCGGACGCCTCGACCAGCCCCAGCCGGCCTACGCTTGGCAGCTTCGGTCGCTGCGTCGCGGGTTTGGCCACGCTTAGAAAATAGCGCAGCCGTTATTCCGTCCGTCTAGAGCGACAGATAGGTCTTCAGCTCGAACGGCGTCACGTGGCTGCGGTAGTTTTCCCACTCCGTGCGCTTGTTACGCAGGAAGTAGTCGAAGACGTGCTCCCCCAACGCTTCCGCGACCAGTTCGGAGTTCTCCATGTCGGTCAGCGCGACGCCGAGGCTGCCGGGCAGCTCCTTGTAGCCCATCGCACGGCGCTCCTCGGTGGTCAGGCTCCACACGTTGTCCTCGGCCTGCGGGCCGAGCACGTAGTTCTTCTCGATGCCGCGCAGACCCGCCGCCAGCAGCACGGCGAACGTCAGGTACGGGTTGCACGCCGAATCGGGGCTGCGCACCTCGACGCGTCGCGAGGACGCCTTGCGCGGGGTGTACATCGGCACCCGCACCAACGCCGAGCGGTTGGCGGCACCCCAGGACGCGGCCGTCGGCGCCTCGCCGCCGTGCACCAACCGCTTGTAGGAGTTCACCCACTGGTTGGTGACGGCGCTGATCTCCTGGGCATGCTCGAGAATGCCTGCGATGAACGACTTCGCGACGTCGGAAAGCTGCAGCGGGTCGTCGGGGCTGTGGAAGGCGTTGGTCTCGCCCTCGAACAGGCTCATGTGCGTGTGCATGGCCGAGCCGGGATGTTCGGCAAACGGCTTCGGCATGAACGATGCTCGCACCCCGTCGCCGATGGCGACCTCCTTGACCACGTACCGGAACGTCATCACGTTGTCGGCCATGGACAGCGCGTCGGCGTAGCGCAGGTCGATCTCCTGCTGCCCCGGCGCGCCCTCGTGGTGGCTGAACTCCACCGAGATGCCCATCTGCTCCAGCGCGTCGATGGCGTGCCTGCGGAAGTTCGGCGCCGCATCGTGCACCGCCTGGTCGAAGTAGCCGCCGTTGTCGGCGGGCACCGGCGGCGTGCCGTCCTCCTCGCCCGGCTTCAGCAGGAAGAACTCGATCTCCGGGTGCACGTAGCAGGAGAAGCCGAGGTCGCTGGCCTTGGACAGCTGACGACGCAGCACGTGCCGCGAGTCGGCCCACGACGGCGAACCGTCGGGCATCGTGATGTCGCAGAACATCCGCGCCGAATGGTGTTTGCCGGAACTGCTGGTCCACGGCAGCACCTGGAAGGTCGACGGATCGGGGCGGGCCACCATGTCGGCCTCGGACACCCGGGCGAAGCCCTCGATCGCCGAACCGTCGAAACCGATGCCTTCCTCGAAGGCGCCTTCGAGTTCGGCGGGCGCGATCGCAACAGACTTCAGGTATCCGAGCACGTCGGTGAACCACAACCGGACGAAGCGGATATCGCGTTCTTCCAGCGTGCGCAGCACGAATTCCTTCTGCCGGTCCATATCCGCAGCGTATGCACCGGCTGTTAATTCTGTGTTACACGAGCGCTGCTTTTGGCGTGCGGGTTGCGCCGCAGCGGACCGCCCGGGACTTTCGCTATTCGCGGCAGACCGAGGGTATCGAGTAGGCTCTGGGGTTTCTGGTGCATCAGGCGCGTCCCCGGCAGGCATGTCGGCCAGCACCGTGCGCTGGCGTGCTGATCACCCACCGCATCAGCCCCGGACCTGGTTGATACCGATCCCACCCGCGGCCCAACATCCAGCCCGGTCCGCTGGCGGCGGCCAGTCCACACGACCAGCTATGAGACCTGCCGATCCTCACGTTGAGTAACGTCCGTGATGTTACCCATGTCAACCATAACCAGTGGCCTGAGTGGTTTCTGTGGATGTGGTTCGCGATGAACTGTTTTGGTGGTGGGCGCGATTGAGTGGAATAGCGATCGCTATATCAAACTGAGGAGGGCGTTGTGGGCGGTGCGTTGGAGTCGCGGTACGACTTTGTTGTGTGTGGTGCCGGAACGTCGGGGTCGGTCGTGGCGCGTCGACTTGCCGAGAACCCGCAAGTGTCGGTATTGCTGGTGGAGGCTGGCGGTACTGATGAAGTTGACAGCGTGAGGCAGGCTGACCAGTGGACGCTGAATCTGGGCAGTGAACGTGACTGGGGGTTTGCGGCTGAGCCTGATGAGCGGATTCATGGTCGGGCGCTGCCGTTTTCGATGGGCAAGGGACTCGGTGGGGGTTCGAGTATCAATGCGATGATTTGGGCGCGCGGACACCGCAGGGACTGGGATCACTTCGCCGACGAGTCCGGGGAGACGTCCTGGAGATACGAGCGGGTGTTGGATCTCTACCGCACTATCGAGGACTGGCAGGGTAGTGGGGAATCGCCTCACCGCGGTCGGGGTGGACTTGTTTTCGTCGCGCCGGCTGCCGGTCCGCACCCGTTGGCCCCGACGGTGTTGGAGGCGGCCAAGGGGTTCGGGATTCCGACCTATCAGAGTCCGAACGGGCGGTTGATGGAGGAGAACCGTGGTGCTGCGGTCACGGACATGCGTATCCGCGACGGGCAACGTGTCTCGGTGTTCCGCAGCTATGTGGGCCCCTATCTGGACAAGCCCAATCTGACCGTGCTCACCCAGGCACTGGTCAAGCGGGTGATGTTCCAGGGCACCCGCGTGACCGGTGTTGAAATCGAACACGCCGGGGCGACACATCAGGTCGCTGCCAGCACCGAAGTCGTGCTGTCGCTGGGCGCTGTTCACACACCGAAGGTGCTGATGCAGTCCGGGATCGGTGACGTGACCGAACTGCGTCGCCTGGGCATCCCCGTGGTGCAGCATCTACCCGGAGTGGGCCAAAACTTCCAGGACCACTTTGGCTTTGACTGCGTATGGGAGCTGCCCGCGACCGTCCCCGGTAGCACACAAGTCCAAGCCGCCCTGTTCTGGGACTCCGGACTCAACACGGACATCGACGGACCCGACCTGTTCGCGTGCATGGGCCCATTCCCGAAAGCCACCGCCGAAAACGCCGCCAAATACGGCCTGCCGCAGAACGCATGGACATTGTGCGGCGCACCATCACACCCCAAAAGCCGCGGCCAGCTACGCCTCACCGGACCCCGCCCCACCGACCCCATCCAGATCCAGGCCAACGCGCTAGCCGAACCCGACGACCTCAAAACAGCCATCGCCTGCGTGGAGACACTGCGTGAAATCGGCAACAGCGCCGAACTACGTCCGTTCGTCACCCGAGAAGCCATGCCCACCAACACCTCAGGTGCCGAACTGGAAACCTACCTACGCAACGCCGTCACCACCTACTGGCACCAATCCGGCACCGCCAAAATGGGCCGCGACAACATGTCAGTGGTCGACGGCCACCTCAACGTCTACGGCACCACCGGTCTACGCATCGCCGACGCCTCCATCATGCCCCGCATCACGACCGCCAACACCATGGCACCCTGCGTCATCATCGGCGAACAAGCAGCCCACTTCACCAAGACCCAACACAAAACCTAAACACTCGCACGTGGCTGAGAACCGGCCCACCTATGAAAGCGCTGCGTGTTGATCAACGATTTCCTGATCAACTATCGCTACCCCAACGCTTTTCACGCAGTGATTGGTTGTCATAACAGTAGACACAGAGCGATCAGAGTCTTACCTTCTCGACATGGAGGACCGTGACCCCAGGACAGGCCACCAGGCTATCTGTCATTTACTACTCGGCTACCGGGCACGGAGCCGCGATGGCTCGCGAGGTCGCTGACGCCGGCGAAGCCGTCGGAGCTGAGGTGCGTCTGCGCCGCATCGCCGAACAAGCGGATCCTGCGGCCGTGGCAGCCGACCCGATATGGGCCGCCAATGTCTCTGCCGGCCAGCAGATTCCAATCGCGAGCCGAGAAGATGTGCTGTGGTCCGATGCCATCGTTTTCGGGACCCCGACTCGATACGGCAATCAGGCCTGGCAGTTCAGGGCGTTCATCGACTCCCTGACCCCGCTGTTCATCGAGGGCAGGCTTGCCAACAAGGCGTATTCTGCCTTCACGTCTGGCCGGACCCAGCACGGCGGCCAAGAATCAACGCTGTTGAACATTTACGTCACCTTGATGCACTTCGGTGGCATCCTTGTGCCGCCCGGATTCACCGAGGAATTGAAGTAGGCAGACGGTAACCCCTACGGTGTCAGTCATGTCACGGGCCTGGACAACAGCGCAGCAGTCTCTGAGGTGACGGTGGCAGCGTTGCATCATCTAGCCAAACGCGTAGTGTACGTTGCCAACTGCATCAAAGGACGACTGTCTCTCAGTTAGGCAACCGGTTTACGCTTCTCCGGTACCGAGACCAGCTGATTGGCTGTTTTCCGCACAGAGGCAATGACTTCCGACTGTGTGGCGCTGCTGGACATGGCGCGTGAGATCGTAATCGCCCCCACCATCAGCGAAACGATGCTCCATGCGCGCCGCAACCGATCAGCTCGAGGACCGTCGAGTGCATCTGCTATTCGCTCAGCCATCGCCACGATATTGCGCTCGTAGCCCTTCCGGGTGCGAGTACTTGCCCGAGCAACGTCCGCACTCAGCGCTGGCATAACGCAGCCGTTGGCTGGGTCTGCGACATGGTGGTCGCTGATGTAGTCCGCGATGAACTTCTTCACCAGTGACCGAAGTTCGGCTTTCGTAGTAGCGGATTCGCTCTCGGAGAGAAGCGGCTCACCGACGGCTGCGTCGACGATCGCCTTCAACATCTCTTCTTTATTCGCGAAGTTGGAATAAAAAGCCCCAGAGGTGACACCCGCTGCCGCGGCGAGCCCGTCCACCCCAATTCCGTTGAAACCGGCCACCTTCATCGAAGTCAAACCAGCCTCCAGTAGGGAGGCTCGCGCTTTTACCTTCTGATCCGGTGGATATCGCATTAACACCCCTTGTGACAGCGTTTTCAAAGGAATAGTACGAGTTTACCCCCATAACGTAACTACCGCTATCAATACATCGGCGTTGTGACAGCCGTCCGGAATCGTTCGGTTGCTGGCAGCGAGTGCGCCCGGGGTTGAATCACGACAGCAATGACATCCCGAATCAACTGCGCGCACTCTGCCGACGCGCGGCGGGTCGCTCGCATGCGCACTTGATACCTCGGGGGTATCGACATTGGCTTGAAAGGGTCTTGGACACACCCGTCCGGGGACCGCAAGGCTGGTAGCCATGAGCTTGCAGAATCAACGCGTCCTAATTGTCGGTGGAACGTCGGGCATTGGCCTGGCTGTGGCTGCGGCGGTCGCCGAGCGTGGCGCCACGCCCATCGTTGTGTCACGCGCGCAGTCGAGTGTTGCTCGCGCGCTGGCCCTCTTGCCCGCCGGCGCCCACGGTGCCACCGTCGATCTCACCGATATGGCGGCCGTCGAGCAGCTTGCCGAGGACATCGGGTCCGTCGATCACCTCGTCTATACCGCAGGCGAGCCGTTGGAAGCCGTACCTCTGACAGGCCTGACTCCAGCGGTGATCTCGAGCTTTTACCAAACCCGCTTCATCGGTGCATGCAGCACGGTGCGAGTGTTCGCACGGCGTCTGCCCGCGACCGGTTCGATCACCCTGACCAGCGGGTCGGCGAGCGAGCAACCTGAGTTCGGCGCCCTTCCTGTGAGCCTCTGCGGCGCGATGAACGCTTTGACTACCGCGCTGGCCGTCGAGCTTGCGCCAGTGCGGGTGAATGCAGTTGCCCCCGGCGTGGTGCGCTCCCCGCTGTGGAGGAATTTGGACGGCGCCGATCGTGAAGCGATGTTCTCCACGACGGCCGAACAGATCCCGCTCGGTCGTATCGGCGAGGTGGACGACGCGGCACAGGCGTACTTGTACTGCATCGAGCAGAAGTTCTCGACCGGTGCCGTGATCAAGATCGACGGCGGAAGCGTCCTGGTTTAACCCAGGCGGCAGTCAACGCGATTCGACGTCGGAAAGGTGTTGGACATGGTTCGTGAGGATGTGGTGTTTGACGCCGAAGGCGCATCGCTACACGCCTGGTTTTACCCGGCGAACGGTGCCGTTGACCGGAGTCCGTGTGTGGTCATGGCACACGGGTGGACGTCAACGAAGCGGATCTATCTCGACAAGTTCGCCGAGGTTTTCGCACGAGCTGGGTTGGCGGTGCTGGTCTTTGACAACCGTGGGTGGGGAGAATCAGGCACGGCACCCGGCAAACCGCGCCACGAAGTGGATCCGTGGGAGCAGATCCGTGATTATCAGCACGCTATCAGTGTCGCCCAGAACCGTGCCGAGGTGGATCCCGATCGAATTGGTGTGTGGGGAACGAGTTTTTCTGCTGCCCACGCCTTCGTTGTCGCCGCGATCGACCGACGCGTGAAGGCAGTGTGCGGCCAGGCGCCGTTCATCAGCGGCCGAGCGACCTACGCCAACCTCGCGCGGGTGAACAATCTGGTGGTTGGTCCGGACGTATTCACTATGGACCGGCGCGCCCGCGCCGCCGGCGAACCCGCAACGATGATCCCTGTGGTGGGCACAGACCCCTCTGTGCTTGTGGGTTTGCCAACTCCGGATTCCTATGAGTTCTTCACCCATGCGCGCGAAATGCTGGATCCGGACTGGCCTAACGAGGTGACGCTGCGTAGCCTGGACAACTTCTATGGCTATGAGCCAGCACGCTATCTGCCGGATATCACACCCACTCCCCTTCTGATGATCGTCGGGAGCGACGACGGGCTCACCGGTGGAAATCTGGCGACGGCGGCGTATGCAACAGCGGCCGAACCCAAGAAGCTCGTCTTGCTTGCCGGCGGACACTTTTCTGCATACACCGGTGAAGGCTTCACTGTGGCTTCCGAGGCTGCGCAAGATTGGTTCACGACGCATCTGTCGGTCTAGTCCAACGCATGGAGCTTCGGCGCTCAGCTCAGACGGTAGGAGCATCTCAGCCGAGATCTGGTTGACGATTGAGATAGCGCTCTTCCATACCGACCGCTATCTTAGGCGTCGCGCCTTGCGTCATGTTAGGAGAACGAGGTGGGTCCCATATGCCGTTGCGTGTTGCTTTTCATCGCCGAATCGGACCGACCGCTATCCCTACATGAAGTCCCAGCGCCCGGACGAGCCGTAAACATCAATCAACCGAAGGCGCGCCATCAGCGCACACACGGATCGCTGAATTGGATGCCGTAACGGTGGTGATCGCCGACGACAGCGTTCTGCTGCGCGAAGGGCTGGCGAGCCTGCTCGATCGACCCGGCTTCACTGTGGTCGGGCAGGCTGCCGACGGAACCGAACTGTTGACAATGGTCGAGGAGTTGCAACCCAATGCAGTGATTGTTGATATCCGAATGGCTCCGTCATATTCCACCGAGGGACTCGACGCTGCGCTCACCATCCGTGCAAAGTACCCTCAAACGGCGATCATGTTGCTCTCCGAGCAAGTTGACGTATCCGACGCGACGTCGCGACTGCTGAGCGAACCCTCTACTGGTTATCTTCTCAAGTCGGAGGTGTCTGATGTGCCGACTTTTCTCCATGCTCTCAAGATGATCACGCAGGGGTCGGTGGTAATCGATCGCACTCTGATCGGGATGTTGATGGCGGCGCGTCGGGTGAATGATCCGCTGGAGATGCTCAGTAGCCGCGAAAAGCAAGTTCTCGCACTAGTTGCCGAAGGCCTTTCCAACGCGGCGATTGCGCGGCGGCTGGAGGTCAACAATCGAACCATCGAGGTGTACATGAGACGAGTTTTTCGAAAACTGGGTCTCCGAACCTCTGATGACGACCACCGTAGGGTTCGCGCCATGCTCACGTATTTGCAGGCACGTAATCCAGTCAGCGGCCAACGTGCACAGCGGCTCTCGACCGAGCGACTGGGCTGATAATGCCCTGTGTTCCTAGTGACACTGCCCCGTAAAATCGGGGATGAATTATAGAATATCGCACGTTATATAACCGTATGGACTCTGACTACCTCTTTTCGACACCCGAACGCGCCACGCTAACTGCGGATGAACGCGGCGAGGACTTCTACGCCTACGTGGCTCAGACCTGGGAGCACGCCCAGGCGTTCCCGATCAAAGGCGCGACCCAGGTGCACCTCACCGACCAGTCCGACAACCGCTACCTCGACTTCACGTCGGGTATCAGTGTGATGAATCTGGGTTTGCGTCCGTCAAAGGTCATCACGGCCATCAAAGAACAACTCGACGTCTACACCCATACCATGATCTACGGCGAACACATGCATGACAGCCAAATCCGTTATGCGAAGGCGTTATCGCAGCGGTTTCCACCGGGTCCGAACGGTTCACCGCAGCAGGTCTTTTTCGTCAACTCGGGCACTGAAGCAATCGACCTTGCCCTCAAGATCTCGCGCAGGGTCAGCGGCAAAAAGCCGATGGTGGCACTCGAGAACGGCTTCCACGGCCGGGGATACGGCTCGATGGCGGTGTCGTGGCGCGACGAATACAAGAGTGGATTCTTCGTCGACGACTCGACGACTTTCCTCGATCCAAATGTCTCTCCTGGCCGGTGGGCTGACCCGCAAAACTGGGCGCAGTTCGGTGGATTTGTTCTCGAACTTGTACAAGGTGAAGCCGGCTGCATCCCGCTCGATGTCGAGTGGGTCCGCTCCGTCGTAGCCGCGGCCCAATCTGCGAACGTTCCTGTCATGATCGATGAGATCCAAACCGGATACGGCCGAACCGGCACATTCAGCGCGCAAGAACAGTACGGCATCCACCCCGACATCACCTGTCTGGGCAAGGCCGGAGGGGGCGGATTACCTTTCGGCGCCGTTGTTTCCAGCGTCGAGAACTTCCGTGCACTCCAAACGCCCCCGTTGTCGCACATCTCGACCTTCGGTGGTAACGCCGTGGTCATGGCTGCCGGTTGCGCCGTGATGGACTCGATGACCGACGAACTGTTCACCCATGTGCAACGCATGGGTGATCTGCTACGTAATCGTATCGGCGAACTCGCCGAGCGTTACCCCTCGATCATCAGCGGCGTCCGCGGCCGCGGACTGATGAACGGCCTACTGCTTGCCAACTCCGAGCTGAGCGCGCCCTTTCACCAGGCTTGTAAGCAGCGCGGCCTCATGCTGTTCTTCAAGCTCAACGCGGGGAACGTCTTGCGTATGTCGCCCGCGCTGATCATCTCTTCCGAACAGATCAACGAAGCGGTGACGATCATGGAACAGGCCTGTCAGGACCTCTCACGTCGCACATGATGAATGGCGGCGACAGGCCACCGCCGAATAGATCAACTGCTTCAACTGGCCAATCGCACTGTGCGAGTACATTTTTCCCGCCGTGCTAGCAGCGCAGACCGTCCGCAGGCACCGCGGCGTCGACGAGGTAGCTGACCACCGCGGTGTCGACGCACTGGTCGCCGTTGAACACGACGGTGTGCTGCGTGCCGTCGAAGGTGATCAGCGGGGCACCCATCTGGTGGGCGAGGTCGACGCCCGCCTGATACGGGGTTGCCGGGTCGTGCGTGGTGGACACGACGACCACCTTCCCGGACCCCGGCGCTGTGGCCGGGTGCGGCGTCGACGTCGGCGGCACCGGCCACATCGCGCACAGGTCGCGCGGGGCGAACCCGGTGAACGTGCCGTACTCCATGAACGGCGCAACCTCGCGGATCTGCCGGTCGGCGTCGGCCCACACCGCGGGATCGGTCGGGTACGGCGCGTCGACGCAGCGGATCGCGGCGAACGCGTCCTGAAGGTTCTTGTAGTGACCCGATTCGTCGCGATGCTGATAGTCGTCGGCCAACAGCAGCAGGTCGCCGGCGTCGGTGCCACGCTGCAGGCCCAGCAGCCCGCTGGTCAGATACGGCCAGTAGCGCCGGGTGTAGAGCGCGTTGACGGTGCCGGTCATCGCGTCCTGATAACTCAGGCCGCGCGGGTCCGACGTCCACCCGGGCCTGGTCACCAACGGGTCCACCAGTTCGTGGAAGCGGTCGACGAACTTCGCCGGGTCGGTGCCGAGCGGGCAACCGGTCGACTGTGCGCAGTCGGTCGCGTAGTCGTTGAAAGCTGTTTGGAAACCTGCCATTTGGCGGATGCTGTTGGCGATGGGGTCGAGGCTCGGGTCGACGGCGCCGTCGAGCACCATCGCCCGGATCCGGTCAGGGTATTGCTCGGCGTACGTCGCACCGAGATCGGTGCCGTACGAGAACCCGAGGTAGTTGATCTGGTTCTCGCCGAGCGCGGCGCGCACCACGTCCATATCGCGTGCCGACGACGCGGTCCCGATGTTGGCCAGGAAATCCGCGCCCATCCGCGCGAGGCAGTTGTCGGCGAGTTGGGCGTACAGCGCTTCGATCTGGGCCACGCCCTGCGGGCTGTAGTCCGCCATCGGCTCACGCCGCCACGCGTCGAATTCTTCGTCGGTGCGGCAACGCAATTCCGGTGTGGAATGCCCGACACCGCGGGGGTCGATGCCGACCAGATCGAAGCGCCGCATGATGTCCGTGTCGGCCAGCGACGCACCCATGCCCGCGACGGTGTCGACCGCCGACGCGCCGGGTCCGCCGGGGTTGACCACCAGCACGCCGATCCGGTCGCCGGACGCCGGAATCCGGATCACCGCCAATTGTGCCTGTGCGCCTTCGGGTTTCGCGTAGTCGACAGGCACCGACACCGTGCCGCACTGCGCGGTCGGGATGGCAGAGACGTCGCCGACGAAACCGCCGCAGCTTCCCCACAGCGGCGGTTGGCCGTACCGCTGGACGGACTCGCCCTCCGGTGACGCCCATGCAGCGGGGCACGCGATCGCCGAAGCCAGGAAGATCGCGAGCAGCATCGAACTCAGCCTGCCCACCCGCCACATGGCCAACATGTTCGCACGGCGGACGGGCGCGGGTCTGCGCCTGGAATACAACGGTGACCTTGCTGTTATCGGGCGGCTAGCAGCGCGTGTTCGGCGGCGGCACGACAACGTCGACCAGATAACGCGCCGCGATGTCGTCGACGCAGTTGTTGCCCTGGAACACCACGGTGTGCTGGGTGCCGTCGAACGTGAGCAGGGTGCCGCCGAGTTGATGGGCCAGATCCACCCCGGCCTGATACGGGGTGGCCGGATCGTTGGTCGTCGACACCACCAGGATCGGCGGCAGGCCACTCACCTTGATCTCGTGTTGGTCACCGGTCGCCGGAATCGGCCAGAACGCGCAAGCGTCAAGGGGCGCAAGGCCGGTGAACTGGCCGTAGCTCATGAACGGTGCCGCCTCGCGGGTACGACGGTCCTCGTCGACCACCTTGGCGCGGTCGGTGATGTGCGGTTTGTCCATGCAGTTGACCGCAACCCGCACATCGGTCGAGTTGTTGTAGTGGCCCTGCGGGTCGCGACCCATGTACAGGTCGGCCATGGCGAGCATGGTGTCGCCCTCACCGTCCTTCAATTCGGACAGCGCCTGGGTGAGATGACGCCACAGGTTCGGCGAGTACAGCGGCAGGATGGTCCCGACGATTGCGTCGCTGTAGCTGAGCCCGCGCGGATCCCTGGTCTTGGCGGGATGCTGGACCAGCGGCTCGACGAGACTCTTGTACACGTCGACCGCCTTGCTCGGATCGGTGCCAAGCGGGCAGTCCGGACTGTTGGCGCAGTCGGCGGCGTAGTTGTCGAACGCCTTCTGGAACGCCGCGGCCTGACGGATCTCCTCCTCGATCTGATCGGCATTGGGATCGACGGCGCCGTCGAGGATCATCGCGCGGACCTTGTCCGGGTACGCCTCGGCGTACAGCGCCCCGATGCGGGTGCCATAGGAGTAGCCCAGGTACGTCAGCTTGTCGTCGCCGAGCGCGACGCGGATCGCTTCCAGATCCTTGGCCACGTTGGCCGTTCCGAGATTGGCGAGGAACTCGGTGCCCATCTTGTCCACGCACCGCTGGACGAAGGCCTTGTTCTCCTTCTCGATGTGGTCGACGCCCGCCTGGGTGTACTCGACGATCGGGTCGGCGCGCAGTCGGTCGTTGTCGGCATCGGAGTTGCACCACGCCGCGGGGGTTGAGTTGGCGACGCCGCGCGGGTCGAAGCCGACGAGATCGAAGCGCTGACGCACCGAGTCCGGCAGCGTCGACGCCATCGTCGCGGCGGCCTCGACGCCGGATTCGCCGGGACCGCCGGGATTGATCACCAGCGAACCGATCTTCTGACCGGTCGCTTTGAACCGGATCATCGCGATCTGGGCGACGTCGCCGTCGGGCTTGGCGTAGTCGACGGGCACCGACAGCATGCCGCATTCGGCGCCTGCGGGGATGCGGGCGGTCTCCGAGGCAGCGGCCTTACACGGGCCCCACTGGATCGGGGTGCCGGGCCTGGGAGCCGCGATGACGGCGCGCCCGTCGACCATGTTGCTGCACCCGCCGAGCAACAGGGCAGCGATGGTCGCGAGGACCCCGATCTTGAGGTTCATGGCTCAACATGCTGCCATGACAACCTATAGACGCTGGAAAGGGCCGGTTTTCGTGGCTATCTCGTGGCGTCCAGTAACTCGGCCAGCGCCACTTCGAAGTTGTCGGCCATATCCCACAGGTCCGGCAGCAACTCGGGGCAGGAGACGATCCCGACGTCGAGCTTGCCGGTCAGCGACATCACGGTGATGTTCAGGCCCGACCCGTGGAAGATCGGGCCGAGCGGATACATGGCCTTGACTTCACTGCCGAGGAAGTACAGCGGCACCTGCGGACCCGGCACGTTCGAGATGACCAGGTTGTGCACCGGGCGTGCCTCGGTGAGCCGACTGCTGGCGTAGACGCGCATCGCGATACCGAACACGGCGGGCGCGGCGAACTGCGTCCAATCTTGCAGCAGGGTCGCGCCGATCGCCGAACTGTGTTGTTTGGCAACGGAATTCGCTTCAGCGATGGACTTCAGCCGCTCGGCCGGGTCCTCGATGTGGGTTTCCAGTTTGGAGAACATCCCCGACACCTGGTTGCGGCCGGGCCGGTCGGATTTCTCGTGCACCGATACCGGAACCATCGCGACCAACGAATTGTCGGGCAGTTCGCCGCGGTCGGCGAGGAACTTGCGCAGCACCCCGGACACCAACGCCATCACGACGTCGTTGACCTTGACGCCGAAGTGGTTCTTCACCGTCTTGATGTCTTCGAGGTCGAGTTGGGCGAACGCGACGTTGCGGTGGCCGGTGAGGTTGGCGTTGAACGCGGTCTTGGGCGCGGCGAACGGGGCGGCCATGGTCAGCCCGCTGCGGGCCCGTTTCACGGTGTCCACCACCGACGACACCGTCGTTGGCACGACGTTCACCAGGCGCAACGGCCTGGTGACGAACTTGACGGCGCCGCTGACCGCGATCTCGAGGCTCGACGCATCGCCGACGCCGTCGACCGGGTCGGGGGCCGGCGCGTCGGGTTCGGTGCTGCACAACTGCGACATCAGGTTGGCGCCGGTGACGCCGTCGACGCCCGCATGGTGCACCTTGGTCATCACCGCGAGCCGACCGCCTGCGTGCGCGTCGGTGCCCGCGATGTTCTCGATCACCCACGTCTCCCACAGCGGCCTGCTGCGGTCCAACGGCAGCGACGCGATGTGACCGCAGATCTCGGCCAGCTCATGTCGGCCGCCCGGCGCAGGCAGGCCGATGCGGTGCAGGTGCCGGTCGACGTCAAAGTCCTTGTCGTCCACCCACACCGGATGGTCCGGGTTGAACCGGCTGTCAGCGAGCTTCTCCCGGAATTGTGGCATCGCCTTGATGCGCAGATTCAGTGCGTCGCGCACGCGGTCGAAGGTGTATCCCCCCGGCATGGTGGACGTGTCCAACTCCAGGATCGAGCACACGTGCAAGGGCTGTTTGGCGGTTTCGAGGTACAGGAAACTAGCGTCGAGTCCGCTGAGCCGTTGCATGCGCCGAGCTTATGCGTGGCCGCGGTCACTGTGAGGAAATCCACTTAACGTGGCTTTTAACTTTCCGGCACGCGGGTGGCAGACTTGTAGGCGTCAGACGAACCCGGGGACCCACAGGGCCACGAGGATCGACCCGACGAACCTACGAGGGACAATGATGTCTGAGCAGACGGTTTACGGTGCTGCCGATTCCGCACGGCGTACCAAGGTGCGCACCCATCACCTGTCGAAGTGGAAGTCAGAAGGCCACAAGTGGGCCATGCTGACCGCTTACGACTACTCCACCGCCCGCGTCTTCGACGAAGCCGAGATCCCGGTGCTGCTCGTCGGTGACTCCGCCGCCAATGTGGTCTACGGCTACGACACCACCGTGCCGGTGACCATCGATGAACTCATTCCGCTGGTGCGCGGCGTGGTGCGGGGCGCTCCGCACGCGCTGGTGGTCGCGGATCTGCCGTTCGGCAGCTACGAGGCCGGCCCGCAGCAAGCGCTGGCCACCGCCACGCGGTTCCTGAAAGAGACCGGCGCGCATGCGGTCAAGCTGGAAGGCGGCGAACGGGTTGCCGACCAGATCGCGACGCTGACGCAGGCCGGTATCCCTGTGGTGGCGCACATCGGGTTCACCCCGCAGAGCGTGAACGGGCTCGGCGGATTCCGGGTGCAGGGCCGCGGCGATGCCGCCGAGCAGACCATCCACGACGCGATCGCGGTGCAGGAAGCCGGCGCGATCGCCGTCGTGCTGGAGATGGTGCCCGCCGAACTGGCCACCCAGATCACCGGCAAGCTGACCATCCCGACCGTCGGTATCGGCGCAGGACCCAACTGCGATGCGCAGGTGCTGGTTTGGCAGGACATGGCGGGCATGACCAGCGGCAAGACGGCCAAGTTCGTGAAGCGCTTCGCTGACGTCGGCGGCGAATTGCGAAGTGCCGCAGTGCAATACGCCGCCGAGGTGGCCAGCGGAGCGTTCCCCGCCGAGGAGCACTCCTTCTAGTTCTTCTTGCGCGAGACTACGGTTTCTGACGAAAATCGCCGGAGAAAATCCGTCAGAAACCGTAGTGTCGGCGACTAGTTATTGAAACTGCGCCTTGCGCTTGGCGAGGAACGCGTCGATGCCCTCTCGGCCGTCGTCGGAATCCGCCAGCAGCGCGATCAGGCGGCCTTCCAGTTCCATCTGCTCCTCGAGCCCGTTGGCGAACGTCGAGAGCATCAGGAACTTCACGCCGCCGTTGGATTTGCTTGCGGTGGCGGCCATTTGCTCGGCCAACTGGTCGGTGCGCGCAGCCAGTTCAGCGTCGGGAACCACCTCGGTGACCAGTCCCCACTGCGACGCCTCCGGTGCGCTCAGCGTGCGGTTCGTCAGCATCAACTCTTTGGTCCGCGTGATGCCGATGAGTCGGGGCAGGTAGTACGACGAACTGCCGTCGGGGCTCAGGCCCGCGCGGGTGTAGGCCATGGTGAACGACGCGGACTCGGCGGCCAGCACCAGGTCTGCTGTGACCGCGAGCGAGAAACCTGCGCCCGCGGCGACGCCGTTGACCGAGGCGATCACCACCGCGTCCATCCTGGCGAACGTGGAGATCGCGCGGTGCAGGTCGTCTGCGACACCCTTGATGAACGGCCCGCGCGTCTCGGCGGCCGCGAATGACTTCAGATCGCCTCCGGCACAGAAGAATCGGCCCTCGCCGGTGAGCACCACGACCTTGGTGGCAGCGTTGTCACACCGCTTGGCGGCATCCGCTAGTTCGCGAGTCATGGTGTCGTTCATGCCGTTTGCGGCGTCGGGCCGATTCAGCGTGATCCGTGCGATGGGTCCGGTCTGCTCGAAAGCGATGGTCTGGTATTCGGTCACACCTGGACTGTATCGGCAAACCCCAAGCGCGCCGCCGTCAGCTTGCGCAGTTCGCGGAAGTCACCGGCGAACCCGAGCGTCCGCAGGGCGCCCTCGGCGATCACCCATGGCTGTTCCGGCGGGCAGTCGGCGTCGTCGGAGCGCCGGTTGATCACCGATTCGACCAGTCGAAACGGCAGGTCCCCGGCCTCGGCAGGGCCGTCGCACTCGGTGATGACCTCAGCGGACAGGCTGCGGTAGCGGCCGCGCAGTTCGGCGCGGCGCGCCCGGAACTGTTCGAACCGGTCTCGGCGAAGTTCAGGCAGCAGGTACAGCGCGCCGAGATTCCATCGACTGGCGCACAGTTGAGTGACGTCGAAGACCACCAGCGCGTGCAGACGCTGCGCGGCGGGCCCTTGCTCGCGAAGAAGGTCGCCGGCCAGTCGCAGGGGCTCGTCGATCGTGCCGGTGAGTAGCGCGTCGAGAATGTCGTCCTTGGTGGCGAAGTGGTGGTACAGCGATGCCTGGCGGACGCCGACGGCGTCGGCGATGCGGCGGGTCGAGGTGCTGGCGTAACCGAGGTCGGTGAACAGTTCGGCCGCGGCGTCCAGGATTTCCTCGCGGGCGCTGTTGCCTGGCCGGCGGGACTGCTCGAGCCTCGGGCGGCCGCGGCCATCGGTACGCATGGCGTCATTGTGGCGCATCGCGGTTCATACTCACTTCGTGAGCGAGGATTACGGCACGGCCAAATGGGTCGCCCGCGAAGATGCTCACGCCCGATTGGCCCTGCACACCGCGAAACTCGTGGTGACCTTTTCCCTTCCGGTCGCGGCTGGATTCGTTTCCGCCGCAATGGCGGAGAACGACAAGGGGCGCTGGTCTGAGACAGCAGCGCTTCTGATGCTCGCGGCAGCGCTGTTCACGATCCGGGTCATTGTGAAGCGTACGTCGTCGTTGAAACTCCAGGACGTCACCAACCAACCGCAAGAAGTCGTCCAGGCCGCCATGAAGGAGCTGGTCGAAGCCGACACGAAGACGGCCAAGTCGGCGCACCGGTTGATGGTGTGGCAAGTATTTCTGGCCCTCGCCTCCAGCTTCGCAGCTGCGATGGCCTTGTTTCTCGGCTGAGACCAATACCTGTCACGCGACAGAAATACAGTCAACGCACTCGTAACAACCGCGATACGCGCGCGGAATGGCTGCGCTGAAAACTTTCAACTGACAGTTATTCGGACAGGAGCCGACCTTGAGTACCGACTCGACGACCGGAGCGCGCGATCACGCCCGGTCTCAGGTGCGCACCGCCACAATGCGGGTACCCGCCACGCCGCCCGACGTCGACCCGTCGCATCTGCTGTGGGCTGAGGCCATTCCGCCCGGCTCGTACGCGACCAGAGTGCTTGGCCGCGGCACCAGGTTGCGGTTGGTGGATCCCGACGGCGGCGCCTGCGCTCATCTGCTGCTGTTTCGCTCCGACGCGTCGTGGGAGCGACTCAACGTGGCCGACACCGTCAAGGTGCCGTGGCAGGCCTACCTCGGCGCGGGTCATCCACTGTTGTCCGACCAGGGCCGGGTGCTGGCGACCATGGTCGCGGACACCTCCGGTCGGCACGACACGTTGTGCGGGATGACCGCGGCCGGACAGGCCAAAATGCTGCTGGCCGCCATCAAGCACGGCCTCGATATCCGCGACGTCGCGCCGTCGGTGTCGTTCTTCAAGGGTGTCCGCGTCGGCGACGACGGCGCACTGGGTTTCAAAGGTTCGGCGGGTCCCGGCGCGGCAGTCGATCTGCTGATCCACCTGCCGGTGGTGGTCGCGCTGGTCAACACCGCTCACCCGCTTGACCCCGAACCGGCGCTCACCGATCTGGACGTGTTGGCGTGGCGCGCAGGCGAACAACTCGGCACCCCCGTCAACGACGATCCCGAATATCTACGTGCCTTGTTCAACACCGAAAGCACCTGGGCCGCAGCACAAACCAGCGAGGTTACGAAATGACCACCACAGAACGGATCGTCGTCGCCGACGACGTCGTCGGCGCCTGCGCGCCATGGTCGGCGATCGTGCGGGCAGGCCAGACATTGCAGATCATCGACCTGGAAGGCAATCAGGCGGTCGACACGCTGCTGTACGGCGTGTCGGGTGAGCAAGTGGACCGCGCGCTCCGTTACAGCGCGCAGGCGACCATCGCCGCGCAGCGCAGCATCTTCTTGACCACCGGTTCGGTGCTGCGGGCGACGAACGGCACGCCGTTGATGACGATCGTCGCCGACGACGTCGGCAACCACGACACGATCGGCGGCGCGTGCTCCAAGGAGTCCAACACGCTGCGCTACGGACACCACACCGTGCACCAACACGCGTGTGTCGAAAACTTCTTGGCCGAGGGCGCCAAATGGGATCTCGGCAAACGCGACATCGTGTCGAACATCAACTTCTTCATGAATGTGCCGGTCGAGTCCGACGGCACGCTCGGCATCGTCGACGGACTGTCCGCGCCGGGCAAGTCGCTGACATTGTGCGCGGACCGCGACACGCTGGTGCTGGTGTCGAACTGCCCGCAGATCAACAACCCGTGCAACGGATTCAACCCGACTCCGGTCCGGATGGTGATCTCGGCACAATGACTGGCATCGAGGTGGTGCGGCCCGGATTGCTGACCACCGTCCAGGACTGGCCCGGTCGCATCGGGTACTGGCATGTCGGCGTTCCGCCGTCCGGTCCGATGGACGACCTGTCGTTTCGGATCGGAAACCGGGTGCTTGGCAACCCGCAGGGCGCAGCGGGTTTGGAGTGCACGAGAAGTGGTCCGGCCCTTAGGTTTCCGGAGGGCGGCCGGGTATGCGTGACCGGTGCGCCCGTGGCCGTGACGCTGGACGGGGTGGCCGTGCCGCAGTGGCAGTCGATCACGGTGCCCGCGGGTGCGGTGCTCGACGTCGCGACGTTGACGGGCCCTGGCATGCGCTGCTACGTCCTGATCGCCGGGGGCCTGCAGGAGGCTGAATTCCTCGGCAGCACAGCCACGTTCACGCTCGGCACGTTCGGCGGGCATTGCGGCAGGCCGCTGCGGGAAGGCGACGTGTTGACCGCAGGCGCCGACCGGGCGCCACTCGGCGACCGTCCCGCCAGAGCCGCCATCGACGAGCAACCGAGCATCGGTAACCGCTGGGAGATCGCGGTGACCGAAGGCCCGCACGCCGCACCCGAATTCTTCACCCGCGCCGATATCGACACGCTGCTGAACACCGACTATTCGGTGCATTTCAACTCCGATCGCACCGGCGTCCGACTGGAGGGCCCGAAGCCGCAGTGGGCGCGCAACGACGGCGGCGAGGCGGGTTTGCATCCGTCGAACATCCACGACAACGCCTACTGCGTAGGCAGTTTGGACTTCACCGGCGACACCCCGATCCTGCTCGGACCGGACGGCCCGAGTCTCGGCGGGTTCGTCTGCCCGGTCACCGTGGTCAGCGGCGACCGGTGGAAGCTGGGGCAGATGGCGCCGGGTGACGCGGTGCGGTTCGTCGCGGTGCGCGCGGACCGGGCGCCGTCGCTGCGCACGATCGACGCCGACCGGCGCGCGTCGTTCCCTGCTGTGATCTCGACATCCAGCGACGCCGACAACGGCGTGCTCGGCCGCTACTCCGCGTCAGACGGCACCGACGTGACGCTGCGCCGCACCGGCGACGGCGGAGTGCTGGTGGAGTACGGGCCGATGATGCTCGACCTCGCAATGCGGGCCAGGGTGCATGTGCTCTACGAGCACCTCCTCGGCCAGGCCGTCCCCGGTATCACGGAACTCACCCCGGGCGTGCGTTCACTGCAGGTGCAGTTCGACCCCGCAGTGCTGTCGATCACTGAAATCGCAGCTCTGCTACAGGGTTTCGACGCCGACCTGCCGCCGTCCGATCAACTAATCGTGCCAAGCCGCTCCGTGCGCCTGCCGCTGTCGTGGGATGACCCGGCCACGCATGAGGCCATCCAGCGCTACATGCACGGCGTGCGGGCCGATGCGCCGTGGTGCCCGTGGAACATCGAATTCATTCGTCGCATCAACGGTCTCGACGACGTCGCGCAGGTGCACGACATCGTGTTCGACGCCGAGTACCTGGTGCTCGGACTCGGCGATGTGTACCTCGGCGCGCCGGTCGCCACTCCCCTGGATCCGCGGCACCGGCTTGTCACCACGAAGTACAACCCGGCGCGCACCTGGACGCCGGAGAATGCCGTCGGCATCGGCGGCGCGTATCTGTGCATCTACGGCATGGAGGGTCCCGGCGGTTATCAGTTCGTCGGCCGCACCACTCAGGTGTGGAATCACCGCCACCCCGGCGATGCGCGCGCGTTCGAACCCGGAACACCATGGCTGCTCCGGTATTTCGACCGCATCAGCTTCTACCCGGTGAGCGCCGACGAGTTGCTGCACCTGCGCGCCGAGATGGCCGCCGGGCGGGGCGACGTCGCGATCGACGACGGCAAGTTCTCACTCGCCGACTACCGGGGCTTCCTCACCGACAACGACGACAGCATCGCCGCGTTCCGCCAGCAGCAAGCGGTCGCGTTCGCCGAGGAGCGACGGGCCTGGGATGCGGCCGGGGAGTTTCGCCGGGCGTCCTGAGGTTCGCCGTGCATGTATGGCACGCTGTGAGCACCATGTCGAAATCGGGTAAGCAGGGGAAATCCAGGCATCTGGAGGTCGAGCGCAAGTTCGAGGTGTTCGAGTCGACCGTGAGCCCGTCGTTCGACGGGCTGTCGTCCGTCGCGCGTGTGGAGCGTCAGCCGGCGCAGCAACTCGACGCCGTTTATTTCGACACGCCCGCCCATGATCTGGCCGTCCGCCGTGTCACGTTGCGCCGCCGCACCGGAGGCCCCGACGCCGGTTGGCATCTGAAGTTGCCTGCGGGACCGGACGCCAGGACCGAGGTGCGGATGCCGCTCGGCGACAGCGACGACGACACCGTGCCGAGCGACTTGCTGGACGTCGTGTTGGCCATCGTGCGTGATCGTCCGGTGCGGCCCGTGGCGCGCATCTCGACCCGTCGCACGGTCGACATGCTCTACGGCGCGGACGGTCGCCCGGTGGCGGAGTTCTGCGACGACGACGTGGTGGCGCGCGCCGAGGACGACGAGGAATCTGAGCAGCGGTGGCGTGAATGGGAGTTGGAACTGGCCCAGGGCGCCGACCGCGATCTGCTGAACCGGTTGGCGAACCGGTTGCTCGACGCGGGCGCAGTACCGGCCGGACACGGTTCGAAGTTGGCGCGGGTGCTCGAGGACCCCGAAGCCGCCCCGCCGCCTACCGACCCCGTGCACACGGCGGTTGCCGAGCAGGTGGAGCAACTGCTGGTGTGGGACCGCGCGGTGCGGGCCGACGTGTACGACGCTGTGCATCAGATGCGGGTGACCACACGCAAGATCCGCAGCCTGCTGCAGGCCTCGGAGGATGCGTTCGGCATCTCCGATGACGCCTGGGTTCTGGACGAGTTACGGCAATTGGCAGCGATTTTGGGCGTCGCCCGCGACGCTGAGGTGCTTGCCGAGCGGTATGAGAAGGCGCTGGACGAACTGCCAGAGGACCTGGCGCGTGGGCCGGTGCGGGAGCGGCTGGTCGACGGCGCCAAGAAGCAGTACAAATCCGGGCTGCGGCGGTCGCTGATCGCGATGCGGTCCGAGCGCTACTTCCGGCTTCTGGACGCGTTGGAAGGTCTGGTGGCCGCGGAACCGCCGCCTGCGGCTCCCGGCAGCGAACCGGCGGCGCTGACGATCGATTCGGCCTACCGGCGGGTGCGCAAGGCCGCGAAGCACGCGGCCGCCGCGGCCGACGAGGACCGCGACGAGGCGCTGCACCGAATCCGCAAGGGTGCCAAGCGACTTCGGTACACGGCGGCGGCCACCGGCAAGGACAAGGTGTCGGCCCGCGCCAAGACCATCCAGACGCTGCTCGGCGACCACCAGGACAGCGTGGTCAGCCGTGCGCATCTGAGCCGTCAGGCCGAGGCCGCCCATGCCGCCGGCGAGGACACCTTTACTTACGGGCTGCTCTACCAAATGGAGGGCGAACTCGCGCAGCGGTCCCGCGCGCAACTGGACAAGGCGCTGCGCAAGCTCGAGCGGTCGGTGCGCAAGTCGCACTGAGCGGGCGGATGAGTTGGCCTGTAAGCCGGATTCTGTCCCTCGCCGCCGTCTGTTAAACGGCGGCGAGGCGGCGACCATCCATCTGGACACACCGTTGCCGGGTGCCTCAAGCGGCCTACCCGCAGGCTCGGGCGAGCAACCCTCAAACGCCTGCGCGACCGCACCAGGTGCGGTCTTCTTGGCCTTGCTTCGGGTGGGGTTTGCCTAGCCATTCCGGTCACCCGGAATGCTGGTGCGCTCTTACCGCACCGTTTCACCCTTACCACCGTCACCGGTGGCGGTCTGTTTTCTGTGGCACTTTCCCGCGAGTCACCTCGGATTGCCGTTAGCAATCACCCTGCTCTGTGAAGTCCGGACTTTCCTCGAACCACGTTGCCGTGATCCGCGGCCGCCCGGCCAACTCATCCGCTCCATAATAATCGCATGACGCAGGTTCCCCCCGTCCGCTATCTGCAGCGGGCGAAGGATCTGGTCGACGCCCGCTACGCCGAGGCCATCACCGTCGACGACCTGGCCGCGGCGGCCGGGCTGTCGCGGGCCCACTTCAGCAGGATGTTCACCAAGGCGTTCGGAGAGTCGCCGCGGTCGTATCTGCAGTCCCGGCGCCTCGAACGGGCCGCGGCACTGCTGCGCTACACCGACCGCTCGGTGGCCGACATCTGCGTGATGGTGGGACTGCAGAGCGTCGGATCGTTCACCACCAGTTTCGCCCGGGTCTACGGGCTGCCGCCGGCCGCGTATCGCGCCAGCATGCCGCCCGCCGCGATCCATGCCCGCGTGCCGAGTTGCATCCTGCGCCGCGACACCCGCCGCCCCGCCGACAGCCGCGTCAAGACAGCACACGGGAAGAAGACGGGCGACGGCGACCGACCGTAGCGTCGAGGCCATGATGAAAATTGGCAGCGCCCACCTGTGGGTGCACGATCAGGAAGCGGCGCTGAAATTCTGGACCGATCTGGTCGGGATGGAAGTGCGTCAGGATGTGTCCTTCCCCGAAGAAATGGGCGACTTCCGTTGGCTCACAGTCGGTCCGCCCGGCCAGGATGACGTCAGCCTCGTCTTGATGGCCGTGCCCGGCCAGCCGGTGATGGACGCGCCCACCCGCCAACAAGTGCTCGACCTGACGGCCAAGGGCTTCGCGGGCACGGTCTTCCTCACCACCGACGACATCCAGCGCGACTACGACGAAATGACTTCCCGCGGCGTCGAGTTCACCGAGCCGCCACACCAGATGCCTTACGGAATCGACTCCGGATTCCGCGATCCGTCGGGAAACAGCGTGCGACTGACCCAATTAGCGCCGCCTCCGGCCAATACTGTGTAGGTGCGCACCTCGACCGCAGCGGTCGGTTCGGCGGCCTTCTTCGTGGTGGCCCCGGGCACCTTCGCGGGACTGGGCCCATGGCTGATCACCCGATGGGAGATCCCGGAGTCCAGTCCCCCGCTGCGGGTGGCGCTCGGGGTGGCGCTGATCGTGCTCGGCCTCATCCCGCCGGTGCACGCGTTCGTCCAGTTCGCCAAGGCCGGTGGCACGCCGATGCCCGCCGCGCCGCCGGAACAGCTTGTCGTATCGGGGTTCAACCGGTTCGTGCGCAACCCGATGTACGTCGGACTGCTGACGGTGATCCTCGGCCAGGCACTGCTCTTCGACAACCCGTGGCTGGTGCTCTACGCCGTCATCGGCTGGATCGCGACGGCGTCATTCGTGCACTGGTACGAGGAACCGACCCTCGTGAAGTCGTTCGGCGAGCAATACGAGGAGTATCGCCGCAACGTGCCTGCCTGGACTCCACGCCTGACGCCGTGGCAGCCGGCGTCTCAGAATGGTGGTGGTTCGTAGTTTTCGGCGAGCCAGGCTTGGCGTTGGCGTTCTTCGTCGGCGATCAGGTCGCTGCGTTGGCGGCGTTCGGCGGTGATGCGGTCGCGGCGGTTCTGCTCACGGGTCTGCGTGCGCCGCGGCATCATCACCTCCCGATACCGCCCAGCCTCTGGCTGCACACCGGGCACCACTAACGCCTCGATGGGCTGGCCCAGGGTGGGAAACAACGCCGCCCCATGCGCTTCACACTCGTAGGTGTGTCCGGTGGGGCTGGTCAACACGATCGTGCCGTCGGGCTTCTGCTGCTCAGCCCACCCCGGGTGAAACGTCTTGATCAAATGATGAAGCCGGCAGTAATGCTTGAGCTCTGAGACATGGGTGAGCCCACCGGGATAGGGCACCGTATGGTCCAAATCGCAGTGGGCGACCGGTTTATCGCAGCCCGGCCAGCGACACGTCAGATCCCGGCATCGGGTGAACTCCCGCGTCACCGCCGAAGGCCGATACCCCGGATCCGGCGTCGGACTCGGCACCACCACCGGCTTGAGCTGCGCGCCGCGGGCCACGGTGCGCACGGATTCGGCGGGCAACACCCCGAACCCGGCCAGATACCCCGGCGCATCACTGCTGCCCGCCACGGTGGCCTGCTCGGCCAGCACATGAATGACCACCGACGCCGCCGCAGCCGCCTTGTCCCGTTCGACACCGGCCGGGCAATCCTCCCGCCCGCACTCACAGGCCAGGGTGGCTTCCCCGCGGCCCAACGCCCCACCCGCGGCCGCGCGACGCTGCTGATGGCTACGCGGATCCTGCGGGCACACCGTCGCGGCGATCACATCCAACCGCGCGGTCAACGCCGCACCATCCTCAGCGCGCATCGACCCACTGATGAGGGTCATCCCCGGCTGCGTCGGCGAAGCGGTGAGGTCGAGATAACACTGCTGATCCACCGTCGCCGGCACCCGCACCCCGGCCGGATCAAAAGTGGCCACCCACTGATCCACCCGATCCCGCAGTTTGGGCGCCGACAGTTTCATCCACTTACCGCATTGCTCGGCGATCGCCGAATCCAACCCCGGCATCACCGCATCCTCGACGTTCTCAGTCCGCGCGACGATCGTCGCGACCAGCCGGTAGTCGATCACCCCGGTCATAAACACCCGCGCCACCCGCGGCAGCCGATGCCACAAATTACAGGCGAACTGCACCTGGGCCACCGCCCGGGCATGACTGATGTGCTGCACCGCGGCGATCTCAGCGGCCACCCCATCGCAATGATCAGCCATCCACCACCGACACTCGGCCAACGGTTCCCTGCGCCGCACGAACAACTCCGCCACCGCGGCCAGCCGTTGAGCGATCGCCGTCGACTCATCACGCGTCGACTCACCCATCACCTCGATGAGCTCCCCATCCCCAAACCCCTCGAACACATGTTCGACACTGCCACACGACTACGACAAATCTCACGCATCCGCCCCCACCTGCGTCTACAAGGCATGAACACCCGACATGCGGTAATCGAGAGCCCGCTCGGCGAACTGACCCTCGTCGCCGAGGACGACGCGCTGACCGGCCTGTACTTCCGGCACCACTGGTATCGGCCCGCTGACGACGCGGTGGGCCCGAGGGTCGACGCCGACGCCGACGAACTACTCGCCAGGGCACGGACCCAACTGCTCGACTATCTGGCGGGCCGCCGCGGCGGATTCGCACTCCCCACCCGCCTGCACGGCGACGAAACCCAGCGGCGCATCTGGCATCTGCTGAGCACCATCCCGTACGGCGAGACGATCACCTACGGCGAACTGGCCGCCGTGGTCGGCGACGGCATCACCGCCCGCGAGATCGGGCAGGCGGTCGGTCGCAACCCGCTGAGCATCGTGATCCCGTGCCACCGGGTACTCGGCAAGAACGGCAGGCTGACCGGATATGCGGGCGGACTCCGACGGAAGCAACTTCTGCTGGAATTGGAGGAACCGAGCGCGGTGAAGGAGGCGCGGTTGTTCTGATGACTTCGACGCCATGGCAGAGGCGGGTCGAGTCCGCCGACTGGGACGCAATCACCGCTGAGCTCAACGACTTTGGAGGCGCGTTACTGCCCCGGCTGCTCACCAAGGCCGAGGCCGAGAAGATCCGCGGGTGCTACCCCGACGACCAGCTGTTCCGTGCGACGATCGACATGCGCAGATACCGGTTCGGCGAAGGCGAGTACAGGTACTTCCAGCAGCCCTATCCCCAACCCATCGAGGCGCTCAAGCAGGCGCTCTATCCGCGGCTACTGCCGATCGCGCGGGACTGGTGGACCAAGCTGGGCCGCACCGCCCCATGGCCGGACACGCTCGAGGAGTGGCTGGACATGTGCCACGACGCCGGCCAGACGAAATCCACCGCGATCCTGCTCAAGTACGCGAAAGGCGACTGGAACGCCCTGCACCGAGACCTCTACGGCGACTTGGTCTTTCCGCTGCAAGTGGTGATCAACCTCAGCGAACCCAGTGTCGACCACACTGGCGGCGAGTTCCTGCTCGTCGAACAGCGTCCGCGCGCGCAGTCCCGCGGCACCGCGACGTTGCTGCCGTTCGGTCACGGGTTCGTCTTCACCACCCGTGAGCGTCCCGTCGAATCAACCCGCGGTTGGTCGGCATCCCCCGTGCGACACGGCGTTTCGGCCGTCCGCTCAGGTGAGAGGTTCACCCTCGGACTCGTCTTCCACGACGCCGCGTGAGCTCTCAGCGCCGCCGCAGCACGATCACGTTGTCCGTCCACGTCGCGGTCTGTCCGGCCACTTCCCGCTCGACTGCATCGACACGTTCGCGCTCCCACTCGTCGCCGAGTTCCAGCCCTTCGATGACCTGCTCTGCGCTCGGGAAGTCGTGGTGGTGATGGTCGAGCTCCGATGCCCAGGGCGGTGGCCCCGCGTGATCGACGATCACCAACGCCCCGCCGGGGCGCACCGCGGTCGCGGCGCGCCGCAACACTTTTGGCCGGTCGAACGGGATCATCGAATGCAGGAATTGCGCGGAAATCAAATCGAAGGTGCCGTCGGGAAAGCTTTGCGAGAGGTCGCACTGTTCGAAGCGGATCCGGTCGCTCACCCCACGCTCCTCGGCGCCTGCGGCGGCCCGCTGCAACGCGATGTCCGAGATGTCTACGGCGACGACGGTCCAGCCGCGCTCGGCGAGCCACCACGCGTCGGCGCCCTCCCCACAACCGAGGTCCAGCGCATGGCCCGGCGGAAACGACGAAACGATCTCCGCCAGACGGACATTGACCCGACCGCTCCATCGCTTGTCGCGTTCGGCGTACCGCTGCTCCCAGTGTTCCTTCGCATCAGGCGTCGACATGTTCACTCCATTCCGGGACGGGCAGTCCACAATCGTCGGCCAGCAGGCTCTGCACCACCGACATACCGGCCAGCGAGCCGGCCGCAATGGCCGAGGCGACCGAGGGCGGCAACACTGTACTGAGGTCACCGGCCGCGAAAACCCCTGGCGCAGAAGTGCGGCACAGGCCGTCCACCTTCACCGGTGTCTCGCCGAACGGCGTCGCCTCTCCAGGCTCCGCTCCGAGTTGCTCAGCCAGGCGCGAGCGCTGATGCAGTGTGGTGGCGGCAAGCAGGCCACGACATTCCAGTCGGCCGCCGTCGGTGAACTGCACGGCTTCGAGTTGACCGTCGCGCCCGGTGAGTTCGGCCACCGAGCGCTCGTCGATCTTGACCGCTGCCGCGGTCAGCCGGGCCCGGTCGTCATCGCTGAGATCCGCCTCGCCGTCGGTCAACAAGATCAGATCTTCGGTCCACCCGCGCAACAGCAACGCCGAATGGATCGCCTTCTCGCCGCGGGCCAGCACGGCAAGGGGCCGATCGCGCAGTTCCCAGCCGTCGCAGAACGGGCAATGGAAAACCGAGCGACCCCAATACTCTTTCAGTCCCTTCACCTCAGGCGGCCGGTACTCCATACCGGTGGCGAGCACCACCCGACGCGTCTGCTCACCGGACCCGTCGGACAGCTTCAGGTCGAACGCGTCGCCGACCCGCTCCCCGGAGACCACCTCACAGTTCCGTACCTCGACGGTCGGATACTTCGTGAGCTCCCGACGGCCGATCTCGTACAGTTCCGCAGGCGACCGGCCGTCATGCCCAAGCAGGCCTCCGACGCCATGTGCGGCCAGGTTGCTCTGATTCCCCGCGTCGACGACAAGCGTTCGCCGCCTGGCCCGGCCCAGCACCAGCGCGGCGCTCAGGCCTGCCGCACCGCCGCCCACGACGACGCAATCCCATTTCGAGTTCATGCTTCGAGCTTGCCCAAAACCACGTGGATCAATCAAACTCTCTTGCCATGGAGGCAAAAAGCCCCGACTTCGACCTGCGGGTCCGGCAACGGCTCAAGCAACTGCGCACACAGCGCGGACTGACCCTCGAGGACGTGGCCAGCAGATCGAACATCGACGTGTCGACGCTGAGCCGGTTGGAATCCGGAAAGCGCCGCCTCGCACTCGACCACCTGCCGCGACTGGCCACCGCGCTGTCGGTGAGCACCGACGAACTCCTGCGCACGCCGGAGGCCGAGGACCCGCGCGTGAGGGCCGGTTCGCATACCCACCACGACGTGACGTACTGGCCGCTGACCCGCGCCGGTCCCGCGGGCGGCTTGCACGCGTACAAGATCCGCATCAACGCGCGGCGGCGCACCCCCCCCGCCGAACTGCCGGTGCACGAAGGCCAGGACTGGATGTACGTACTGTCGGGCCGGCTGAGGTTGATCCTCGGCGACAAGGACTTCATCATCAAACCCGGTGAAGCCGTGGAGTTTTCGACATGGACTCCGCATTGGTTCGGCACCGTCGACGGACCTGTCGAGGCGATCACACTGTTCGGGGTGCACGGCGAAAGGCTGCACCTGCACAGTTGACTACAGGTAGGCCGTCTGGTTGACCAACCGCACCGAGGCCACGCCGTCCGGATAGAACTCCGCGATGGACAGCGAAGCGAGGTCGAGATGTAACCGGTAGAGGATGCCGGGGCCCGCGTCGAGTGCCGTCCGCAGCAGCGTCTTGATCGGCGTCACATGCGAAACCACCAACACTGTTGCACCGGCGTGCTCGTTGATGATTCGCGCCTGCGCGCGTCGCACCCGCTCGGCGACACTGTCGAAGCTCTCGCCGTCAGGAGGGGCGATGCCGGCGTCGCGCAGCCAGCGCCGGTGTTGGTCGGGGTCACGCTCGGCCGCTTCGGCGAACGTCAAGCCTTCCCATGCCCCGAAGTCGGTTTCGATCAGATCGTGGTCGACCGCGACGTCGAGGCCGAGCGCCTTGGCTGCCGTCGCCGCCGTGTCGTACGCCCGCTGCAACGGCGAGGAGATGACGGCATCGATGCCGCCAGTTCGCGCGAGAAACTGTGCGGCCGCCTCCGCCTGCTGGCGTCCGACATCGGTCAGCGCAGGGTTGCCGCGGCCGGAATACCGCCGCTCCCTTGATAATTCAGTTTGCCCGTGGCGCAGCAGCAGAAAGCGGGTCGGCGCGCCGCGCGCACCGGTCCAGCCAGGGGACGACGCCACCGGTTGCGGTTGCTTCGGCTCTGCGGCCGCCTTCTCGAGTTCGGCCGCCGCATCCATCGCCTCGTTGGCCAGCCGATCGGCGTGGGCGTTCTTGGCGCGCGGGATCCAGGTGTAGCTGATCCGGTCGAACCGCCCCGCCAGTGCCTTCGCCTGCTGATGCAGCGGTTCGATATCGGGATGCTTGACCTTCCACCGGCCCGACATCTGTTCCACCACAAGCTTCGAGTCCATCGAGACCTCGACCTCGGTGGCGCCGAGTTTTGCCGCTTCCTCCAGGCCCGCGATCAACCCGCGATATTCGGCGACGTTGTTGGTGGCCCGCCCGATCGCCTGCTTGCTCTCGGCAAGCACCGCGGTGCGGTCGGCCGTCCACACGACCGATCCGTAGCCTGCGGGCCCCGGGTTTCCGCGCGAGCCGCCGTCGGCCTCGACTATCACCTTCACGCGCCGACTCCCTTGACTCGCAGCAGAATTGCGCCGCACTCGGGGCAACGCAGCACCTCGTCGTCGGCGGCGGCGGAGATGCGTGCCAACTCGCCGCGGTCGATCTCGATCCGGCACGCCCCGCAGCGACGGCCTTGCAGCACGCCTGCGCCTGCGCCACCGCGCGCACGCTGACGCTCGTACAACCCGACCAGATCGGGGTCCAGAGCGGCCACCAATTCGTCTCGGCGAGAAAGGGATTGGTGTTTGAGCTGATCTATTTCGCCTCGTGCGTCATCGCACGCCTGCTGCGCCTCGGCGAGCTTGGTCTGCAACTCGTCGATTCGGGCGAGCTCGTCGGCCTGCTGGCTCTGCAATTCCTCGCGACGCTCCATCACCTCCAGCAGCGAATCCTCGAGGCTGGCCTGACGCCGCTCCAGCGTCTCGAGTTCGTGCTGTAGGTCGGTCAGCTGTTTGGCGTCGACAGTGCCCCCGGACAGCAGCGACCGGTCGCGGTCCTCGCGCTGCCGGACAGAGTCGATCTCAGACTCGAACTTGGCCACCTGGCCGTCGAGGTCTTCCAGTGCGATCTGCACCGCGGCGAGACGGTCGTTGGCCTCTCGATGCGCCGACTGCGCCTCCTCGAGCTGCTGTTGGGCGGGCAGGTTCTTGGCCCGGTGCGCGATGCGGCTCAGCTCGGCGTCGAGTTCGGCCAGCTCGAGCAACGAACGTTGTTGCACTACTTCTGCTTTCATGTTCCGTTTCTCTCGACGTTCCACGGATCGGTGCGCACCGTCGACACCCGCACCGGCAGCCTTTCACCGAAATGGTTCCGCAACAGTTCGGCCGCCTGTGTGCACCAGGGGTATTCACTGGCCCAGTGCGCGACGTCCACCAGCGCGACGTCCGACGCCCGCCGGTGCTCGTCGGCGGGATGGTGGCGCAGATCGGCGGTGACATAGGCCTGCACGCCTGCGCCAGCGACCCTGTCGAGCAGCGAGTCACCCGCTCCCCCGCACACCGCCACCCGCGACACCATCGCCGCCGAGTCGCCTGAGGCGCGCACGCCCCACGAGGTGCCTGGCAGTGCGTCGTGGACGCGGGAAACGAACGCGGACAACGGTTCCGGCCGGGGCAACGTGCCGATGCGGCCCAACCCGACGTCGCCGGGGACCGCGGCCAGCGCGAAGATGTCGAACGCAGGCTCCTCGTACGGATGCGCAGACCGCAAGGCGGCGAGCACATGTGCGCGCAACCGGGTCGGCGCGACCATCTCCACCCTGTCCTCGGCCACCTTCTCGACGCTGCCCACGCTGCCGATCGCAGGCGACGCGCCCTCGTGCGGCAGGAACTGTCCGGTGCCGGGCACACTCCAGCTGCAGTGCGAATAGTCGCCGATGTGGCCCGCGCCGGCGGCGAACATCGCCTCGCGCACCCCGTCGGCGTCGGAGCTGGGCACGTAGACCACCCACTTGTCCATGTCACCGCTCACCGAGATCGGCTCCAGCACCTCTTCGACGGTCAGCCCCAGCGCACTTGCCAGCGCGTCGGACACGCCAGGCGTCGCCGAATCGGCGTTGGTATGAGCGGTGAACAACGCCCGCCCAGTGCGGATCATCTGGTGCAGCAGCGCGCCCTTGGCGGTGCTGGCGGCGACGGTGTCGACACCGCGCAACAACAGCGGGTGGTGCGCGAGCAGCAACCCGCTATCGGGTACTTCGGCGACGACGGCCGCAGTGGCGTCGACCGCGACGGTGACGGTTTCGACGGTCTCGGACGGGTCCCCGCAGACCAGGCCGACTGAATCCCAGCCCTGCGCCAGCCGCGGCGGATAGGCCTCGTCGAGGACACCGATGATCTCGGCCAGTTGGACGCTCATCGCAACGACTCCGCGATCGCGTCGACGAGGACGGGCCAGTGCGGGCGCACGGCCGCGCGCAGGTATTCACCGTCCAGGCCGACGAACGTGTCACACCGGCGCACAGCGATTCCCTTGCCGTCCAGAATCTTTCGCATCAGTTGCGCGTCCGGGACGGTGAACAGTACGAATGGGGCGCTGCCGTCGATGACATCCAGGCCGATGCTACTCATGGCGTCGACCATCGCGGCGCGCAGTGCACCAAGCCGGTGTGCACCGCGCTGCGCCTCGGCGACCGCCTCCGGTGTGTTGCACGCCGCAATCGCCTCGAGTTGAAGCGTGCCGATCGGCCAGTGCGGCCGCCGCGCGGTCATCCTGTCGAGGACCTCCCGCGGGCCCACCGCGTAGCCGACGCGCAGCCCGGCCAGCGCCCAGGTCTTGGTGAGGCTGCGCAGCACCACCACGTCGGGAAGCGATTCGCCGGCCAGCGACTCACGCTCATCCACGACGGCGTCCATGAACGCCTCGTCGACCACGACGACGCGGCCCGGCCTGCGCAGCGCAAGGATCTGCTCGCGGGTATGCAGCACGCCGGTCGGGTTCGTCGGATTGCCGACGACGACGAGATCGGCTGCGTCCGGCACGCGGGCACCGGCCAGGCCGAACGGCGGGCGCAGCACCACATGCCTGACCGGGACACCAGCGTCGGCCAGCGCGGCCTCGGGCTCGGTGAAAGAGGGCGCGATCAACGCGGCGAGCCGCGGCCGAAGGTTGGCCAGCATCGCGAAGGCTTCCGCCGCCCCGGCGAGCGGCGCCACCTCGTCGGCGACGCGGCCGTGCCTGGCGGCCACGGCGTGCACAGCGCGGCGCTCGTCGGCTGCGCTGGGATACCGGCCGAGGTCGGCCAGTCGCGCGGACAGCCGGTCGACCAGCCACAACGGCGGCTCGGTGGCGCGAACGTTGACGGCGAAGTCCAGCATGCCGGGTATTGCGGCCTGGTCGCCGTGGTAGCGCGCAGCCGCACGAGGATGACTGGCCACAGCACGACACTAGACGTCGGCGACAATGGAGTCGTGACAGAAACCCTGCGCAGTACCGTCGCGACGCGCCCGCAGTTGGTGCTGTTCGACCTCGACGGCACCTTGACCGACTCGGCACAGGGCATCGTGTCCAGCTTCAAGCACGCGCTCGGTGAGGTCGGCGCCGTGGCCCCCGACGGCGCCCTGGCCAGCCGCATCGTCGGCCCGCCGATGCATCACACGCTGCGCGAAATGGGGCTCGGCGACGACGTCGACGCCGCGATCGCGGCCTACCGGGCGGACTACAGCACCAGGGGCTGGGCGATGAACAGGCTCTTCGACGGGATCGCCGCCCTGCTGGCGGATCTGCGGGCGGCCGGCGTGCGGTTGGCGGTGGCCACCTCGAAGGCGGAGCCGACGGCGCAGCGCATCCTGGCGCACTTCGGTCTCGACGGGCACTTCGAGGTAATCGCGGGCGCCAGCGTCGACGGCTCCCGCGCCACCAAGTCCGACGTGGTCGCGCGCGCCCTCGCCCAGTTGCAACCGCTGCCCGACCGCGTGCTGATGGTCGGCGACCGGTCCCACGACGTGGAGGGGGCGGCCGAACACGGCATCGAAACGGTGGTGGTCGGCTGGGGCTACGGCAGTGCGGACTTCGAGGGTCCCGACGCCGTCAGCGCGCTGGCGCACGTCTGTACGGTCGACGACCTTCGCGAGGTGTTGGGTGTCTGAGCCGCTACACGTCACGTTCATCTGCTCCGGGAACATCTGCCGGTCGCCGATGGCGGAGAAGATGTTCGCCCACCAGATCCAGCAACGGGGGCTGTCCGACGCGGTCCGCGTCACCAGCGCGGGCACCGGCAGTTGGCACGTCGGCGATCCCGCCGACCGGCGCGCGTCACACGTGCTTCGCGAACACGGCTATCCCACGGCGCACCGGGCCGCGCAGATCGACGACGATCACCTCTCGGCGGATCTGGTCATCGCGCTCGGCCGCAACCACTTCCGCATGCTGCAGGAAATGGGGGTGCCTGCCAACAGGATCCGGATGCTGCGGTCGTTCGATCCGCGGTCAGGAGCGCACCCCCTCGACGTCGAAGATCCGTATTACGGAACGCATGACGATTTCGAAGACACGTTCACCGTGATCGAGGCGGCCCTGCCGGGGCTGCACAGTTGGGTGGACGAACAGTTGGCGAGCCGGGGAATCGCAAGCTGATGCTCAAGCGGTGGAGCTTTCTCCTGCGGCCGGCGTGGCTGGCGCTGTTCGTCGTGGTGATCGCGTTCGCGTACCTGTGCTTCACCGTCCTCGCGCCGTGGCAGCTGGGCAAGAACACGAAGACGTCGCGGGAGAACAACCAGATCTCAGCGTCGCTGACGGCCGACCCGGTGCCGTTGAAAACGTATCTGCCGCATCAGGATTCGTCGGCCCCGGACGCCGAGTGGCGGCGGGTGACGGCGACGGGGCACTACCTGCCCGACCAGCAGGTACTGGCCCGGCTTCGCGTGATCGAAGGCGATCCCGCGTTCGAGGTACTCACGCCGTTCGCTGTCGACGGTGGGCCGGTGGTGCTGGTCGACCGCGGATACGTCAAGCCCGAGCAGGGCTCGAACGCGCCGCCGATCGCGGCTGCGCCGACCGGAACCGTGACGATCACCGCACGGCTGCGCGACTCGGAGCCGACAGTGCAGGGCAAGGATCCGTTCCGGGAGAACGGCGCACAGCAGGTGTATTCGATCAACACCGCGCAGATCTCCGAGCTGGTCCGAACACCGCTGACCGGGTCGTATCTCCAACTGGTCGAGAACCAGCCCGGCGGGCTCGGCGTCATCGCCTTGCCGCAACTCGACGCGGGCCCGTTCCTGTCGTACGGCATCCAGTGGATCGCGTTCGGCATCATCGCCCCGATCCTGGTGGGCTACTTCGTCTACGCCGAGGTGCAGCAGCGCAGGCGGGAGAAGGCCGCCGCGTCGACTGCCGAGCGCGACGCCCCGCTCACCGTCGAGCAGAAACTCGCCGACCGATACGGCAGGCGACGCTGACACTGGTCGCCGTCGCCGCGGCCTGCACGATGCGTGACAACCGCACCGCGCGACCCAGATCGGCGACCTGGGGAGGCCTGCCGTCGCCGAGCGTCGGCCTGATCTCCAGCTCGTGGGCGTACTGCGTGGGCCCACCGAGTCGTACCCCCAGCGCACCGGCGAAGGACGCCTCCACGACGCCGGCGTTGGGGCTGGGGTGGCGGGCCGCGTCGCGGCGCCAGGCCCGCAACGCCGCAGCGGGAGAACCGCCGACCAGCGGGGCGCACAGCGCCACCAGCAGGCCTGTCACACGGGCTGCGAGGTAATTCGCCGCATCGTCGAAACGTGCTGCGGCCCAACCAAATCGGGCGTACCGGGGCGACTTGTTGCCGATCATCGCGTCGAGCGTGTTCGCGCCGCGGTAGACGAGCACCGCGGGGACCCCTCCGATCGCGGCCCACAACACGGGGGCCACATGGGCATCGGAGGTGTTCTCGGCGATCGATTCCAGCGCCGCGCGCGCCAACCCTGCCGAATCCAGCGCCGCGGGGTCACGTCCGCACAGCGACGGCAGTAGCCGCCGGGCGGCTTCGACGTCGCCGCTGTCGAGCAGGGCGGCCATCTGGTGTCCGGTGCGGCCCAGCGACGTTCCACCGAGCGCGACGAATGTGGCCGCCGCCGTCGCCACGGCCGTCCACACCGGTCCCCCGCGGCGTTCGACGGCCACACCGAAAGCACCGAGCGAGCCGAGCAGCACCCCGACGTGCACCGCCCCGGCGCGGCGGGAATCGGCGTAGGTGCGCTGTTCCAAAGCGGCTGCCGCGTCACCGAACAGCGCCACCGGATGGCCGCGACGCGGGTCGCCGAACAGCACGTCGGCGAGATAGCCGGCGGTGATCCCCGCAACGCGCGCCTGACACGCCTGCACAAACACTCCGGGAGCGTCTCACAAGTGGTCTACTCGATCTCATGAGGCTGGGTCCGCCCCGGCGCCCGACCCGGGTCGCCGATCTGCTGAACCCCGCCGCGGTGCTGCTGCCTGCGGCGAACGTGATCATGCAATTGGCCTCGCCGGGAGTCGGGTACGGCGTGCTGGAGAGTCCGGTCGACAGCGGCAACGTCTACAAGCATCCGCTGAAGCGGTCCCGCACCACCGGCTACTACCTCGCCGCGGCGACCGTTGGCACCGACGCGGACCGTGCGCTGGTGCGTCGGGAAATCGACAAGGTGCACACCATGATCCGGTCGCGCGCCACCAGCCCGGTGCGATACAACGCATTCGACCCGCGGCTGCAACTGTGGGTGGCGGCCTGTCTGTACCGGTATTACGTCGATCAGCACGAATTTCTGTATGGCCCACTGGATGACGACGCCGCCGACGCCGTGTATCAGGACGCCAGGAAGCTGGGTACCACGCTGCAGGTCCGCGAAGACATGTGGCCGCCCGACCGGGCCGCGTTCGACGAGTACTGGAAGCGCTCGCTCGAGGAGCTCCGCATCGACCCTCCGGTGCGCAAGCACCTGTACGGCGTCGCGGCGACGGAGTTTCTGCCGACACCGCTGCGGCAGTTGATCGGGCCGCTGAATCTCTTTGCGACGACCGGGTTTCTGCCACCGGAATTCCGCGATCACATGCAGTTGAAATGGTCCCGGGATCAGCAGCGGTTGTTCGAGCTGCTGCTGTTCGGCTTGCGCGTCGCCGACCGTGTCATCCCGCGAGACTTCTGGTTGTTCACCTACGAGCTGTACTTGCGCAACATGCGGGCCCGAGCACGCCTCGGAAGGCGAGTCATCTGACCCGCCTTCCGAGCGCGTCCCCTCGGATTATCCAGTGGAGTCGCTTGACGAGTCGCTGTCGCTCGACGAGTCCGTGCTGCTCGCCGACGATCCGCTGTCGCTTGTGCCGCTGGACTTAGACCCGGAGGTACGCGACGTACTGGACGTACCCGTCGTGTCATTCGTCGACGTCGATCGCGTTGACGTCGAGCGGGTCGATGTCGACTCTGCCGTCGGCTCAGCCGTCGACTCTGCCGTTGGTTCTGCTGTGGCGGTAGCCGTTGGCGCCGTTGATGTTTCGGTCGTCGCGGTGGACGGCGTCAACGTGCTCTCCGGGATCTCGGTCGCAGCCACCGGAGCCAACGTCGCGGTCCTCGATTCCGTAGAGACGTCGGTCGCCTCCGCGGTGTCCGTCGTCGCGGTCAACGTCACCGTGCTCGGTGGCGACTGTGGATGCGTCGCCGTCCACTGATCGATGACATCGGCTACGGGCTTACGAGACCAGTCCGTCCGCAGCACGCCGAGCGTGTCCTGATCATCGGTGCTACCGGTGGCACGGTCACGCGTGGTGTAGATGAACGACGGGCCGGTGTAATCGTAACCGCTCCAGGTGTTCAGGAAGTTCGAGATGAACTGCGCCTGCTTCGCCTCGCCGCCCTCCGATGTCGGCTGACCATATTCGGTCGCCCAGATCAGCTTGTCACCGTCGCCGTTGGCCACCATCTCCTGGTGCATCAGGTCCAATTGGTTGATCGGCGCCGCGGGGCCGTAGGGCTTTCCCTGCCCGAACGCGACCTGGTACTGGTAGGGGTGATACGACAGCGCGTCGAAATACCCTTGCGCCCCAGCGTCATACATGCCCTCGACGTATTTCGCCGGGCTGATCGCCAGGCCCGGGTAGTCGGTCACCCAGCCGACCACGCCGCCGATGACGGTGGCGTCCGGGTCGGCCTCCTTGATCGCCGGGTAAGCCGCCTGCAACAACTCGGTGTAGCCCGCGGGATCCGGTGACGGATACCAGAAGGTCGTTGCATTGGGCTCGTTCCACACCTCGTACGCAGAGACCTTCCCGGCGTACCGGTCCGCCACTGCGCCAACGAATTCGGCATATTCCGCGGTGTCGGCGGGCGGGCTCGCGGGCGCCGGCTGGCCGGGTTCGGTCGCCCATGCGGGCGTGGAGTTCAGCACACCAAGAATGCCCATATCGCGCTCATAGGCGGAGTTCACCAGGGCGTCGACCTTGTTCCAGTAGAAGAAGTCGTCGGCCAACTCGATTCCGTTCCATGGAATCAGGATTCGGACGTTCTGCACGCCCATGGCCTGCATCTCGTCCAGAGTCCGATCGATGTCAGCCTGTGACATGCCGATGATGTCGGAGTCGGCGAACCCGACGGTTGTGTTGTCTGTGTTGATCGCCGCCATCGTCGCGTATGGCAGCGCCACCGGACCGGAACCCCCGGCCGTCAACAGACTCGCGGCGCCCGCCGAGAACAACGCCGAGGCCGTCACTGCAATACCGATCTTCACGACAGGCCGTCGCATCCGGCCCTGTCTCTTACTTTGCCGCACAGTATCCCCATTTCGTGATCCATTCCCTACCCGGCACCCGCACCGGGCTCATCGATACAACTCTTCGATTCCCAGCAACCGGCTGGTTTAATCCTCAATGCAAGAATTTTTCGTGCTGTACCTGCTAATATGCGGGGGCAACAGCCCGTTTCAGAACCTACTCCAGCGTCAATTGGCAAACACTGGCAAACGCGGGATTGTTTAGTTGCGATAACTAGCCAGTCTGCAGAACATGCGCAATTGCATTTGCTGGATAGCCGCGATCATGGTTGCGTTCCGAAAAGGCAAACCGTCACGGGGTCGTTAGCCCGAACTGGATGCCGCCCGGGGACGTTCAATAGAACAGGTCAACGAAATGAGCAGTGAGGAGTTCCCATGGCGTTCCCCGCCCTCAATCACGTCGCACTCACAGTGAGCGATCTCGACGTGAGCGGTCCCTGGTACCGATCCCTCATCGGGACAGACCCGTTGCTCGACGAGCACACCGACGCCGGCTTCCGGCATCAGGTGTGGGCATTCGACAACGGCACGCTGTTCGGCATCCACCAGCATGACCGCGGAGCCGAAGGCGGACGGTTCAGCGAGTTTCGGGTAGGACTGGACCACGTCGGGTTCGGTTGCGCCGATCGCGCGGAATTGGAGGGCTGGGTCGACCAGCTCGACTCCCTCGGCGTCGAGCACAGCGGAATCGTCGACGAGCATTACGGATCCGGTCTGAGTTTCCGCGATCCCGACGGCAACGCGCTGGAATTCTTCGCACCGCCGTCATAACCGACAAACGAAAACGCCAGGGCGCGTGGCCCTGGCGTCGACGTATTGCGCTGTTACTCGTCGTCAGCGTTTGGGTCCGGGTCGTACTTCTCGCTGCCCGGGCTCATCAGCGTCCGCTGGAAGACCTTGGGGCCCTCCGTCACGAATTTCTGGATACTGCCCTGGAACGTCTGCGGTGCGCCCGCGATGCTGCCGGCAAAGATCAGCGGACCCTGGGTCATGTAGTCGGTGACGCCCTGCTGGTATTGGCTCAACGGGCCGTTGATCTGGCACAGCGGCATCGGCGAGCAACTCACGGAGCTCGACGGCTGAGCCCCGGCGGGCGCGGCGGCCACCACCGCCGCGGCGCCGATTAGCCCGGCTACGATCAAAGTCTTCTTCATTACTTCCCCTCGGTGGTCGTGAATGGGCCGGGCGGTTTACGCCAGCTAACGCAGTGTAGCGGGAACATCCAGGGTTTGCATAGCTTTTGCAGCCACCAGCGACTTAGACAGCCTCGCGAACTTCACGACGAGGGCGAGGCGCAACGGCTACCGCAAATATTTTGCTCACGCAACGAAGTCTCGAATGAGTGGGCGCGGACGGTATCGAACCGCCGACCGCTGGTGTGTAAAACCAGAGCTCTACCACTGAGCTACGCGCCCCTTGCCGGGCAGGCTACAGGCCGATGACCTGCAGGTGGAAATCGATCAGCGTGGCCGCAGCGCCGTCAGCGCGGCCTTCCACACCCCCTGATCGCGGGGCTCCCCCGGCTGCTTCATCTCCGCGAACCGGATGACGCCCGAGCGGTCCACCACGAACGTGCCGCGGTTGGCGAAGCCGGTGACGTCGTTGAACACGCCGTAGGACTGTGCCGTCGCGCCGTGCGGCCAGAAATCCGACAGCACCGGAAAAGTGAAGCCGCTCTGCGTCGCCCAGATCTTGTGCGTTGGCGGCGGGCCCACCGAGATCGCCAATGTGGCCGTCTCGTCGTTCTCGTAGTCCGACAGGTGATCGCGGATCTCGTCGAGCTCGCCTTGGCAGATCGAGGTGAATGCAAGCGGAAAGAACACCAGCAGGACGTCCTTCTCGCCACGGAAGCTGCTCAGGCCGACGGACTGCCCGTTCTGGTCCTTGAGCGTGAAGTCCGGCGCCTGACTACCGACTTCGAGCACTACCTTCTGCCGGCCGCTTTGGACTTCGGCTGCACCAACCTGCTCGCGATCCAGTCGCCGAGGTTGGCCGACGATGTCTGCATCAGGCCGGCCGTCGGCGCCGATTCGGCGATCTCGGCCGGTTGCACATGGCCCGGTTTGCCCGTCTTCGGGGTGACCACCCAGATGACGCCGTCGTCGGCGAGCGGGGTGATCGCGTCCATCAGGTTGTCGACGAGGTCGCCGTCGCCATCACGCCACCACAACAGGACCACATCGATGACCTCGTCGGCGTCCTCGTCGAGCAGCTCACCGCCGCACGCCTCTTCGATGTCGGCCCGGATGTCGTCGTCGACGTCGGAGTCCCAGCCCAACTCCTGCACAACCTGATCTTTTTGGATGCCCAGTCTGCGGGCGTAGTTCGGGGCGTCATCCGCCGCGACCACGGTCGGTCCTCCTTCAGCCAGCTCGAAGCGCACGTTGCGCCCGGGGATGTATCAAGCCCTATCGTCGCACGCCGGGGCTCAAACATTGACCACTGGCGGCAGGTTCATCGATATGCCGCGTCGCAAAGGTTCAGTGCGGTGGTTTTCGTGTCGTTGAGCTTGGTGATCGCCGCGTTGAACTCGTCGGGCCCGTAATTGCCCGCAATCGCGGCCGCGAGGCCCCTCGCCGCATCGACCCACGCGTTGAGCGCGTCGCGCAGATTCGGGGCCAGTGCGTCCGACAGGCTGCCCGCCACGACGTCGGCGCTGTGGTTGAGCGCGTCGACCGCCGGTTGCGCCTTGGCGGTGGCGTCGGCGGCGTTGCGGTTGAAGGCGTCGACGTAGTTGTTCACCGCGGTGATCGCGTCCACGCTCGACGAACTCAGCGCCTCACACGAGGTGTGGATCGCCTGCGTGGTGAGCGACGCCTGCCGTTCGGACTCGCGGGCGCTCGAACTGGACGCCGACTCCTCGATGGACGCCGAGACCGACGCCCGATACACCGGGGCGTCGGCGCGGTCGATCTGCACTGAGCCCCGGGTGACGCTGGTGCAGCCCACGATGACCATCGCGATGACCGCCAGGATGCCGATCACCAGGGCAGCGATTCGCAGCCGGTTGCGGGACTGCCCAGCGATCAGCACGGGTGCAGACGTTACCGGTTTGGACCCGGGATCGCGGGTTCATTCCACTCCACACCCCCGGCAGTGCAAGTGGGGCACGATGGGACAAAGATAGAGGCAGCTACGCCGATCGCGTAGCACCCACACCGCCTGACAAGGAGCGGAAGTTGACCACCGAGTTCGTGCGCCAAGACCTGGCTCAAAACTCCAGCACCACAGCCGAACCCGACCGGGTTCGAATCATTCGCGAAGGGGTCGCGTCATACCTCCCGGATATCGATCCCGAGGAGACCGGCGAATGGCTGGAATCGTTCGACGAGTTGCTGGAGCGGTCGGGTCCCGCCAGGGCGCGTTACCTGATGTTGCGGTTACTGGAACGCTCCCGCGAACAGCGAGTTGCCATTCCGGCGCTGACGTCCACCGACTACGTGAACACCATCCCGACCGAACTCGAGCCGTGGTTCCCCGGCGACGAGGACGTCGAGCGACGGTACCGGGCATGGATCCGGTGGAACGCAGCCATCATGGTGCACCGCGCGCAGCGGCCGGGAGTCGGTGTGGGAGGCCACATTTCGACGTACGCGTCGTCGGCGGCGCTGTATGAGGTCGGCTTCAACCACTTCTTCCGCGGCAAGTCGCATCCCGGCGGCGGCGATCAGGTCTTCATTCAGGGCCACGCCTCGCCCGGCGTCTACGCCCGCGCGTTTCTCGAGGGCCGGCTAACAGCCGACCAACTGGATGGTTTCCGTCAGGAGCACAGCCATCCGGGTGGCGGACTGCCGTCGTACCCGCATCCGCGGCTGATGCCCGACTTCTGGGAGTTCCCCACGGTGTCGATGGGCCTGGGCCCGATGAACGCGATCTTCCAGGCCCGGTTCAACCACTATCTGCACGACCGCGGCATCAAGGACACCTCCGACCAACACGTGTGGGCGTTCCTCGGCGACGGCGAGATGGACGAACCGGAGAGCCGCGGCCTGATCCAGGTGGCCGCCAACGAGGCGCTGGACAACCTGACCTTCGTGATCAACTGCAACCTGCAGCGCCTGGACGGCCCGGTGCGCGGCAACGGCAAGATCATCCAGGAGCTGGAGTCGTTCTTCCGTGGCGCCGGCTGGAACGTCATCAAGGTGGTGTGGGGCCGCGAATGGGATGCGCTGCTGCACGCCGACCGCGACGGCGCGTTGGTCAACTTGATGAACACCACCCCCGACGGCGACTACCAGACGTACAAGGCCAACGACGGCGCCTACGTCCGCGACCACTTCTTCGGCCGCGACCCGCGCACCAAGGCGTTGGTCGAGAAGATGTCGGACAGCGAGATCTGGAACCTCAAGCGCGGCGGCCACGACTACCGCAAGGTGTATGCGGCCTACCGGGCGGCCGTCGAGCACAAAGGCCAGCCGACGGTGATTCTCGCCAAGACCATCAAGGGCTACTCGCTGGGCGCCCACTTCCAGGGCCGCAACGCCACCCACCAGATGAAAAAGCTTGCGATAGAAGACCTCAAGTTCTTCCGCGACGCCATCCGCATTCCGGTCAGCGACGAGGAAATCGAGAAGAACCCGTACCTGCCGCCGTACTACCACCCCGGCCCGGAGGCGCCCGAGATCCGCTACATGCTCGAACGTCGTCGGGCGTTGGGCGGGTTCCTGCCCGAGCGTCGCACCAAGTCCAAGGCGCTGACGCTGCCCGGCCGCGACACCTACAAGGCGTTGAAGAAAGGTTCGGGCACCCAGGAGGTCGCCACCACCATGGCGATGGTGCGGACCTTCAAAGAGTTGTTGCGGGACAAGGAGGTTGGGCCACGCATCGTGCCCATCATCCCCGACGAGGCACGCACGTTCGGGATGGACTCGTGGTTCCCGAACCTGAAGATCTACAACCGCAACGGCCAGCTCTACACCAGTGTGGACGCCGAATTGATGTTGGCGTACAAGGAAAGTGAAATCGGCCAGATCCTGCACGAGGGCATCAACGAGGCCGGCTCCACGGCGTCGTTCACCGCGGCGGGCACGTCGTACGCGACGCACAACGAGCCGATGATCCCGATCTACATCTTCTACTCGATGTTCGGATTCCAACGCACCGGCGACGGTTTCTGGGCCGCGGCCGACCAGATGGCGCGCGGCTTCGTGTTGGGCGCCACCGCGGGACGCACGACGCTGACCGGTGAAGGTCTGCAGCACGCCGACGGGCATTCGCTGCTGCTGGCGTCGACCAATCCGGCGGTGGTGGCCTACGACCCGGCGTTCGCCTACGAGATCGCCTACATCGTCGAGAGCGGCCTGCACCGGATGTACGGCGAGAACCCGGAGAACGTCTACTTCTACATCACCATCTACAACGAGCCCTACGTCCAGCCCGCCGAACCCGAAGGCCTCGACATCGAGGCGCTGCTGCGCGGCATCTACCGCTACCGCAAGGCACCCGAGGCGCGCACCCACGTCGCGCAGATCCTGGCGTCGGGCGTGGCGATGCCCGAGGCGCTGCGGGCTGCGGATCTGCTCGCCGAGGAGTGGGACGTCGCCGCCGACGTGTGGTCGGTGACCAGTTGGAATGAGCTCAACCGCGACGGTGTGCAGATAGAGAAGGAAAAGCTGCGCCATCCCGAGCGGCCCGCGGGCACCCCGTTCGTCACGACCGCGTTGGCCGACGCGGCGGGCCCGGTGGTGGCGGTGTCCGACTGGATGCGCGCGGTGCCCGAGCAGATCAGGCCGTGGGTGCCGGGCACTTACATCACCCTCGGCACCGACGGCTTCGGCTTCTCCGACACCCGCCCAGCGGCGCGCCGGTACTTCAACACCGACGCCGAATCGGTGGTCGTCGGGGTGCTCGAGGGCCTGGCCCGCGACGGCAACATCGACGATTCGGTGGCCGTCGAGGCGGCGCGCAAGTACAAGATCGACGACGTGATGGCAGCCGGCGTGTCGTACAAGGACACCGGCAGCGCCTGACCGCGACTCACCACTGCGCCGAGTGCGCCGAGGCTACGGTTTCTGACGGATTTCGCGCCGAACCGCATCAGAAACCGTAGTCTCGGCGATCGCGCGCTGCCCGTACCCGCCGCAAGATCCCGGGCCGGTCGTATCGCAGCTGTCGCGAGCTGACCCGCACGATGATCCAGCCTTGTTCGGCAAGGAATTCCAGCCGTTCGATGTCGTCGGCATAGTCGTCGGGATTCTCGAAGTGCTGTTCGCCGTCGTACTCCACGCCGACCTTGATGTCGGGCCAGCCCATGTCGACGCGCCTGGGGCCGACGGCGATCTGAGTGACCGGCCGGGGCAGCCCGTCGCGCACCAGCAACAGCCGCAGTTCCGTTTCCTTCGGCGACTCGGCGCCGCCGTCGGCGAGGTCCAGCGCGCGGTGTAGCCGACGGATGTGGCGTGCCCCGGGATAACGTGCGGCGATCTTCTGGACCTCCTCCACCGTGCATCGGGTCGCGTTGAGCAGGGCGTCGATTCGGATGATCGCCGCATCGCCCGCGACGCGACGGCCGATGTCGTAGGCGGTACGCGCGGGCGTGGTGCAGTCGACGCTTTGCCGCAAGCAGATCTCGTCGTCGGCGATCGACCCGGTGAACACCGCGATCCCTTGCGGCGAGGGCTGCCGAATGCGCGCCAGTTCGGCAGGCACGTTGTTGGGCAGATACTTCGCGCCGTGCATCGCAGCCGCGGAGTGTCCGATGAGCGTGGCCTTGCGACGCGACCACAACCAGGCCGCCCTGGCCCGGTCGGCTGCCGTCAACTCGACACCCTTCCGGGCGTACACGTTGTGATGCAGCTTGACGAATTGGGTGCGCAGCATCTGCCGCGTCACCAGTCCTGCGGCCATGGCTTCGCTGCCCACGATGAGATCGTCCACACCAATTAGGTGCGCGAGAGCCGCTCACGGTTCCCTCTGCGCCGCGAAACTACGGAAAATGACGGCAAACGGCGCGTTTTGCGTCAGAAACCGTAGTCTCGGCGCGAAGGGGCGCGGACAGGCGTTGGAGGTTTCCTCCAGAAGAGTCGCGTAGCCTTTGGGGATGACCGACAACCGGTTCATCCCGCCGAAGTCCACCGTCGAGGTACTGCAGAGCGTGCCCGAGTCGGTGCTGCGCCGGCTGAAGCAGTACTCGGGCCGACTGGCCACCGAAGCGGTGCGCGCGATGGAGGAACGGCTGCCGTTCTTCGCAGACCTCGAGGCCTCGCAGCGCGCGAGCGTGCAGTTGGTGGTGCAGGCCGCGGTGGTCAACTTCGTCGAGTGGATGCGCAATCCGCAGAGCAACGTCAGCTACACCGCGCAGGCCTTCGAGGTGGTGCCCCAGGATCTGCGGCGGCGCATCGCGCTGCGTCAGTCGGTCGAGATGGTGCGCATCACGATGGAGTTCTTCGAGGAGGTGGTGCCGCTGCTGGCCCGCTCCGAAGAACAGCTGACCGCGCTGACGGCCGGAATCCTGCGCTACAGCCGGGATTTGGCGTTCGCCGCCGCGACCGCGTACGCCGACCAGGCGGAGGCCCGCGGCGCGTGGGACACCCGGATGGAGGCCAACGTCGTCGACGCGGTGGTGCGCGGGGACACCGGTCCGGAGTTGCAGTCGCAGGCCGCCGCGCTGAACTGGGACGCGACCGCGCCCGCGACGGTGATCGTCGGGCTGCCCCAGCCCGACCGGATCGACCTCACCAGCGACGACGTCCACGACGTCGTTCAGCGCAACGGCCGCGCCGCGCTGTCGGATGTGCACGGGACGTGGCTGGTGGCCATCGTCTCCGGCGCGCTCGCCCCGACGGACAAGTTCTTGGCGGAGCTGCTCGGAGTATTCGCCGACGGACCCGTCGTGATCGGGCCGACCGCGCCGACGCTCGGCGCCGCACACATCAGCGCCACGGAGGCGATCGCCGGCATGAACGCCGTCGCCGGCTGGAGTGGCGCGCCGCGACCGGTGTCGGCGCGCGAGTTGCTACCGGAACGTGCGCTGCTCGGCGATGCGACCGCGATCGCGGCCCTGGAAACCGAGGTCATGAGGCCGCTCGCCGACGCAGGCCCGGCGCTGACAGAGACGCTCGATGCGTACTTGGACTCCGGCGGGGCCATCGAGGCCTGCGCCCGCAAATTGTTCGTTCATCCAAATACCGTGCGCTACCGGCTCAAACGCATCGCCGATTTCACGGGCCGCGATCCCACCCTTCCTCGTGACGCTTACGTGCTGCGGGTGGCCGCCACAGTGGGCCGGTTGGGCCGCCATGCGTACCATCCGAGCACGGCAAACGCGCCGAGCGAGGTCTGACAGGCACACGTCGCAGTCCAGTGAGCGAAGGCAAAGGTTGCGGAGCGGTATCGATGGAGTCGCATCACATGCTGTTTTGTGGAGGACCTACAAAAACATAAGACGAGGTTCATAATCTCTTACACCGTCCGAAACCGTCTTCACAGTGTTTTCTTAATTCGTGCCTCAAAAAACTGCGCTCGCGTTGCTTGCGCCCGGACAGGGCTCCCAGACCCCCGGCATGCTGACCGCGTGGCTCGAGCTGCCCGGCGCCGCCGAGCGCCTCGCCGCCTGGTCCGAGATCAGCGGGCTTGACCTCGCCCGTCTTGGCACCACCGCCACCGCCGAGGAGATCACCGATACCGCGGTGACCCAGCCGTTGGTGGTGGCAGCGACGCTGCTGGCCCACGAAGAACTCACCCGGCGCGGGCTGTTCGCCGACAGGGACGTCATCGTCGCGGGCCACTCGGTCGGCGAGATCGCGGCGTACGCGATCGCCGGTGTCATCTCCGCCGATGACGCCGTCAAGCTGGCCGCCACCCGCGGTGCGGAGATGGCCAAGGCCTGCGCGCTGGAGCCCACCGGAATGTCTGCGGTGCTCGGCGGCGACGAAGCCGAGGTGCTGGCCCGCCTCGAGGCGCTCGACCTTGTTCCCGCCAACCGCAACGCCGCGGGCCAGATCGTGGCCGCGGGCGCGCTGTCCGCACTCGACAAGCTCGCCGAGGATCCGCCCGCCAAGGCGCGGGTCCGCCAGCTGGCCACCGCGGGCGCGTTCCACACGCACTACATGGCGTCGGCCACCGACGGCTACCGCGCGGCAGCCGAGGGCGTAACAACCGCCGAGCCGAACGCGACACTCCTCTCGAATGCCGACGGCCAGCCGGTCGCTTCGGCCGCAGACGCGATGACGAAGTTGGTGAACCAGCTGACTCGTCCGGTGCGGTGGGATTTATGCACCGAGACCATGCGTCAAAAGAATGTGTCGGCGATCGTCGAGTTCCCGCCCGCGGGCACCTTGGCCGGAATCGCCAAACGCGAACTTCGGGGGGTGCCGACGCACGCCGTCAAGTCTCCCGCTGATCTGGACGGGCTCGCAGGACTTTCTTGAGAGCGCCTGAGCCAGTTACAACCACATAACGATCGACCCAGTCCGAATTTCAAGCAGTATCAACCAATTAGAAGGAGCCATCGTGGCCACCACCCAGGAAGAAATCATCGCCGGCATCGCCGAGATCATCGAAGAGGTCACCGGCATCGAGCCGTCTGAGGTCACCCCTGAGAAGAGCTTCGTCGACGACCTGGACATCGACTCGCTGTCGATGGTCGAGATCGCCGTGCAGACCGAGGACAAGTACGGCGTGAAGATTCCGGACGAGGACCTTGCTGGCCTGCGCACCGTCGGTGACGTCGTCGCCTACATCCAGAAGCTCGAGGAAGAGAACCCCGAGGCCGCGGCGGCCATCCGGGCGCAGATCGCGGAGACCAAGTGACCAAGCCTTCCACTGCTAACGGCGGTTTCCCCAGTGTTGTGGTGACCGCCGTTACGGCAACCACCTCGATCTCTGGGGATATCGAGAGCACGTGGAAGGGCTTGTTGGCCGGTGAGAGCGGCATCCACGTACTCGAGGACGAGTTCGTCACCAAGTGGGATCTGCCGGTTCGCATCGGCGGCCATCTGAAGGATCCCGTCGACGATCACATGGGCCGGTTGGACATGCGGCGGATGTCGTATGTCCAGCGGATGGCCAAGCTGCTCGCGGGTCAACTCTGGGAGACCGCGGGCAGTCCCGAGGTCGACCCGGACCGCTTCGCGGTGGTCCTCGGCACCGGTCTGGGTGGCGGCGAGAAGATCGTCGAGACCTACGACGCGATGAACGAGGGCGGCCCCCGGAAGGTGTCGCCGCTCGCCGTGCAGATGATCATGCCCAACGGGGCGGCAGCGGTGGTCGGGCTCCAACTCGGTGCCCGTGCCGGTGTCATCACCCCGGTGTCGGCCTGCTCGTCGGGTTCGGAGGCCATCGCGCACGGCTGGCGACAAATCGTCATGGGTGACGCGGATTTCGCCGTTGTCGGCGGTGTCGAGGGCGGCATCGAGGCGCTGCCCATCGCGACGTTCTCGATGATGCGCGCCATGTCGACACGCAACGACGATCCCGAGGGCGCATCGCGTCCGTTCGACAAGAACCGCGACGGGTTCGTCTTCGGTGAGGCCGGCGCCATGATGATCATCGAGACCGAGGAGCACGCCAAGGCGCGCGGCGCCAAGCCGCTGGCAAGGCTCATGGGTGCGGGCATCACGTCCGACGCGTTCCACATGGTGGCTCCGGCCGCCGACGGGGTGCGCGCCGGTCACGCGATGAAGCGTGCGATCGAGACCGCGGGGCTTGACCCCAAGGACATCAGCCACGTCAACGCCCACGCGACCGCGACCCCGATCGGGGACACGGCCGAGGCGAACGCCATCCGGGTTGCCGGTGTGGAGCACGCCGCGGTGTACGCGCCGAAGTCGGCGCTCGGCCACTCCATCGGAGCGGTCGGCGCGCTGGAATCGGTATTGACGGTCCTGACCCTGCGCGACGGGGTGATCCCGCCGACGTTGAACTACGAGACCCCCGATCCCGAGATCGATCTCGATGTCGTTGCGGGCGAGCCTCGGTATGGCGAATACCAGTACGCCATCAACAACTCGTTCGGATTCGGCGGTCACAATGTCGCTCTGGCGTTTGGTCGTTACTAAGCGAGAGGAACCTTCGGAGCTGTAATGGCAGGACGCACACAGCTAACGACGGGGAATGGTTTCCCCAACGTGGTCGTCACCGGTATCGCGATGACGACCGCCCTGGCAACCGACGCTGAAGGCACGTGGCAGAAGCTGCTCGACGGGCAAAGCGGTATCCGCAAACTCGAGGATCCGTTCGTCGAGCAGTACAACCTTCCTGTCCGGATCGGTGGCCATCTTCTCGAGGACTTCGACTCCGAGCTCTCCCGTGTGGAGTTGCGGCGGTTGTCGTACCTACAGAAGATGTCCACCGTCCTCGGGAGGCGGGTCTGGGAGAACGCCGGTGCGCCGGAGGTCGACTCCCGCCGGTTGATGGTCTCCATCGGCACGGGCCTCGGTTCGGCCGAGGAGTTGGTCTTCGCCTACGACGACATGCGGGCGAAGGGCATGCGGGCGGTGTCGCCACTCGCGGTGCAGAAGTACATGCCGAACTCCCCCGCAGCCGCCGTCGGCCTGGAACGTGCCGCCAAAGCCGGTGTCATCACGCCGGTTTCGGCGTGTGCGTCAGGTTCGGAGGGCATCGCCCACGCGTGGCAGCAGATCGTGCTTGGCGAGGCGGACATCGCGATCTGCGGTGGCGTGGAATCGAAGATCGAGGCGGTGCCGATCGCGGGATTCGCGCAGATGCGAATCGTGTTGTCCACCACCAACGACGACCCAGCCGGCGCATGCCGTCCGTTCGACAGGGACCGCAACGGGTTCGTGTTCGGCGAGGCCGGAGCGCTGATGGTGATCGAGACCGAGGAACACGCCAAGGCGCGCGGTGCGAACATCCTCGCCCGACTGATGGGCGCCAGCGTCACCTCGGACGGGTACCACATGGTGGCCCCCGATCCCAACGGTGAGCAGGCGGGTCACGCGATGTCGCGTGCCATCCAGCTCGCGGGCCTGCGGCCCACCGACATCGACCACGTGAACGCACACGCCACCGGAACCTCGGTCGGCGACGTGGCCGAGTCGAAAGCGATCAACAATGCGATGGGCGGCCACAAGCCCGCCGTGTACGCACCGAAGTCGGCCCTTGGCCACTCGGTCGGCGCGGTCGGTGCGGTCGAATCCATCCTGACTGTTCTGGCGCTGAAGAATGGGGTCATTCCCCCGACGCTGAACTTGAAGAATCTCGACCCGGAGATCGACCTGGACGTCGTACACGGCGGCCCGCGACCCGGCAATTATCAATACGCAGTGAACAACTCGTTTGGATTCGGTGGGCACAACGTGGCGCTCGCCTTCGGGAAGTACTGAGAAACCAGGAGACCTCGATGACGATCATGGCCCCGGAGGCAACCAGCGAATCGTTGGATCCCCGCGATCCGCTGTTGCGCTTGAGCACGTTCTTCGACGACAACAGCGTCGAACTGCTGCACGAGCGAGACCGCTCCGGCGTGCTGGCCGCGGCAGGCACCGTCAACGGCGTGCGCACCATCGCGTTCTGCACCGACGGCACAGTCATGGGCGGCGCCATGGGTGTCGAGGGCTGCAGGCACATCGTCGACGCCTACGACACCGCGATCGAGGAGCAGAGCCCCATCGTGGGTATCTGGCATTCCGGTGGCGCGCGACTGGCTGAGGGCGTCAGGGCGCTGCACGCGGTCGGCTTGATGTTCGAGGCCATGATTCGCGCGTCGGGGTACATCCCGCAGATCTCGGTGGTGGTCGGCTTCGCGGCGGGCGGCGCCGCCTACGGGCCCGCGCTGACCGACGTCGTGGTGATGGCACCCGAGGGCCGGGTGTTCGTCACGGGACCCGACATCGTTCGCAGCGTCACCGGCGAGGACGTCGACATGGCGTCGCTCGGCGGCCCGGACACCCACCACAAGAAGTCCGGCGTGTGCCACATCGTCGCCGACAACGAGCTGGGTGCGTACGACCGTGGTCGGCGCCTGGTCCAATTGTTTTGCCAGCAAGGGCATTTCGACCGCAGCAAGGCCGAGTCGGGCGACACCGACCTGCATGCGCTGCTGCCGGATTCGGCGCGACGCGCCTACGACGTGCACCCGATCGTCGAGGCCCTGTTGGATGCCGACACGCCGTTCGAGGAGTTCCAGGCCAAGTGGGCGCCGTCGATCGTGGTGGGCCTTGGCCGGTTGTCCGGTCGCACCGTCGGCGTCATCGCCAACAACCCGCTGCGCCTCGGCGGCTGCTTGAACTCCGAAAGTGCCGAGAAGGCCGCACGTTTCGTGCGGCTGTGCGACGCGTTCGGTATCCCGCTGGTCGTCATCGTCGACGTACCGGGCTACCTGCCCGGCGTCGACCAGGAGTGGGGCGGCGTGGTGCGCCGCGGCGCCAAGCTGCTGCACGCGTTCGGCGAGTGCACCGTTCCGAGGGTCACGCTGGTCACCCGCAAGATCTACGGCGGTGCCTACATCGCGATGAACTCGCGGTCGCTGAACGCCACCAAGGTGTTCGCGTGGCCGGACGCCGAGGTCGCCGTGATGGGCGCCAAGGCCGCGGTCGGCATCCTGCACAAGAAGAAGCTGGCCGCCGCACCCGACGACGAGCGTGAGGCGCTGCACGAGGAGTTGGCGGCCGAGCACGAAAAGATCGCCGGTGGCGTGGATTCCGCCATCGAGATCGGTGTCGTCGACGAGAAGATCGACCCGTCGCACACCCGCAGCAGGCTGACCCAGGCGCTGGCCGAGGCGCCGCAGCGCCGCGGCAGGCACAAGAACATCCCGCTGTAATTGCGGCGAGCAGTCGCAAAATGCCCCGCACGCCCGGCGTGTCGGGGCATTTTGCGTCTTGTCGTCACCAAACGGGAATGATCGACTGATGGACACCGAAAGCCGGCCGAGACCGTCCGATCTGCGTCGCTGGCGACAACACCTGGCCAACGAACGCGCCGAAGCCGACGTCTACCGAGGCCTGGCGCAGCGTCGGACGGGTGAAGAGCGCACCATCCTGCTCAGCCTGGCCGAGGCCGAGCGCCGCCACGAACAACACTGGCTGAACCTGCTCGGCGACGACGTCGGGAAGCCGCGCCGCGCTGATCTGCGTACCCGCCTGCTCGGCTTTCTGGCCAGGCACTTCGGCTCGGTGTTCGTGCTGGCCCTCGCCCAGCGGGCCGAGGCACGCTCCAGCTACGACACGGACGCAGACGCAACGGCCACCATGGCCGCCGACGAGCGCATCCATCTGGAGGTGGTGCGCGCCATGGCGACCCGCGGCCGCAACCAGCTGTCGGGCACTTTCCGCGCGGCGGTGTTCGGCGCCAACGACGGGCTGGTCAGCAACCTGGCCTTGGTCCTTGGCATCAGCGCGGCGGGCGTGTCGAACCACACGGTGCTCATCACGGGCCTCGCCGGGCTGCTCGCGGGCGCGCTGTCGATGGGCGCCGGTGAGTACGTTTCGGTGACGTCGCAGCGTGAACTGCTCGAGGCCTCCACACCCAGCCCGGAAGCCGGTGCGGCGCTACCGGAGTTGGACGTCAACGCCAACGAGCTGGCACTCGTCTACCGCGCCCGCGGGATGACCGAAGAGGACGCGACCAATCGCGCTGCCCAGGTGCTGGCCAGCCTTCCGGCAGGCGGTGGTCACAGTCGGCTCGGCGCACCGGATGCCGACAGCCATGAAGCCGTCGGCACCGGGCTTCGCGCTGCGGTCTCCAGCTTCAGCTTTTTCGCCTCAGGGGCGTTGATCCCGGTATTGCCGTACCTGTTCGGGCTGCAGGGCACCGTCGCGGTGGTCGTGGCGGCCGCGCTCGTCGGAATCGCTTTGCTGGCAACGGGAGTCGTCGTCGGACTGCTGTCAGGTGGTCCCCCGGTGCGCAGGGCGGTGCGTCAGCTCATGATCGGTTACGGCGCCGCCGCCGTCACCTACCTGTTGGGGTTGCTGTTCGGCACGGGCGCGTCCTAGCCGCCGGTTCGCGAAGTACAACGCCACCACCACCGCCCACGACAGCAGGCTCAACAGCAGCTGGGAGCCGAAGTTGGCGCTGGGACAGGGCTTTCTTCAGCGTGGCTGTAGCTGTTGGGTCGTCATCCGTCGTTCGCTCTATGGACGCCTGATTGCCCGTTCAAAGGCACGTCTATGCCTGCTGGGCCAGCAGCTCCTCCGCCGCGGCCGCGGCACGGGCCCGATCTGAGGCCACCAAGCCGATGCGGGTGCGTCGATCCAGGATGTCGTCCACGGTCGTCGCGCCTTCGTGAGTGATTGCGTATTCGAATTCCGCACGGGTGACGTCGATACCCTCGGCCACCTGCTCGGTCGGCCGTTCGCACGAGGCCGCGGCAATCACGTTCGGCGCCTCCGCGCCGTAGCGGGCGACCAGCGAGCTCGGCAATTCGACCGGGGACCTCAGCGTGGCAACGGGATTCGCCCGGGCGCCCACCAGCGGCAGATTGCGGGTCCGGCACGGCGTGGCGGGCAGCGCCCGCAACGCGATCGCACGGTCGAGCACGTCTTCGGCCATGAACCGGTATTCGGTCAGTTTGCCGCCGATCACGCTGATCACGCCCGAGGGCGACTCGACGACGGCGTGTTCGCGCGAGACGTCGGCGGTGCGGCCGTGACCGGTGTCGATGAGCGGTCGCAGGCCGGCGTACGCGCCGATGACATCGGCTGGCCCGAGGGCGGTTTCGAGCGCGGTGTTGACGGTGTCCAGCAGGAAGGTGATCTCGTCCCGCGTGGGTTCGGGGACATCGGGAATCGGTCCCGGCGCGTCCTCGTCGGTCAGCCCGAGGTACACCCGGCCGAGTTGCTCGGGCATCGCGAACACGAACCTGTTGATCTCACCCGGAATCGGAATAGTCAGCGCCGCAACGGGATTGCCGAATGCCGCGGCGTCGAACACCAGATGGGTGCCTCGGCTGGGCCGCAGCCGGATCGATGGGTCGACCTCGCCCGCCCACACGCCGCTGGCGTTGATGACCGCGCGCGCGGTGACGTCGAACGACTCGCCGGAGCGTTGGTCGGTCAACGTCACCGACGTGCCCGTCGCGTTCGACGCGGCCACCCGCGTCAGGATGCGCGCACCGTGTTGTGTCGCCGTACGCGCCACCGCAGTGACGAGCCTGGCGTCGTCGATGAGTTGGCCGTCGTAGGCGAGCAGTCCGCCGCTCAAGCCGTCCCTGCGCACAGCTGGCGCCATGGCGATCGCCTTGGCCGCGTCGATCCAGCGTGAGCGCGGTAACGTCGACGACGGCGTGCCAGCCAGCTTGCGCAACCCGTCTCCGGCCGCGAAGCCGAAACGCACCAAAGCCCTTGACGCCGTGTTCATTTCGGGTAGCAGCGGGACCAGCTGCGGCATGGACTTGACGAGGTGCGGCGCGTTTCGGGTCATCAGGATTCCGCGTTCGATGGCGCTGCGGCGCGCGATGCCGACGTTGCCCGTCGCGAGATAGCGCAGCCCGCCGTGCACGAGCTTGGAACTCCATCGGCTGGTGCCGAACGCCAGGTCGTGCTTCTCCACCAGCGCGACGCGCAGACCGCGGGTGGCGGCGTCCAGCGCGATGCCGGTGCCGGTGATGCCGCCACCGATCACGATCACGTCGAGCGACGCGCCGTCGGCGAGGGCCGCGAGGTCGGCCGCGCGGCGGGCCTCGTTGAGTGCGGTGGAACCGGTCATGGCCTCAGGTATCCGTCCACGCAGTGCGCGAGTTCGACATCGAGCGCGTCGGCGTCGAGGATCGGCGCGACGATGGCGCCGGATTGAATCGTCGACCGGGCGACCAGCAGGCACATCGCCGCGAGCTGACGCGGTTCGCCCGGTCGCACGCTGCCCTCTTCCTGCGCGAGCTTGATGTCGGCGGCCAACGTGTCGATCAGGATCTGCTGACTGGTGCCCAGTCGCTCGGTCAGATAGACCATCGTCAGATCGGGCGCCTTGCGGAAGACCGCCATCACCACCTCGTCCTCGCGCAAGCGGACGCCGACGCCGACGACGCGCTCCACCACCGCCGCACGGCCGACCCCGCGACTCGGCACGGCGTCCAACGCCGCGAGGATCCGGGTGGTCAGCAGGGCGGCCAGCACAGAACGGATGTCGGGCCAGCGCCGGTATACCGTCGGCCTGCTGACCCGCGCGCGGCGGGCGATCTCCGCGAGCGTCACTCGCTCCAAGCCGTAGGCGACCACGCAATACGCCGCCGCCTCGAGGATGCGGTCGCCCATCGCGGACGAAGAGGAGTCGTTACTGATTGACACCATGTGTAATACTGTAACGCATGATCCGCCCGGACGACCAACAGACCGCGCTGCTGCCCCCTATGAAGTGGAACGCATGGGGCGATCCCGCGCAGGCGAAACCGCTATCCGAGGGCATCCGCACGCTCCTCAAGCAAGCTCTCGGCGTGGAGGGTCCTGCGGCGGCCGACCTGGCGGCAGACCAGGTGCGGTTGCGGCCGTCGGCGCTCTCACGAGCAGACGTCGACGGTCTGGCGGCGATCGTCGGCGCCGACTACTGCGGTGTCGACGACAATGCCCGACTGCTGCGGGCAGGCGGCAAGTCGACGCTGGATCTGTTGCGCCGCAAGGATTCCGGGGTGCAGGACGCGCCCGACGCGGTGCTGCTGCCCGGTTCCGACGACGAAGTGGCCGGCATCCTGCGGTTCTGTGCGGACCGCAGCATCGCGATCGTCCCGTTCGGCGGGGGCACCAGCGTGGTCGGCGGCCTCGACCCGATCCGAGGCGACTTCAAGGCCGTCATTTCGCTGGACCTGCGGCGGCTGAACCAGTTGCATTCGCTCGACGAGATTTCCGGCGAGGCGGAGTTGGGCGCGGGGGTCACCGGGCCGGAGGCCGAGCGACTGCTCGGCGAACGCGGCTTCTCGCTCGGCCACTTCCCGCAGAGTTTTCAGTTCGCCACCATCGGTGGATTCGCCGCGACCCGCTCGTCGGGCCAGGATTCCGCAGGCTACGGCCGGTTCAACGACATGGTCCGCGGCCTGCGCACGGTCACCCCCGCCGGCGTCCTCGACCTGGGCCGTGCGCCGGAATCCGCGGCGGGGCCGGACCTGCGGCAGCTGATGATCGGCTCCGAGGGCGTGTTCGGCGTCATCACCCGGGTGCGGGTGCGGGTGCATCCGGTGCCGGAGACGACGCGGTACGAGGCGTGGTCGTTTCCGGACTTCGCGACAGGGGCCGACGCGCTGCGCGCCGTCGCGCAGACGGGCACCGGCCCGACGGTGATCCGGCTGTCGGATGAGGCCGAAACCGGCGTCAACCTCGCGACCACCGAGAGCATCGGGGAAGACAGCATCACCGGCGGCTGCCTGGCGATCACGGTGTTCGAGGGTTCAGCGGCGCACACCGAGAGCAGGCATGCCGAGACCCGCGCACTGCTCGAGGCGAAGGGCGGCACGTCGCTCGGCGAGGCGCCGGCGCGGGCGTGGGAGCACGGCCGGTTCAACGCTCCGTATCTTCGCGACTCGCTGTTGTCGGCAGGCGCGCTGTGCGAAACGCTGGAGACCGCGACCAATTGGTCGAATGTGCCCGCGCTCAAGGCCGCGGTCACCGATGCGCTGACGACGGCGCTGGCCGAATCCGGTACGCCGGCCCTTGTGCTGTGCCACATTTCGCATGTGTATCCGACCGGGGCTTCGCTCTACTTCACCGTGGTCGCCGGGCAGCGCGGCAATCCGATCGAACAGTGGCGCAAGGCGAAAGCCGCCGCATCCGATGCGATGGTGCGCACCGGCGGCACGATCACCCACCACCACGCGGTGGGCGCCGATCACCGGCCGTGGATGCGCGACGAGGTCGGCGACCTCGGCATCGCGGTGTTGCGCGCCGTCAAGGCCACGCTCGATCCGGCGGGAATCCTCAACCCCGGCAAGCTGATTCCGTGAGAGTCACCGTCCTGACCAATCCCGCGTCGGGACACGGCAGCGCACCGCACGCCGCCGAACGCGCGGTCAAGCAGTTGCACCGACGCGGCGTCGACGTCGTCGCGATCGCCGGCAGCGACGCCGAACACGCCCGCCGCCTCGTCGAAGGAGCACTCGAGCGCGGCATGGACGCGCTCGTGGTGGTCGGCGGTGACGGCATCATCTCGCTGGCCCTGCAGGTGCTGGCCCAAGCCGGGATACCGCTCGGCATCATCCCGGCGGGCACCGGTAACGACCATGCCCGCGAATTCGGTATTCCCACAAAGGATCCCGAGGCCGCCGCCGACGTCGTCGTCGACGGCGTCGTCAACACCGTGGACTTGGGCCGCATCGTGGGCGCCGACGGCACCAAAAGATGGTTCGGCACCGTGATGGCCGCGGGCTTCGACTCGCTGGTCACCGACCGCACCAACCGGATGCGGTGGCCGCACGGACGGATGCGCTACAACGTTGCGATGGTGGCCGAGCTGTCCCGGTTGCGGCTGTTGCCGTTCCGGTTGTCATTCGACGGCGAAGAGGTGGTCACCGAACTCACGCTGGCCGCATTCGGCAACACCCGCAGCTACGGCGGCGGCATGCTGATCTGTCCGAACGCCGACCCCACCGACGGCCAACTCGACGTCACCATGGTGGCGTCGGCATCGCGAACGAAGTTGATTCGCCTGTTCCCCACCGTGTTCAAGGGCACGCATGTGGAGCTGGACGAGGTGCGCACCGCGCGGGCCCGCACCATCACCGTCGACTCCCCCGGGATCAACGCCTACGCCGACGGCGAGTACGTGTGCCCGCTGCCGGTGGAGGTGTCCGCCGTGCCAGGCGCGCTGAAGATCCTGACCCCGCGCGAGTCGGGAGGGGCTACCCCACTCCGCGGCTGAGCCAGCTGACCTCGGCGCCGTCGCCGCCATCGCGGTAAGGCTCCAGCGCTTCGTCCCACGCGGTGCCGAGCACCGAATCGAGTTCGGCGGCCAACACGTCGGCGCCGGACGCCATCAACGCACGCAACCGCATCTCCCCGACCATCACGTCGCCGTTGGCGCTCATCGGACCGCTCCAAAGCCCCAGCTGCGGGGTGTGGCACCAGCGGTGCCCGTCCACACCGGCACTCGGGTCCTCGGTCACCTCGAACCGCAGCACCGACCACGAGCGCAGGGCGTTGGCCAGTTGCGCGCCCGTGCCGACCGGCCCGACCCAGTTCGTGACCGCGCGCAGCTGCCCCGGCATGGCCGGTTGCGGGGTCCACTTGAGATTCGCCCTTGCCTGAAGGGTCGACGAAAGCGCCCACTCGACATGCGGGCATACCGCCGCGGGTGAGGCGTGGATGTACACCACACCTGTCGCCGCGTCGGCGAATTGGTTCGCTGCACGCATCAGCTGCTCCTTCAGTTCCACGAGGGACGTCTTCCCCAACGACCTGGCAGATCCGAATTACAGCTGTGTCGTGCGTGTCTATTGTGCCTTGTGAGGCATGTGTTGCGCTAGTCTGCGCGAAATTCTCTCAGGACTTCGTCAGAGATTGCTGGCCAGAGCGGGTAGGCCCACTCGCCGAATTCGCGGTCGGTCAGCACCACCAGCGCGAGATCCGCGTCTGGATCGGCCCACAAAAACGTGCCTGACTGGCCGAAATGCCCGTACGTCCTGCCCGAATTGGACGATCCGGTCCAATGCGGCGTCTTACCGTCCCTGATCTCGAAGCCCAGCCCCCAGTCGTTGGGCCGCTGCGACCCGAAGCCCGGCAGCACGCCGGCCAATCCGGGGAATTGCACACTGGTGGCCTCGGCGTGCATCTGCGGTGACACCGTCGCCGGACGCAACAGGTCGCGGGCGAACGCCCCCAAATCGGCGACCGTCGACGTGGCCCCGTAGCCGGCCGCCTTGGCGCCTCCCTCCAACACCGAGTCGGTCATGCCGAGCGGTTCGAACACCGCCTCGGTCAGGTATTGGCCGAACTCGATGCCCGACGCCTGCTCGATGGTCTCGGCCAGCACCTGGAAGCCGTAGTTGGAGTACACCCGGCGCTGGCCCGGCTTGGCGATCAGCTCCGACGAGGTCATCGCATACCCCGCCGCGTGGGCGAGCAGGTGCCGCACGGTCGAGCCCGCAGGCCCGGCGTCGTCGTCGAGTTCGACCACGCCCTCTTCGACCGCGATCTGTGCGGCGCGCGCCACGAGCGGTTTGGTCACCGACGCCAGCGCGAAGCGTCGGCGCGTGTCGCCATAGTCCGCAACGGCACCGGATGGGGTAACGACAACGGCAGCGGCGGAGTCGACCGGCCAATCGGCGATCGCGTCGAGGGCAGACATCGACGCGAGCCTATGACACGAGGTTGTGCTCGTACGCGTAGGCAGTCGCCGCCGACCGTGAAGACAGCCCGAGTTTGGTGAAGATGTGGTTGAGGTGACTGGCGACGGTCTTCTCACTGATGTAGAGCTCGGCGGCGATCACACGATTGGTCTTGCCGCGGGCGACGAGTGTCAACACCTCCGCCTCGCGGGTGGTGAGACCTGATGCCAGTTGCCGTTGTGGGACAGCGTCCCCTCCGAGCGCCTCAAGCGTCGACCGCGCTGCGCGCCGTTCCATCGCGGCGGTGTCGAGGTCTGCCAGCGCCTCGCAGGCGTCGGCGATCAGCAGGCGGGTGCGCGCCTCCTCATGGGGGATGCGCAAATCGATCCAATCACTGGCGGCGCGGCGCAGCGTAGCCACCGCAGCGGTCACATCTGATGTCGCGAGAAGAACGGCACCCGTCGCCAGTGCAGCCTGTGCCCGCAGTAGCGACGAACCGAATTCGGTTGCGAGCAAGGTCAATTCGTCGGCCGCCGCCCTCGCCCCTTCGACGTCCTCGACGGCGATCAGGATCTCAGCGGCCGCACACAGGATGCGGGCGCGGTCGATGGGTTGGTCCGCCTCGGCAAGCCGTCGTCGCAGTTGCGCGGCGGCGACGTCGCCGCGGCCCTGCGCGAGCCGCAGCAACGCCATGCCTGGCTGTGGTTGGCAACCGAGCGCGTTGGCGCGCTCATATGCCTGCTCGGCCATCGCGAATTCGCCACGCAGCCGGTGCAATTCGCCCTCGACGTAGTGGGCACCCCCGAGGGTCAGGGGGTTGATCGGCTCGGCGAGCCGGGCACACGCCTCCTGCGCGACGGTCACGGCGTCGGACCAGTCCCCGTGCAGCATCAGCAACTCAGCGCGATGCAGCAGGCAGTGTCCCCGGTAAAGGACAAGACCGCGCTGAGCCGCACACCACCGCATGAACGAGTCCGTCCACTGTTCGCAACGGCGAAGGTCGAACAGCTCATAAGAGGCGTCGATCACTGTGCAGTACGCGTCTCCGACGGCCATCGGCGGGATTTCGCAGGCCTCGACCGACACCATGGCCTCGTCGAGAAGCGCCAGGCCTTCGGCGATCTCACCGAGGTAGATCAAACACCTGCCCTGGCCCATGCGCGCGAGTGTGAGCAGTTCGCGGTCGCGGAATCGCTCACCGGTCTTGGCGGCCCGCCCGAACGCGGCGTTGGCCGCTGCGATGTCGCCATCAGAGAAGATCCTGCACATACCCGCGGCGTGCTCGAGGAAACCGCGCTCCACGCAGTCGAGATTCTCCTCGTCCAGCAGACGCTGTGATCGGTCGACCCACCCACAGCTGCGGGCGATATCACCTTTGAAGGCGAGGGCTTGGGCCAGCCGCACGCCAAGGCGGACCGCGCGGGCCATGTCGGTCGTCTCGAGGCAGCGGTGATGTCCCCGGCCCCACAGCTCGAAGCTCTCGTCGTCGCGCCCGGTCATATATGCGGCGGTCGCCAGTCGGTCGAGATCGCCGACGTCGAGCCCCTGCTCGGCATCAAGCGTGGCAAGTTGCCGGTATTCGTCGTCCCATGCCATGCCGCGGCTCTGGCCAGGCCCACCCACCCCTCCAGTGTGGTGGACGCACCAGCCGCCGGGAGCGTTAACCGAAGAACGTGGCGGCAGCGTCAGGGTCGGCGCCAAGGAACATCCACATCTCGGCGATCCGGCCGCCAACGAATCGGTAGACGAACGCATTGTCCGACTCGAGTGTCTTGCCGCGGCGTCCGAGCACAGCATGCTCCCACTCGGCTGCCCAGCCGTCGAGGCCGACGCAGAACTGTTGCTCGAGCTTGACATCCCCGCCGGTCGCGTCGAAGACCGGGCGGATCGCGCCGAGGATGCCCGCCACGCCGAGGTGGTCGCCAGCGGTGGTGAACGGTCCGCGAAGGTGGTACACGAAGTCGTCGGTGAACAACGACGCGAGCGTCTCGCGGTCGTCAGCCACGATGGCCTCCGTCATCCGATTCACTGTTGTCACGTTCGGGTGCTCGCTCATCGGTTCCTCCCTCTGCTCAAGCGGTTTCGATCCGTACGGTACGAGCCCTGCCTGACGCGCGCATCGGCAATTCTGTGGATTTGGCAGCGCGCATCAAATCGGGTGTTCGGTCGATGTTCCGCTGCGGCACCTCTGCCTAGCGTCAGACTGAGGCGAAAGGGAATCGACATGACGAGCATCCACATCCCAACCGTGACGGACATCAGCGCAGCCGAGCGTCTCAGTGCGGCGCTCGCCGAGATGTTCCGTACCGCCGAGGTGGGAGACCTCCTGACCGACGACGTATTTCTTGATGGGAACCCGCCGCTGTGGCGGTTCCAGCTGCAGGGCATCGAGGCCTTCGCCGAGTGGTACGAGAGCTACGCACCCAACGGCATGGACGACGTCACCGTTGTGCGCACCGTGCCCACCGCGACGGGATTCGTCACCGAGCTCACGGAGCGAGTTCACGACGGCGAGGAGGAGATCACCGGCCGCAAGATGATCCTCTGCACGGTCCGCGACGGCCGGATCGCCGAGTTGACCGTCTACTGCAGCGGCGACTGGGACGAGGAACTGCGGGCCCGCCACGCCGCCGAAGCGCCGATGCTGCGCCCCTGACCCGTCACTTGCGGGCGACGTAGTAGAAGTTGATCGGATCCGTCTCGATCTCGTTGACCGCGACATCGCCGAATCCGGCGTCGGCCAACATCGACGTGGCCAGTTGACGCCCCCAACAGGTGCCCAACCCGGCCCCGTCGAGACCCAGCGACACGCTCATGCAGTGCATGGTCGACACGGTGTACATGTAGGTCCTCAGCGGCACCCCGATGTTCTCCTCGAGCCGACTCGAGGCCTTGATGTCGACCATCAGCAGCACCCCGCCCGGCCGAAGCGCCGATGCTGCGCCCCTGACCCGTCACTTGCGGGCGACGTAGTAGAAGTTGATCGGATCCGTCTCGATCTCGTTGACCGCGACGTCGCCGAATCCGGCGTCGGCCAACATCGACGTGGCCAGTTGACGCCCCCAACAGGTGCCCAACCCGGCCCCGTCGAGACCCAGCGACACGCTCATGCAGTGCATGGTCGACACGGTGTACATGTAGGTCCTCAGCGGCACCCCGATGTTCTCCTCGAGCCGACTCGAGGCCTTGATGTCGACCATCAGCAGCACCCCGCCCGGCCGCAGCGCCCGGTAGATGTTGGCCAACACCTTCGCGGGCTGCGCCTGATCGTGGATCGCGTCGAAAACCGTTATGGCGTCGTAGGCTTCGGCCACATCGAGGTTGGCGACGTCGGCTTGCATGAACGTCGCGTTGGACAGCCCGCGGGCCCTTGCCTCGGCGGCCCCGACGGACAACCCTTCCTCGGAGAAGTCGATGCCGGTGAACCGGCTGGCCGGAAACGCCGCGGCCATCACGTTGATGGCATGGCCACTGCCGCAACCGATATCGGCGACATCGGCACCTTCCCGTAGCCGTTCGGGCAACCCCGAGGCCATCGGCAGGATGGCATCCACGAGCGCGGCGTCGAACACCTCCCCGCTCTGCTCGGCCATCACCTTGTGGAACCGCGGATACTCGCTGTAGGACAGGCCGCCGCCGCGCTGGAAGCGGTCGATGACCTTCTGTTCCACCTCGCCGAGCATCGAGACGAACTGGGCGACGCGGGACAGGTTGTCCGGTCCTGCTGCGCGCGTCAACACGGCCGCACGGTGACGCGGCAGCGAATACGTCTGCGCCGCAGGGTCGTAGTCGACCACGTGGCAGGTGGCCACCCCGCCCAGCCACTCCCGGACATAGCGTTCGTTGAGGCCGGCGGCGTCGGCGATCTGCGCGCTGGTGGCGGGCGGCAGTTCGGCGAGTGTGTCGAACAGTTTGGTCTGGTGACCGATCGACAGCAGGATCGCCAGACTGGCGCTGTCGATCGCGCCGACCATGCGCTCGGCGAATTCTTCGGTGGTCTCTGCGTGTGTTTGTGTGCTCATTTCAATCCTGTTAACGGTTGCGGCGGTCAAATGAGTTCAATGGAGCGTTTCGCCAGGCCCATCCAATAGCCGTCGATGACTTGTTTCGGCGTCTGCCCGGGGTCGCTCGACGCGCCGAGCGCAACGAACAACGGCGAGAAGTGTTCGATGGTCGGATGGGCGTACGGCATACCGGGCGCCCGGTGCCGGAAATCGATGAGCGCGTCGAGGTCGCCCGCGGCGAAGCGCTCGCGGGCCCATGCGTCGAACTCGGTCGACCAGCCAGGCGGGACCGCGCCGGGTGACGGGTCGTCAAGGAAGGGCAGGCCGTGGGTGGTGAACCCGGAGCCCATGATCAGCACCCCTTCGTCGCGCAGCGGTCGCAGGCGTTCACCCAGGTGCAGTAGACGTTGGGGGTCGAGGGTCGGCATCGAGACCTGCAGCACCGGGATCGTGGCGTCGGGATACATGACGGTCAGCGGCACGTAGGCGCCGTGGTCGAGCCTGCGATCGCTGTCGTGGGCGACGGGCTCGTCGTCGGGCATCAGGGCCTCGACGCGCGCGGCGAGGTCGGGCGCACCGGGCGCGTCATAGGTGACGTCGTAGTAGTGCTGCGGGAAACCCCAGAAGTCGTACGTCAACGGGGTCTCGGTGGTGGTCGACCCGATGGTCAGCGGCGCGGCTTCCCAGTGCGCCGAGACAGCGAGGATCGCCGACGGCGTCGGCAACTCCGCCGCCCATTGCTTGAGCTGGGCGACCCACAACTCGTCGTCGACGAGCGGGGGCGCGCCGTGGGACAGATACACAGACGTCACGCAGTCAGCTTCGCACTCTTGGCATTAGGTTGTATGCATGACTCAGACGGTGCGCGGCGTGATCTCACGTAAGAAGGGCGATCCGGTCGAGTTGGTGGATGTGGTCATCCCCGACCCGGGTCCAGGTGATGTGGTGGTCGACATTCTCGCCTGCGGGGTGTGCCATACCGACCTGACGTATCGCGAGGGCGGCATCAACGACGAGTTCCCATTCCTGCTCGGACACGAGGCGGCCGGGACCGTCGAGGCGGTCGGCGAAGGCGTGACCCATGTCGAGCCAGGCGATTTCGTGATCCTGAACTGGCGCGCGGTGTGCGGCGAATGCCGGGCCTGCAAACGGGGCAGGCCGTGGTACTGCTTCAACACCTTCAACGCCAGCAAACCGATGACGCTGACCGACGGCACCGAACTCACCCCGGCGTTGGGCATCGGCGCGTTCGCCGACAAGACGCTGGTGCACGAGTTGCAGTGCACCAAGGTCGACCCCGAAGCCGATCCGGCGGTTGCCGGCCTGCTCGGCTGCGGGGTGATGGCCGGTCTCGGCGCGGCGGTCAACACCGGTGCGGTCGGGCGTGACGATACCGTCGCGGTGATCGGTTGCGGCGGTGTGGGTGACGCGGCGATCGCCGGTGCGGCGCTGGTCGGCGCCAAGCGGATCATCGCGGTGGACACCGATAACAAGAAGTTGGACTGGGCGCGGGGCTTCGGCGCGACACACACCGTCAATGCGCGCGAACTCGATCCGGTCGCCACCATCCAGGACCTGACCGACGGTAACGGCGCCGACGTGGTGATCGACGCGGTGGGCCGTCCGGAGACGTGGAAGCAGGCGTTCTACGCCCGCGACCTGGCGGGAACCGTTGTGCTGGTGGGTGTTCCGACGCCGGACATGACGTTGGAGATGCCGTTGATCGACTTCTTCTCACGCGGCGGATCGTTGAAGTCGGCGTGGTACGGCGACTGCCTGCCCGAACGCGACTTCCCCACCCTGATCTCGCTGTACCTGCAGGGCAGACTGCCGCTGGAGAAGTTCGTCTCCGAGCGCATCGGCATCGACGGCGTCGAGGACGCGTTCCACAAGATGCACGCAGGCGAGGTGCTGCGCAGCGTGGTGGTGATGAAGTGAACGGCGGACCCATCGGACGTGTGGTCACCCACGGCACATTCGAACTCGACGGCGGCAGTTGGGAAGTCGACAACAACATCTGGCTCGTCGGCGACGACGACGAGGTGGTGGTGTTCGACGCAGCCCATGACGCGGGCCCGATCGTGGCGGCCGTCGGCGGCAGGAATGTGGTCGCCGTGGTGTGCACCCACGGTCACAACGACCACGTCACGGTCGCACCCCAACTCGGCGAGGCGCTCGACGCCCCGGTGCTGCTGCATCCCGCCGACGATGTGCTGTGGCGAATGACCCACCCCGACAAGAACTTCCGCACCGTCGACGACGGCGAGACGTTGCGCGTCGCCGGTCACGAACTGCGCGCCATCCACACCCCCGGGCACTCGCCGGGTTCGGTCTGCTGGCATGCGCCCGAACTGAATGCGGTGTTTTCCGGCGACACTCTGTTCCAGGGCGGCCCTGGTGCGACGGGCCGGTCGTACTCCGACTTTCCGACGATTCTGTCGTCGATCTCGGAGAAGCTCGGCAAGCTACCCGGCGACACCGTCGTCTACACCGGCCACGGCGACTCGACCACCATCGGCGACGAAATCGTGCACTACGACGAATGGGTGGCCCGCGGCCACTAACAGTCGAGATTCATGACGGCTGAGCTGACGATGTCCAGGGCCGCCGTGGTGGACACTCCCAGGTCGTTGGTCACCATGATGACGGCCTGCGGCGACGGGACACCCTGTCTGGCGACGGCGCACACCCGGTGGCCTTCGGCGAGCAACTGTTCGGCGCTGTAGCTCGGGTAGACGTCGCGCAGTCTCAGGTATTCGTCCTCGTCTGCTGCGGCGGGCGCGGCGCTTGCGATGGCCAGGCCCGCGAGCACCGCTGCACCTGCTGACGCTGGAATGATTCGACGTTGAACCATGGTCCCCAATGGTACTGCTGGCAATCTCCCTAGAACAGCAGAATCGGCGCCGATCCTGCATTTAAGAGCCAATCAGCCGCGCTCTGGCGAACTTTTTTTCGTTTAGTGGATAGTCGTCAGGAGTCGAGGATGCGGCGCTTCTCGGCTTCGAACTCGTCCTGTGTCAACGCGCCCGAGTCGCGCAGCGCGGCGAGTTGCCGAAGCTGTTCGAGGCGCATTCCCTGATCGCTGGGCGCATAACTCGACTCGTCGAGAGGCACGTCCGGTGTCAACGGGCGTCCCGCCTTCGCCGTGCGGGCCGACCAGATCAGCGATGCGGCCAACTCGACGATGCCCAGTGCCAGCAGCCCGCCGAACACCCATGTGAGCCAGCCATATGCGGTGCCGTGCCCGAACGCCAGCCGCGGGTTGATGTACCCGTTGACGTTGCCGTCGGTGACGACGTCGTAGCTGCCCTCCTGCCCGACGTGCAGCAGCCACACCCGGACATGCGTATCGCTGTTGACTGTCGTTGTGCCGCCGATACTTTCGGCGACCCGCGGCTTCGCGATACCTTGCGGCGGGGTGATCGAGAACTTGAGGTCCGGGATCGGAAATCCGCTCGACGGGCTGCCCGTCACCTGAGTGTGAAAGCTGACCGTCACTTCACCGGCAGGCAGCTGCAGACTGGTCGATCCCGGGACGGGCACCTCCCCGTACGCGTCGTAGTCGTCGAGCACGAACGCGTTGAGGATCAGCGCTGCGATCAGGCCGACGCCGCCGATGATCAGGGTGAGTATGGCGGAGAAGATCGCGATCCGCGGTCCGGTCCGGTTGGCCATCCGCGAAGTCTGTCACGGCGCGGTTTGCGCTGCCGCACCGATCAGCCACGTGATCAGCCCGGTGCGCAGACTGGCGTCGAGCCGCTTCACCGGATCGGGGAAGCCCAGCTCGGCAATCGCGGCGCGGACCGGATCGGTAGGGGTCGAGAACGGATACATCCCCGCCATCAACGTCAGCGCCCCCTCGGCGAAGAACTCGCTTGACTCCCCGGGCAGCCACGGCAGTTGCGTCGCGACCAGTAGTGCCAGCTGCGCGATTCTCGTCATCGCGCGCGCCTTGAAGTCACGCGCGAAATCGAAAGAGATGTTGCGTTCCAGCACCCCGGCCATCGAGGACACCAGCTCGCACAGCAAGGTCCGGTCCATCAGCGAATCAGCAACCGCGGTGGCGACGCGAATCTCGTTGACATAGTTGGGTTTTCTCGGCCTTGGCTTGCCGAGCCTGGCTTCGAGGTCGGCCAGCCAGTCCGCGAATTCCTCGTCGAGCACCTCGAGGAAGATCGCCTCGCGGCTGTCGAAATAGCGCAACACGTTGGACTTGGCCAATCCGATCCGGTCGGACAGTTCACGAAGGCTGATGTCGCCGACCGGTTTCTCGGCCAGCATCTCGCGCGCGGTCGTCATGATCGCCGAACGTCGGGCCGCCATCTGCTCAGGCCTGCGGGCGCGCTGGAAGTTCACACGATCCAAGATATCAGACCACCGGGCTCTTGTTATCAGACCAGTGGTCTGTTATCTTTCGGTGATCCGATCACGCAAAAGAGACCCCCATGGCCCCGCAACAGACCTCCGTCACCGTTCCCGACCTGTCCGGACAGCTGGCCGTCGTCACCGGTTCCAACTCGGGCCTCGGCCTGGGCCTGGCCACCCGGTTGGCCGCCGGGGGCGCTGACGTCGTGATGGCGATCCGCAACCGCGCCAAGGGCGAAGCCGCCGCGGAGCAGATCCGCGCGAAGGTGCCGACCGCGAAGTTGACGATCAAGAGCCTCGACCTGTCGTCGTTGGCCAGCATTCAGGCGCTCGGTGACGACCTCAATGCCGAGGGACGGCCGATCGACATCCTGGTCAACAACGCGGGCGTCATGCAGCCCCCCGAGCGCGAGACCACCGCCGACGGATTCGAGCTGCAGTTCGGCAGCAATCACCTCGGCCACTTCGCGCTGACCGGCCACCTGATGCCGTTGTTGCGCGCCGCGAGTCGTCCGCGGGTGACGTCGTTGAGCAGCCTGGCGGCGCGGATGGGCGGCATCAACTTCGACGACCTGCAATGGGAGAAGCGCTACAACCCGAGTCGGGCCTACTCGCAGTCCAAGTCGGCGAACCTGATGTTCGCAATCGAGTTGGACCGGCTGAGTAAGCGCGCCGGCTGGGGCGTCGTCTCGGTCGCCGCGCATCCCGGTCTGACGAAGACCAACCTGCAGTTCAGCGGTCCGTCGCAGGGCAGGGACAACCCGACACTGCTGGAGCGGTTCTACCGCGTCAGCCGCCAGGCGACGCCGTTCATGTGGCAGGAGATCGAAGACGGCATTCTGCCTGCGCTGTATGCGGCGGTATCACCCGACGCGCAAGGCGGTGCGTTCTACGGCCCGCGCGGCATCCTGGAAGTGGCGAGCGGCGGCGTCAAGCCTGCCAAGATCCCGGGGCGCTGCCTGGACGAGTCCGACGGCCGTCGGCTGTGGCAGCTCTCCGAACAGCTGACCGGGGTTCGGTATCCGGCGTAGGCGCTGGAAGGCTACCGTTTAAAGGTGCCCGAATCCAGCATCGTCGTGCGGCCCGAGCCGATGGACAGCGGCTCGTACACCGCCAGTTCGCGGCTGCAGGCGGCCGGATTGTCGGGGGCTATAAAGCTTTTCGAGCGGGCCGCCGACACCGTCCCGCTTCCGAAGGCACCGCAGCCCGTGGTCATCGCCGACTACGGCGCGTCCACCGGGCACAACTCGCTGCTGCCGATCTGCGCGGCAATCGCGGTGTTGCGCAAGCGGACCCGGCCGGAGCATTCGATCTTGGTGGCACACACCGATGTGGCCGACAACGACTTCACCGTCATGTTCGAGACGCTCGAGCACGACCCCGACTCGTATCTGAAGAAGGACCCGGCCACCTTCGCCTCGGCGATCGGCCGCTCGTTCTACACCCAGATCCTGCCGTCGAACAGTGTGAACCTGGGCTGGTCGTCGTGGGCGATCCAGTGGCTGGGTCGGGTGCCTGCTCCGGTGCCGGACCATCTGCAGGTGGCCTACAGCAGCGACGAGGGCGTCAAGGCCGCCTATGCCAAACAGGCCGCGTTCGACTGGCACGAGTTCGTCGCCTTCCGCGGGCGCGAGTTGTGCCCCGGCGGCCGTGTCGTGGTGCTAACGACGGCCATCGGCGAGGACGGCGAATTCGGCCACCGGCCGCTGCTCGACGCGGTACTCGCCGAACTGGCCGATCTGGTGGCGCAGGGTGTCGTCACCGAGCACGAGGTGCACCGGATGTGCATTCCGCTGGTCTCCCGTCGCGCCGCGGATTTCCTGTCTCCGTTCGCGCCGAAGGGCCGTTTCGAACGGGTCGAGGTCGAGCACCTGGAGGTGTTCAACGCCGAGGACCGGTTCTGGACGCAGTACCAAGTCGACCATGACGCAACCGCTTTCGGCGCGCAGTGGGCGGCGTTCGCCCGCGCGTCGGTGTTCCCCACGCTCGCCTCGGCCCTCGACGGCGGTCGCCTCGACCCGCGACGTGCGGACTTCATGGACCGGTTGCAGGCGGGTGTCGCCGCGCGACTGGGGGCCGCGCCGGAAGAGATGCAGATCCCGATGGCCCAGATCGTCCTCTGGAAACGGCCCAAAGCGCACTAACCCGCCATCCGGTCCCGGAACGTGTTGCGGTAGCTCTGCGGCGACACCCCGGTGAGCCTGCGGAACTGCTCGCGAAAATTGGCGGCCGAGGTGAATCCGACGTCGCGGCCGATCTTTTCGACGCCGTATGTGGTGCTCTCCAGCAGCTGCTGCGCATGGCGGATGCGCACACCGGCGACCCACTGCATGGGCGTCTGGCCGGTCTCGGCCTGGAATCGGCGGTTCAGGGTGCGGATGCTCATCGCTGCCCGGTCGGCGATATCGCGCAGCGACAGGTCGCGGTGCGCCTCCTGCTCGATCCAGGCCAGCACGTCGTCGAGTTCGGTGCGCTCGGCAATGTGCTTGGCAGGGGCGGTGTTTCGCAGGATAAACTGCGACTGGCCGCCGCTGCGGTGCAGAGGCGCGACGGCAAGGCGCGCGGCGTCGGCGGCCACCGCGGCTCCGTAGTCACCGGCGACCATGTGCAGGCACAGGTCCAGTCCCGCTGACGCGCCCGCCGACGTGAGCACCTGTCCTTCGTCGACGTAGAGCACGTCGGGGTCGAGTTCAACCGCAGGGAACATGCTGCGGAAGTAGTCGGCCGCGATCCAGTGGGTGGTGGCGCGTCGGCCGTCGAGCAGTCCGGCTTCGGCGAGACTGAACGCGCCCGAACAGATCGACGCGATGCGGGTGCCGTTGGCGTAGGCGGCCTTCAGTGTGCGCAGTACCTCGTCGGGAGTGGCGACGGTGACATCGTTGCGGCCGGGGACGACGATCGTGTCGGCCTCGGCCGCGGCGTCGAGGCCGAAGTCGGTGCCGATCCGCATCGGTCCGGCGCTGACCATCGGTTCGGCGCCACACACCAGTACCCGGTAACCGGGTTCGCCGGACGGCAGCGCGACACGGCCGAACGTCTCGACGGCGGTGCTCAGGTCGAACGCGATCGTGTCGGGCAGGGCCAGCACAGCGACGGTGCGCATCTTGGCAAGATACCAGCGACTAGGCCCTATTTGGCCAGCACCGCGTCGATCAGATGCGGCCCGGGTTCGGCGAGCGCGGCACTGAAGTGTTCGGCGAGTTCCTCCGCGGTGGTGGCGCGCTTCGCGGGCACCCCGAAGCCCTCGGCGATGGCGACGAAGTCGAGGTTCGGATTGGCCAGATCGAGCAGTGAGCGCGCCTTCGGCCCGCCCGCCGAGGCGCCGACCCGCGCCAACTCGATCTGGAGGATGGCGTATGCGCGGTTGTCGAGAATGACGACGGTGATGTCGAGTTGTTCGCGGGCCATGGTCCACAGCGCCGAGATCGTGTACATCGCGCTGCCGTCGGACTGCAGCGCGATCACAGGGCGGTGCGGCGCGGCGATGGCGGCGCCGACGGCCACCGGCAGGCCCTGGCCGATCGCCCCGCCCGTGAGCGTGAGCACGTCATGCGTCGGTGAGGCGGCGGTGGCGTCGGGCAGCAACAGGCCGCTGGTGTTGGCCTCGTCGGAGATGATGGCGCCCTCGGGCAACAGCGCGCCGACGACCGCTGCCCAGTTGTCGGGTCGCAGCGGTCCGCTCGGTAGCGGGGCAGGGCTGACAGTGGAGTCCGGAAGCTCCTGGGCACCAAGCAGTTCGGCAACCGTCTCGAGGCGCCCAGGCCCGAGATTGTGCACCGTCGCACCCGCAGGCACCAGATCGCCCGGCAGATTGGGATAGGCGAAGAAGGTGACCGGCGACCGGGCCCCTGCAATGATCAGATGTCGCGCACCCTTGAGTTGCTGCTGCGCCAGCTCGGCGAAGTAGCCCAGCCGCGGGAGGTTCGGCACACCGCGGCCACGGGTCAGTCGCGCCGGGAACGTCTCGATGAGCACCCGCGCCCCGGTGGCGGCGGAAATCCTTGCAGCAGCGTGTAATTCGTCTGTACCGGTAGCCGCACCGCCGAGCAGCAGGACCGCTTCTTGGCCGGATGACTTCAGCAACTGGGCGATGTCCGCGGCATCGCCGGTCTCCTCCTCGACCTGCTCGGTGGTCACCGACGGTGCCGCCGCGTCGCCGAGTTCCGCGTCGCCCCAGGATAAATCGGCCGGCAACACCAGCGTGGCGATCCGGCCCAGGGTCGCGGCAGCCACCGCCGCGTCGACGGTCTGCGCGAGTTCGTTCGACGACGCGGGTCGGTGCACCGTGCCCGTCAGCCAGTGGCCGAGCGCGTCGATGTCGGATTGCAATGGTGCATCGAGCTTTTGGTGGTAGGTGGCGTGGTCGCCCACCACGTTCACGATGGGGCTGTGGGCTCGTCGGCCGTTGTGCAGGTTGGCCAACCCGTTCGCCATTCCAGGCCCCAGGTGCAGCAGGGTGGCCGCTGGCTTGCCCGCGATGCGCGCGTAGCCGTCGGCCGCACCCGTCGCCACCCCCTCGAACAGACACAACACGGCACGCATCTGCGGTGCGGAATCCAACGCCGCGACGAAATGCATCTCCGATGTCCCGGGGTTGGCGAAACACACCTCGACTCCCCCAGCGGTCAGCCGGTCCACAACGATCTCAGCACCCGTAGTCACGTACCCATCCTGTCGAGTCATCGAGAAGCCATGCAATAAGACCGGCCCTTAACGGCGTTTTCACAGTGTCGTCGAAGAAAGGCATGAGGTGACGGACGCAATCGCTGACGTGCAGCGCGCCGCAGAATGGCGCACGTCGGCCGCCGGTCTGGATCTTCACCTCGAACGCGCCGGCCGCAGAGTTCGAGACAGTGTGACCCACGCCATTCGCGACGCCATCCGCTCGGGGCGCCTGGCGCCGGGCACCAGGCTGCCGTCGAGCCGCGCACTGGCCACCGACCTCGGTGTCGGGCGGAACACCGTGGCCCGCGCGTACGCCGACCTTGTCACCGAGGGCTGGCTGACCTCTCAGCACGGCTCGAGCACGCTCGTGTCGCATCGGGCCGCCGACGTCGTCGGGTCCGTGACCACCCCGCCCCCACGACGGTCGCCGCGCAGGCTCGACCACGATCTGCGGCCCGGTCAGCCCGACCTGTCGTCGTTCCCGCGCGCAGAGTGGAGTCGGGCGGTCAAGCGTGCGTTGGACGCGGCACCTGTCGACGCGTTCGGCTACGCCGACCCCGTCGGCAGGACCGAATTGCGGCACGCCCTCGCCCAGTACCTGGCTCGAGCGCGCGGCGTCAGAGCGCGACCGTGCACCATCGTCGTGTGCTCCGGAGCGGCTGAGGGGCTCCGTCTCGTCGCGGGCGCCATGGCGGAGCGAGGTACTTCAACCGTCGCCGTCGAAGAGTTCGGGTTGCCTGCCCACCGAGCGACGCTCAATCGCGCTGGAATCGGCTGCCCGCCATTGCCTGTCGACTCTAGTGGTGCCGACGTGCAGGCTCTTGAAAACATGCCGGACGCGGCGGGCGTGCTGCTGACCCCTGCGCACCAGTTCCCGCTGGGCGTCACCCTGAGCCACGAACGCCGAGCCGCAGTGCTCGACTGGGCACGCACCACCGGCGGCCTGATCATCGAAGACGATTACGACGGCGAATTTCGTTACGACAGGCAGCCTGTCGGGGCATTGCAGGGCCTCGATCCCGACCATGTCATCTACCTGGGAACGGTGAGCAAGTCACTGGCGCCGGGACTGCGACTCGGTTGGCTGGTGCTGCCCGAACGACTCATCGAACCGGTCGCCCGGCAGAAGGGCGAGACGGAGGAGACCTCCGGCTTCGTCGAGCAGTTGGCCATGGCGGAATTCATCAGATCCGGCTCGTACGACAGACACCTTCGCACGATGCGCGCCCAATACCGCCAGCGCCGTGCGCAACTCATGGCAGCCATCGCAGCGTCCCCGACGAGCACCGTGTCGGGAGCAGCTGCGGGCCTACACGTCATGCTGGAGATCGCCGGAGGCGGCGAAAGCGAGTTGAGTCGTCGGCCCGCGTGGCGGCGGCTCGGCGTGCGGGGCCTGGATTGGTTTCGGCATCCGGACAGCCGCAGCGAACGTGACGGAGTCGTCGTCGGATATGCGTCGCCCGCACCGAGTGCATGGTCGCCCGCCCTGGCTGCGCTGACCGGACTGCTGCCCGATTGACCGGTCGAACTGGCCCCTACCCCGGCCCTCGAAGTGGCCCCTGAAAGGCGCGGTGACGCACCTAGCGTTGAAACCATGATGGTCATAGGCAACTTGAAGAAGACGGATCTGCTGTGTGTCACCCCGCCGTCGATCCCGGAGGGTTCACACGCCATGACGCAGCTCGTCGAACTTCCGCCCGCAGATGCTGGAACGCCGCCGCATCGGCACTCGGGCCCGGTGTTCGGATACATGCTGGAAGGCAGCATGCTGTTCGAGCTGGAAGGTGAGGAACCGAGGGAAATCGTTGCAGGCGAGGCATTTTGGGAGCCCGGTGGCGACGTCGTGCACTATCAGATGACGAATCTCGACCAGACCGGTTGGACTCGCTTCGTCGCGGTGTGCATCTGTGCGCCGGGAGTCGACATGATCACCCTGCTTAAACCGGAGGAGATCGTTTCCCGCGATTCACTGCGTCACCCCAGCGCTCGTCAGCACACACGGTGACACGATGCCCGTCGATGTGACGGTTCGCCCGCCAGCGGCGAATGTGCAAAGGTTCCGCGCTGCCGGAATATGGCGGGATACCGGACAGCTCGGTGATCTGCGGAGATGGCGAGACGAGACGCCGTACGCGATCGCCATCCAGGCCTACCACGCCGACGGCGAGGCAGAACTGATCACCTACGCCGAATTGGCCAAGCGGGTAGCACGGTTCGCAGGCGCGTTGTACGAGCTCGGAGTACGGCCCGGTGCGGTGATCGCGTATCAATTGCCGAATTGGTGGCAAGCGCACGTGCTGCTGCTGGCCGCGGCGCGACTGCAGGCGGTGGTGGCGCCAGTCATGATGAGCGTCCGCCCGCGGGAACTGCAGAGGATGCTGCACCGCACCGGTGCGTCGGTGTGCGTGACCACCTCCGAGTGGGCGGGATTCGACCATGCCGCGGCGTTGAGGGAGATCGCACCGACGCTGCCCGAACTGCGACACCGTCTGGTCATCGGCGAACCGGCGACGGGCGAACTCGACTTTCGATCGTTCGTCGAGCAGACGCCATGGGAACGAGGGCATCCGGTGGGCCTGGACGACGCGGACGAAGACCCCGATCGAATTGCCATGCTGCTCTGCACGTCTGGCACGTCCGGCGTGCCGAAGATTGCCATGCACACCGAGAACACGCTGCATGCATCCGCGTCCAGCGTCACCCAGGTCCACGACTTCGGCCGCGACGACGTGCGGTTCACGCCTCATGCGCTGATGCACACCGTCGGACAAGACACCGCCAGGTCTGCTCTGGCGGCAGGGGCGTCCGTCGTTCTGCTCGACGAGTGGTCCGGGCGGCGCGGCCTGGAAGTCCTCACCGACAGTGCCACCACCGGGATCGTGGCCGCACCCAATTTCGTCTCCGACGTGCTCACGGCTATCGGGGAGAACCCCCGGCCGCTACCTGCCCTACGCACGGTCCGCTGCGTAGGCACGCCGATCCCCAAACCACTCATCACCGCGGTCCCCGCCGCTTTGGGAGCACGCCTGCTCAGCGGGTGGGGAACGACCGAAATCGGTACGGGCACCGTGACGCGCGTCGACGATACACCGGACTGGGCCGCCTTCAGCGACGGCAGGCCTATCGCGGGCGCAGAAGTCCAGCTTCGGTCTGCCGCGGTCGCTTCGCACGAGCAACCCCAGCGGGTTTTCGTCCGCGGCGCCACGGTGTGCCTGGCGACTGCGTGCCGCGACGGCGACGCGTTCACCGTCACCGCCGAGCACGACGACGGCTGGTATGACACCGGCGATCTCGCCGTACCCGATGGCCGCGGCGGGATCCGGTTGATGGGCCGCGTCACCGACCGGATCAGCGGAGTATTCCTGATTCCCGCCGACGTTGAATCCGAACTGAGGGCCAATCCGCAAGTCGACGATGTGGCGCTGGTCGGCTACCGCAACGACGACGGCGCCGAATCGCCCTGCGCCGTGCTGGTTCCCGCGACCACCCCACCGATCAACCTGGATGAACTGCGCCGGTACCTGACCGGCCTCGGGGTCACCGAATGGTGCCTGCCCACCCGGCTGGAGTACGTCCAATCTCTGCCGCGCACCAGCAATGGCAAGGTGCGCAAGGAACTTCTGCGGCGCTGGCTGGTGGGACATGCCTCGGTGCGAGATTGAAGTTCCACCGCGTAAACGAAGGAAAGCATTGAATGGCAAGAGTTCTCGCGTATCTGAGCCCCGCGATGGGTCACTTCTTCCCCGCCAGCGTGCTGCTGAGGGAGTTGGGTAATCGCGGCCACGAGATCGCGCTGCGCACTTTCGCCGCTGGCGTGCAAACCGGCTGTGACATGGGTTTCGACACGCAACCGGTCGATCCTCGCATCGAAGTCACGCGCCTCGGTGACGCGGGCGCCGCATCCCCGAAGGAGGCGCTGTCGCAGGTACGGGAGGCGTTCGCTCGTCGCGCCGAGTTCGAGATCTTCGATCTGGCCGAAGCCATCCACGAGTTCCACCCCGAACTGCTGATAGTTGACCCGAATTGCTGGGGCGCCTCGGCAGTCGCCGAGGCCAGCGGGCTGCCTTGGCTGTCGTTCTGGGCGTTCGTGCCGTATCTGCGATCTCGTGGAGTGCCGCCATGGGGGCCGGGGTTGCGGCCGTGGCCCGGTCCGGTCGGTCGTCTGCGGGATGCGCTGCTCCGTCCGAAATTCAACGCGCCTGATGCGTGGACCGCGTCGCACAACGTCATTCGTGCCAGACTCGGTCTGTCACCGCTGAAATCGGCCGACGACTACGCACGTCGGGCACCGCTGCTGCTGGTGGCCACGGCCCAACCGTTCGACTACCCGCGGCCGGACACAGACGACTCCATCCAGTACATCGGCCCCTGCTCTTATGACCCGACACCGCCGACAGTGCCGACATGGCTGACCCAGATAGACCGCCCCATCATCCTAATCTCCACATCGTCAGAAGATCAGGGAGATATCCAGCTGGCACGGGTAGCGCTGGAGGCGATGGCCGACGCGCCCGTCCATGTCGTGGCCACCTTCCCGGCGGGGGTGCCGCCCGACATCACACCGCCGCCGAATGCCACTGTGCGCGAGTTCGTCCCGCACAGCCTGGTACTCGCGCGCGCCTCCTGCGCGGTCACCCACGGCGGCATGGGCGTCACCCAGAAGTCGCTGGCGCACGGGGTGCCGGTATGCGTTGTGCCCTACGGCCGTGACCAGTTCGAAGTCGCCCGGCGCGTCGAAGTGGCGAAGTGCGGCACCCGACTGCTGCCGAAAAATCTCACCGTGCCTCGGATGCGCGCGAAGATCCTGGAGGCGATGACGATGGCCGACGGTGCGCGTCGTGTCGCCGACGGGTACGCCGCGACCGGCGGGGCGGCCCGGGGCGCCGACGTGATCGAACAACGGCTGCTGACGTCGACGCGGGATGCTTCATGACCTGTCCCACCGTGCTTCTGGTGCCGGGCGCCTGGCACAAGCCCGGCCACTTCGACCTGCTCGTCAACGAACTGACCGATGTCGACGTACGCACTGTGACGTTGACGAGCAGCGGTGACGATCCGGCAACCCTTGGCGACATGTATGCCGACGCGGCGGTGATAGCGCAGGCGGCCGCCGCGATCGACGGGCCGGTGGTCGTGGTCGCGCATTCCTATGGCGGTGTACCCACCACCCAGGCGTTGGCGAAGGCCGAAAACGTCCGGCGCGTCGTGTATCTCGCCGCCTTTCAACTCGACGTCGGTGAGTCGCTGTTGTCCCCCAACGGTGGTCGTTTGATGCCGTGGACGAGACTGCACCACCGCGACGGCATCGGCGGCTACGTCGAAGTGACCACACCGATGACCGCGTTCTACCACGACGTCGAGGACCGCACTGCCACCCAAGCGGTCGCGCAACTCGGCTACCAGCGCTACACCGCGATGCAGCAACAGGTCACCGAAACCGCGTGGCGGACGATCCCGAGCACATACGTCATATGTGAAGGGGACAACGCGATTCCAGTCGCCGCGCAGGAGATGATGGCCAAGAACGCCAACGACGTGTTGCGGATCGAGACGTCGCACTCCCCCTTCCTGTCTCAGCCGGAAGCACTCGCACAGCTCATCAGGCGGTGTCTTGAGTAGGTGACCGGCTGGCAACATCCCGGCGGGCGATGGCCACCGATCCTCTGTTGCCTGACGCCCGGCGCCCCGACGATGAGCATGTGTACGCACAGATCGTGTTATTCGACGGGTTCGACCCACTCGACGCCATCGCACCGTTCGAGGTGCTGGCCGCAGGCAGTGATGCGGTCGGCGGCGACCTCGAGGTGGAACTGGTCTCCGCCGGAGGCCCGCGGCAGGTGGTCAGCGGCACCAGGGGCATGGTGTTGAACGCGACGGCCCAACTCGACCCAGCCAAGCCCGGTTACGTGATCGTGCCCGGCGCCAGCGGTCCGATCGACGGTGATCCGGACGAGGTTGACACCATCCCGGTGCTGCTGGCCCGGTTCGGCGAGACGAGCGCGGTGCCGTTGATGCGCAAGGCGATGGCCAACCCGGACGTGACGGTGGCGACCGTCTGTGGCGGGTCGCTGGCGCTGGCGATGGCAGGTCTGCTCGAGGGCAGGCACGCGGTCACCCATCACCTCGGCATGGACGTGCTGGACGCGACGGGCGTCACCGTCGTCGATGCCAGGGTCGTCGACGACGGTGACCTGGTGACGGCGGGCGCGGTGACCTCGGGGCTGGATCTCGCGCTGTATCTGCTGCAGCGCAGCTACGGACCGCAGGTGGCGCTGAGCGTGGAGAAGTTGTTCGGGTACGAGCGGAGGGGCACGGTATGGACCTGACCGGCGACTGGGACCTGACGATCAAGACGCCGATCGGCTCTCTCGCGATCGTCTACTCGTTCACCGACAACGGCACCGGCACCGCGACCGGTAAGGGCGAGACGGTGCCTCTGCGTGACATTGTCGTTGACGGACAACGGGTTACCTGGCGGCAGTCGGTGACCAAGCCGATGCGGCTCAACCTCGATTTCGACGTCGTCGTCGACGGTGACCGGATGCGCGGTCATTCCAAAGCGGGCCGGTTGCCGCGGTCGGCGGTGACCGGGGTGCGTCAGGGCCGCATCTCGTAGGCGCCGTCATAGGCCTCGACGCGCTGCCACACCCGGTCGAAGCGTTCGGCATCGGACACCGGTTTGCGGATCGCGGCGACGGCCCAGTCCTGCTGAGCCTGCGTGGAACTCGGCTTACCGTGCAGCGCAACGGCGTACGCGCTGAAGTCGCGGATCTGGAAATCGAAGATCTGGTCGACGATGTCGTCGTCGAGGCCGGTCAGCACCGCCTGTTCCAGGATGAGCTGGCCGTAGACGATCAACGAGAACAGGTGCCCGACGTTGAGCATGAAGCCCAGGTCCTTCTGCTGGTCGGCGTCGGGCGCGGCGGTCGCAAGGAGCGTCGAAAACGCTTGGGCCTGTTCGTAGAACCGTGCCACGTTCGGGATGCGGGCGTGGTCCTCATACGTTGGTTTCCAGTCGGCGAACTGCACTTTCGCCGCGCCGCGGGTCGGCCCCTGGTTCCAGAAGAAGGTGTCGTCGGCGGGGTCGTTGCGGGTCGGGATCTCAGGGTATTCGGCCGGGTTGAACATGTAGTTGGGCATGAACTTCAGCACCAGACCGACGTTCACATGGACGGTGCCTTCCAGTCGCGGAAGTGTGCCGATCAACTGTGAAACCTCGCGGAACATCGTGTTCTTCTCGTAACCCTTGGCCGCGATCACGTCGTGCAACGCCCGCACGACCGTCTCACCCTCCATGGTGACCTTGGCTTTGGTCATCGGGTTGAACAGCAGATAGCGCCGGTCCTCGAGGCTGGCGCTGCGGAAGTAGTCGACCGCACGCTGGCTGAACAACTTCATCGCCACCAGACGGGCGTACGCGTCGACGAAATTGGCTCGCACATGGGTGAAGTCGGTCACCGGGTGGCCGTACAGGATGCGGTTCTGCGCATGCGTGATCGCCTCGTAGAAGGCGTGTTCGGTCATGCCGATGGTGCAGGTGCACAGGTTGAACTTGCCGACGTTGACCGTATTCAGCGCTGCGGCAAAGGCTTCCACGCCGGTGTGCAAAATGTCCTGCTCGCGCACCGGATAGTTCTCCAGCCGGAAGGTGCTGACGTAGATCTGCATGTGCACGACATTGTCGAGCAGGTGGTAGTTCTCGTGCCTGCTGTCGGCGGCGAAGAACACATACCCTTCCGCGGCATCCGCCTCACTCACGTCGTCTCGACGGCCGAACACCGAGACCATGCTGGCGACGTTGCCGTTGCCGATGTAGTACTTCTCGCCGGTCGCCCGGTAGCGGATGCCGTTGGCGCGGTCCTCCTCGCTGGCCGGGGTCAGCACCATGTCGGTGTTGTAGACGTCGGCGCCGTGCGCACGCTCGGACAGCCCGAAGGCCATCACCTCGCCGGCCTCCAGATCGTCGGCGGCCCTGAGTTTGGCGTCTTTGTTCTCGCTCTGCCAGATCGGTCCGAGGCCAAGGATCGTGACCTGCTCGGTGTACCAATAGGTGAGCCCGTAGAAGCCGAGGATCTCCGACAGCGCGGCGTTGCGGGCGGCGTCCCAGCGTTTGTCGGGGTTCCCGTCGGCGAACTCCGACGGCGTCAGGAACGTCGCGAACAGCTTTTCCCGCTTGACGAAATCGACGAAATCGGCGGGCCACTGCGCGGCAAGGTCGTCGTCGAGGATGCGCTTCTTGCCGAGACCTTCGAAGAAGTCGATCGTGGCGCGCAGCAGTCGCCGCGTCTCTTCGTCGAACTGCTGCGGGTCGTAGGTGTTCGGGTCGAAGAGCAAGCCGTCGGTCATGCAGGCGAGCCTAAGGGTTGGCTGGCCCCGGGATTCCTGGAATCGTCGGCGGTGCAGGGACCCACGGCAGGCCGGGCACCGTCGAGTACGGCGGGCTCCACGGCGGCTGCTGAGTCGTCGGCGGCGGGCCCTCCGTGGTCGGCGGCGGCGCCTCGGTGGTTTCCGGCGGTGGAGGGGGCGGCGCGGTGCTGTTCGTCATGCGCGACGATTCGACGCCGGCGCCGGCGTCGAATCGTCGCGCATGACGAACAGCACCGCGGCCGTCAGCGCCGCCAACAGTGCCAGCACACCAGCGGCCAGCACCAAGGCGGGTTTGCGGTACCAGGGCAGCGGTTCCGGTTGCTGCCCCCACGCCTCGTGATCGAACTGCATCTGCGGTCGCGGCCCGTCGGCGTAACCGGCCCCGGCGGGGAGGTCGTAATCGTAGGCGTCGGAGGGCGCGACATCGGGCGCGTCGTCGGCGTCCGACCATGCCAGCGCGCGGAAGGTGCTCGACTGCGGCGCGTCCTGGGCACCGACCTCGGGGGCCATCGCAGTCGCCGCAGCGGCCGCGGCCGCGACGCCCGGCGCGACAGCCATCGACGTAGCGCCCTCTTCGACGGTGCCGCGGGAGGCCTTGAGACCGCCGCCGATCGCGGCGGTCAGCTCCGGTTGCGCGGTGGTGACGACGGGCACGCGGAGGTGTTCGGACAGCGTGGTGGTGATGATCGGCATCCGCGCGCCGCCGCCTGCGGTGGCGACCGCGGCCAGGTCGGTGCCGGGAACACCGTTGCGCTCCACGGCATCTCGTAGGATCGCGACGAATTCGGCGAGCGGCCCGCGCACCGCCTCGTCGAGTTCGTTGCGGGTCAGCCGGACGTCGCTGTGGTGGCCGGGCAACTCGACCACCAACGAGGTGACCGCCGCGGTGGACAACCGCTCCTTGGCGCTGCGGCACTGGGCCCGCAGCCGACTCAACGAGCCGATCGCCGATGTGCCGGACAGGTCGATGGTGCCTGCCGCGGACAAGTCGTCGAGGACGTGGGTCAGCAGCGCCTGGTCGATCAGGTCGCCGGAGAAGTCGGTGTGGCGCAGGGTCGGGCCGATCGGCGCGAATCCGTTGGCGGCGTCGGCGAGCGTGATGCTGGTGCCGGTGCCACCGAAGTCGCAGAGCGCGACCACACCGCGAGTCGGCAGCCCGGGGTCGTCCTGCAACGCGGTGAGCGCAGCGGAGGCGTCGGATAGCAGCGCCGCCTGCGCGAGGTCCGGTCCCGACGCCAGCGCGGTGCGTAAGGCGTCGACGGCGGCGGGCCGCCAGTGCGCGGGATAGGTGACGGCAACCGGGCCACCCGGGGGGCCGACCGTGCGCAGCATGGCGCGCAACGCGTCGGCGAGCACCCGATCGGCCATGTGGGTCGAACCGTCGGCGGCGACGATCCCCACCGGGTCGCCGACGCGGTCGACGAAGTCGGTGATGATCAGCCCGCGTTCGGCGAGGTTGGGGTTTTCGCTGGGCACGCCGACCTCGGGCGGCCGGTGGGGGTACAGCGTCACCACCGGGGACCGCCGTACCGCGGTCCGGCCCACTACGACGGCCGCCAGGTTGGTCGCGCCAACCGACAGCCCTACCCCGTCAGACATGTCACTCCGTCTCGATGAAACCCTATCGGTAGTCCATCTTGATCGACGGCGCCATCGTTACCAGCAAATCGTCGTCGCGTTGAGTCTGCGGCTACGGCGCCAAATTGCCCGACACGACCGCCCTCAGCGCAGAGTCAACGCCAGAACCCCGAGTGCGGAATGCTACCGAATGGTCCCCACACCCGGGATCAGCGGCAGATCGAGTGCGGTCACCCACCCCGGCGAGAGGTCGTTGACGGCGGGCACCGCGTTCAGCGCCCGCAGACCGGTCGCAAGGCAACCGGCCGCCGCGGCGTCGCGTCCCGAGCCGTCGGTGAAGCGGAACGCGGTCTCCTGGAAGATGCTCGGCGTGCCCTCGATGTCGACGCGATAGACGTCGTTCTCGGTGCCCGACGGCCAGTCAGGAGCGGCGTCGGCGCCGATCCTGTTGACGTGCTCCAGCTGGATGCGAGTCTGCCCCTGATACACGCCATTGATGGTGAACCGCACGGCCGCAACGTTTCCGGGTTCGATGATGCCCTTGGCCGACTTGCGCTCGGTCGGCGTCACCCACTTGTCCCATGTCGTGGTGATCTCGTCGAGCATGATGCCGGCGGCGTGCGCGATCATCGGAACCGTTGCGCCCCAAGCGAATACCAGAATGTCCGGGTTCTCCAGCAGCGGCCGGTACTCGGGCGGCTTGCCGATGCCCATCTCGAACTCGTAGTCACCCTCGTAGTTGGTGTAGTCGAGCAGTTCAGAGGCCCGCACCTTGCGCACCTCGGAGCACAACCCCATCAACGTCATCGGGAACAGGTCGTTGGCGAAGCCCGGGTCGATTCCGGTGGTGAAGCAGGACGACTCGCCCAGTTCACACGCCTCGGTGATGGGCTCGATCCAGTTCGGCGGGTTCAGATGCATGGTCGGCCACACCCACGGCGTCATCGCCGTCGAGACCACGTCGATCCCGGCCCGCAGGAAGCGGGTGATCAGCGCGATGTTGTCGTCGGCGTGCGCGGCGGTGGGGCCGTAATGCACCAGCGCATCAGGTTTCAGCGCGATCAGGGCGTCGACGTCGTCGGTGGCCGCCAGCCCCAATTGCTGTCCGAGAGAACAGATCTCGCCGACGTCGCGACCAACCTTGTCCGGGTTGCTCACCCCGACTCCGACCAATTCGAACACCGGGTGCTTGACGATCTCGGCGATCACCATCCGACCCACGAACCCGGTGCCCCAGACGACTACCCGCTTCTTGTCAGAATGCTTCACGGCCTTCACCATAGGCGGGCTTGTCATCGCGGGTGAGCAACTTCGAGAGTCGACGGACCTCGTCGCGCAGTTCGTCGATCTGCGCCCGCGTCGCCACTTCCTCGGCGGTGTCCTCTTCGGCCACCCGCTGCACGATCCACGACGCCAGCGTCGCGGTCACCGAACCGACAAGGGCGATCCCGCCGATCATCAACGCGACCGCGACGATCTTCCCCATCCACGTCGCCGGTGACAGGTCGCCGTACCCGACCGTGGTCACCGTGGTGATGGCCCACCACAACGCGTCGCCGAGGTTGTGGATGTCGGATTCCGGCCGGGTGCCCTCGACATCGAGAATCGCCAGTGACGCCGCATACACGATCACCACCGCGCCGCACACGGTGTAGACCAACACCTTCCCGCGGATGGTCTGGCCGACCGCCCGCTGCAGCGCGTTCACCACAACGGCAAGGCTCAACAACCGCAGCGGGCGCAGGAACGGCAGCAGGATCACCGGCAACTCCCAGAGATGTCTGACGAACCACTTGCCTCGAGGCTCCGCCAGATACCACCGCGCGAGGTAGTCGACCACGAACAGGCAGTAGACGGCCAACAGTCCGATATCGACCGCCTTGTCGACAGCGCCATGCGGCCGGACCAACACCTTCACCGAATACAACGCCAGGAACACCAGCGCGACACCGGCGAGCGGCAGGTCAGTGCGCTGATCCCAACGTTCGAGTCGGGTTTGCTCGGTCATCAACCGGTGACCCTATGACACCCGGGAATGTTCTGAGCGCGACTTGCCTTTACCAGTGCATGACTGAATCACTTGCAGGACGTCGGGCGCTGGTCACCGGCGGATCACGCGGCATCGGGGCCGAAATCGTACGACGGCTGGCCGCTGATGGTGCCGCGGTGGCGTTCACGTACGGGGCGTCGGCCGAACACGCGGAGAAGTTGGTCGCGCAGGTCGCCGAGGCCGGCGGCACCGCCGTCGCCATCCAGGCCGACAGTACCGACGCGGCACAGGTCGCCAAATCGGTCGACGACGCCGTCGCCGAACTCGGCGGCCTGGACATTTTGGTCAACAACGCCGGCGTGGCAGCCGTCGGTGAGGCCGAGACGTTCCCGCTCGAAGAGTTCGACCGACTGGTGGCCGTCAACATTCGCGCCGTGTTCGTCGCGATCCAGAACGCTGTGCCCCATCTCGGCGACGGCGGCCGGATCATCAACATCGGCAGCATCAACGCCGACCGGGTGCCTGTCGGAGGCCTGTCGGTCTACGCGATGACCAAGGGTGCCGTCGCGAGCCTCACCCTGGGACTCGCCCGCGAGCTGGGACCGCGCGGGATCACAATCAACAACGTGCAACCGGGACCGATCGCCACCGATATGAATCCCGAAGACGGCGGCTTCGCCGACTGGGCACGGCCGATGACAGCGGTTGGCCGCTACGGGAGCACCGGCGACATCGCTGGTGTGGTCGCTTTTCTCGCCGGGCCGCAAGGGTCCTTCGTGACGGGCGCCAATTGGAACGTGGACGGCGGCTTCACCGCCTGACGGTCATAGGTTGATCGGATCGGGTGGCTCCACCGCCTTGCTGGTGTCGCGCAGCGCGGCCTTGAATTGCATTGCGCGGTAAGGCCATCCGCTGTCGGTGTGCCATTGCGACACCACCAGCCCGACGCCACCCTTGATGTCGAACCGCGAACCGGGTAGCACATAGCCGCCGTAGAGCTGCGCTACCCGGTTCGCGGTGTGGTCCTCGTCCTGCCACGACGAGCCCGTCACCGGGATCTGCAGTTCGGTGGTGTGCATGTTCGCCACCGGCGAGTCGACAACGCGGTATCCCAGCGCGTATCTCGACGCCAGGAATCCGCCGAGCACCCATTTGCCCTGCGCCATCCGGCGAAACGTCAACTCGCCCCACTTCTCGCCCTCAGGCGTGATCGGCGTGGCGTGCGTTCCCCACGCCCAGCGGTCGTCGGCGTAACCCCAACTGACGTATCGCGACCGTTGGCCGATGTGTTCGGGCTGAACGCGCATCAGGATGATGCCTTTGTCGCGTTGAAAACCCGTCGCCATCACGTACACCCAACCGTCGTCGGGTTCGTAATCCCACGACCAGCATTGCGCGTGCCCGCCGTGCAGGTCGGCGGGGAACTTCGCGTTCTCGCCCGGGTGCGACCACGACACACCGCTGTCGTCTGAGCGCCATATCTCGGTCCAGATCACGTTGCCGAATCCCCGATTGACGATGGCGTGCAAGTACATTGAGTCGCCGACCGTCAGCAGATCCGACGGGATCACGGTGCTGATGCCGCCGCGGGTCCAACCGGTGGCGGCGTCGTCGTGCACGTAATGCCACAACTGGCGGGCGTAGTTCGGGTCCTCTCCCCCGGCCCGCTCGTAGACGATCTCGTGGTCGGCGTCGCCGGTGCCGATCAGCACCACAGGCGAGCGCCAATCACCCTGTCCCACCTTGCGTCCCGAGAACGTGTCGCCGAACACCGACACCAACTTGCCGTTGGGCGCTAGCACCGAAGCGCCGAGGTCGGTGCACGTGACGCCGAACTGCGACGTGAGTCCCGGGCCGGTCAGGTCGACCACTTTGCCGTTCAGCAGCGGGACCGCGGCCGCGGGCCGCAGCCGTTGACCCGCGCGTCCGCCGAGGCCGGGCCCGGTCACTGGCAGATGCGCAGACCGGCAGGCTCGCAGTACAGCGGATATTGCTCGTTGGGAATGGGCAGCGGACCCTTGTAGGCCATCTTGAACGGGATGTTGATGATGCCCGGCGCCAGGCCGCACACGTCGGTGTGACTGATCGAGCGGGTGCCTGTCATTGTCAGGTCGTCGAATCTCAGGGTCTCCACGACGGGCGCCCAGCTGCCGTCGGGGCACTGCATCCCCTCTTTCTTGGGCGTGGTCCATTGCCACACGCCACCCGAGAGTGTCGCGTCGCCACCGGTCAAAGCGGCCGACTGCGGGGACATGTGCAACCGGCACGCGACCGGCAGGTTCAGCGGTTCGCGCAGGTCGCCGACGACCGGAACGCAGGACGGCCAGATCTCGTAGGTGCCGCTGTCGCCCTGTTCGGGGGTGTACTCGTAGATCCCCTGGAGCACCTGGTCAGCGCGCGCGGGCCCGGACAGCCCAAGCGCGGCCGAACAAAGGAGGACAGCTGCGGCGAGCCCACCGATGATTCTCACGTCGCTGAGTATCGCAGTGACCACTCGGCAAAGTCACGGTTTACCGAGCGATCGGGGTTTGGCCGCCCCCGTCGCCGGGGTAAAGAGCGGCGTGCGGGTTTTGACCGCTCTTTGTGTCGTGCTCTGGATGGTCGCCGCTCTGACCGGCTGTTCGACGGGTTCCAGGGTTGATCTCGGCGACGATTCGTCCGGCAACCTGGTCGCGGCGATCGCGGGCGAACCCGATCAACTCGATCCGCAGAAGACCAGCGCGTACTTCTCCTTCGAGGTCCTGGAGAACGTGTTCGACACTCTCGTGGCACCGGACTCGAACCTCGAGATGCGGCCCGCGCTCGCCGAGTCGTGGGACGTCAGTCCCGACCAACTGGCGTGGACGTTCCACCTGCGCCGCGGCGTCACCTTTCACGACGGCAGCCCGTTCACCGCCGACGACGTCGTGTACTCGTATCGCCGCATCATCGATGAGAAGCTGGCCAACTCCGACAAGTTCAGCGCCGTCACCGATGTCACCGCGCTCGACCCGGCAACGGTGCGGATCACGCTGCAGCACCCGACCCCGAACCTGCTGACCAACCTCGGCGGTTTCAAAGGGGTGGCGATCGTGCAGCGCCGCAATGTGGAGAGCGGCCAGATCGCCACGCATCCGGTAGGCACCGGGCCGTTCAAGTTCACGAGCCAGAAGAGCGGTGACTCGATCACGCTGAAGGCGAACCCGACATACTGGGCTGGGGCGCCGAAAATCTCGGGTGTCACGTTCCGATTCATCCCAGAAGCGTCGACGGCGCTGTCAGCGCTGCAGGCAGGCGAAATCGATTGGACGGATTCAATTCCGCCGCAACGGGTTGCGACTCTGAAGGACGACGACTCGATCACGCTGGCGGCGACGCCGAGCAATGACTACTGGTATCTCGCGCTGAACGAGGCCCGCTCCCCCTGGAACGATGTCCGCGTCAGGCAGGCGATCGCCTACGCCATCGACCGCGACGCCATCGTGCAGGCGACCAGTTACGGCACGGCCGTCGCCAACCAACTGGCGATCCCCAAAGGCAACCCGTGGTACACGCCCTATGACACCTACCGTCGCGACATCGACAAGGCCAAGAGCTTGTTGGCCGAGGCCGGCGCCAGCCCGAAGAACCTCGACATGCTGGTCACCACCGAATACCCGGAGACGGTGACCGCGGCGCAGATCATCGCGGATAACCTTGCCCCGCTTGGCATCACGGTGAACATTCGCACGGTCGACTTCGCCACCTGGCTCGACGAACAGAACAACGGCCACTTCGACATGCTGATGATGGGATGGTTGGGCAACATCGACCCCGACGACTTCTACTACGCACAGCACCACACCGACGGCAGCAGCAACGCGCAGAAGTTCTCCAATCCGGAGGTCGACCGACTGCTCGATGCCGGACGCGTCGAAATCAACCGCGACGCGCGCGCCGGCGACTACGCCAAGGCGGCGACCATCATCGCCGATCAGGTCAGCTACCTGTACCTGTACAACCCGTCGGTGATCCAGGCGTGGACGAAGCGACTGTCGGGTTACGAGGCGCGGCGAGACGGCGCGGTCCGGTTCAGTACCGCGACCGTCGCACCGGGTGGCGCCGCGTGAGAAACGTGCTCTCCCGTCCGGTCACCCGCTTCATTGCCCGTCGACTGCTGTACTCCGCCGTGGTCCTGCTGGGTGTGCTCGTGGTGGTGTTCGCACTCGTCCATCTGGTGCCAGGCGACCCGGTCCGCATCGCGCTGGGCACGCGTTATACCCCGGAGGCATACAACGCGCTGCGGTCGGCGAGCGGACTGGACCGCCCGATCGTCGAGCAGTTCTTCAGTTACATCGGTTCGGCGCTCACCGGTGATCTCGGCGTCAGCTTCCGCAACGGCGACCCGGTCACCGTCACTCTGCTGGAACGGTTGCCCGCGACCGTGTCGCTGGGCCTGGTGGGCATCGTGATCGCATTGGCCATCGCGCTGCCCGCCGGCATCTGGTCGGCGCTGCGCGAGGGCCGGATATCCGACGCGATCGTTCGCGTCACCAGCCAGTTCGGCGTGTCCATTCCGGACTTCTGGCTGGGCATCCTGCTCATCGCGCTGTTCGCGACGACGTTGGGTTGGCTGCCGACGTCGGGCTACCGTCCACTGTTCGACGACCCGGCCGGCTGGCTGCGCCACATCGTATTACCCGGGCTGACAGTCGGTTTGGTGGCCGCGGCGATCATGACGCGGTACGTGCGGTCCGCGGTGCTCGAGGTTGCGTCGATGGGCTACGTGCGCACCGCCAGGTCGAAGGGATTGCCGCCGCGGGTGGTGACGCTGCGGCACACCGTGCGCAATGCGCTTGTTCCGGTATTGACCATCACCGGAATTCAGCTTGCGACGATTCTCGGCGGCGTGATCGTGGTCGAGGTGGTGTTTGCCTGGCCGGGTCTGGGCCGGTTGGTGTACAACGCCGTCGCGGCCCGCGACTACCCCGTCATCCAGGGCGCGGTGCTGTTGATCGCCGCGCTGTTCCTGCTCATCAACCTCGTGGTGGACATGCTCTACGCGGTGGTCGATCCGAGGATCCGGTTGGCATGACGACTACCGAATCCTCACGCGTCGCATCATGGCGACTGCTGTTGCGCAACCCCGTCACCGTCGTCAGCGCGGCCGTGCTCGCCGTCGTCGTGTTCGTGGCGGTGGCAGCCAACTGGATCGTCCCGTTCGGCGTCAACGACGTCGACGTCCCGAATGCGCTGCAACCGCCCAGCGGTCAACACTGGTTCGGGACCGACGAATTGGGCCGCGACGTGTTGTCCAGAGTGCTGGTGGCGATTCAGGCGTCGATGCGGGTGGCGGTGGTGAGCGTGGCGTTCGCCGTCGTCGTCGGTGTGACGGTCGGGGTCGTCGCCGGCTACCGCGGCGGCTGGGTCGACACCGTGTTCATGCGGGTCGTCGACGTGATGTTCGCGTTCCCGGTGCTGCTGCTGGCGCTGGCGGTGGTCGCGATCCTGGGGCCGGGCACCACGACGACGATATTGGCGATCGGCATCGTCTATACGCCGATCTTCGCGCGGGTGGCGCGTGCGAGCACGCTAGGCGTGCGCGTCGAACCGTATGTTCAGGTGTCTCGGGCGATGGGCACCGGCAGTCTGTACATCCTTGGCCGCCATGTCATTCCGAACATCGCAGGACCGCTGATCGTGCAGACATCGCTGTCGCTGGCCTTCGCGATTCTGTCGGAGGCGGCGCTGTCGTTCCTCGGGCTCGGCATCCAGCCGCCGCAGCCGTCGCTCGGCCGGATGATCTTCGACTCGCAGGGGTTCGTGACGATGGCGTGGTGGATGGCGGTGTTCCCCGGCGCAGCGATCTTCGTGATCGTGCTGGCGTTCAACCTCGTCGGCGACGGGTTGCGCGATGTGCTGGATCCGAAGCAGCGCAGCATGATCGAAATGAGAGGTAAGCAGTGACTGATCCGGTGCTGAGCGTGCGCGATCTGCGGGTGCGCATTGGCGACCGCCGGGTGGTCCGCGGGGTCGGCTTCGAGGTGCAGCGCGAGCAGACGCTGGGCATCGTCGGCGAATCGGGGTCGGGCAAGACGATGACCGCGCTCGCCGCGACCGGCCTACTCGACACTCCCGGTGCGGTGGTCGAAGGCAGCAGCAAGCTGGTGGGCGACACGGAGTTGGTCGGCGCGTCGGCGCGGTTACTGCGCAGCGTGCACGGCGGCCGGATCGGATTCGTGTTCCAGGACCCTGGCACGTCGCTGAATCCGCTGCTGACACTGGACCGCCAGATCACCGAATCGCTTGAGACACACCGCAAGATGACGCGGCGGCAGGCGCAGAACCGGGCGTTGGAACTGCTCGAGGCGGTCGGCCTGCCGGATCCGCAGACCCGTCTGCACGCGTATCCGCATCAACTGTCCGGTGGTCAGCGGCAGCGGGTGATGGTCGCCATCGCGTTGGCGTGCGATCCGGAACTGTTGATCGCCGACGAGCCGACCACGTCGCTGGATGTGACGACGCAGGCGCAGATCATCGAGTTGGTGCGGGACCTACAGCGCGATTTCGGCACCGCGGTGGTGTGGATCAGCCACGACCTCGGCGTGATCGGTCAGGTCGCCGACGACGTGACCGTGCTTCGCGACGGCGAAATCGTCGAGCAGGCATCGATTCTCGATGTCTTCGATCGGCCGCGGCATGACTACACGCGTGAACTCCTACGCGCCAGGCCGCTGGTCGGCGCCGCCGAGCCCGCGCCCGCGCCGGACGACGCACCGGTGCTGCTGCGGGTCGAAGGGGTCGACGTGCGCTTCCCAGTGACCACACCGGTCGGCAGGTCGACCGTGCATGCGGTGCAGCACCTGTCGTTCGAGGTGCGGCGCGGCACGACGCTGGGCCTGGTCGGGGAGTCCGGTTCGGGCAAGTCCACGGTCGCGGCAACGCTGACTGGGCTCGTCGAACCGAGCGGCGGCAGCGCGCAGTTGGACGGCATCGACGTGTTCGGTGCGCGCGGCAAGCAGCAGAAGACGCTGCGGCGCAAGATCGGGCTGGTGTTCCAGGATCCGTTCTCGTCGCTGAACCCGCGGATGCGAGTGCAGAACGCGATCGAGGAACCGCTGCGGGTGCACCGGCTCGCGACGGATAAGGCTGCCCGGCGGGACAGGGTCGCGCAGCTGATCGAATTGGTCGATCTGCCAACGGCATTCGCATCGCGTTACCCGCACGAACTGTCGGGTGGGCAGCGGCAGCGGGTGAGCATCGCCCGCGCGCTGGCGGCGGAGCCGGAACTGTTGATCCTCGACGAAGCGACTGCCTCGCTGGACGTTTCGGTGCAGGCCCACATCCTCGACCTGCTCAAGAGCCTGCAGGACGACCTCGGGCTGACGTATCTGTTCATCGGCCACGATCTGGCTGTCATCCAACAGATGAGCCACGACGTATTGGTGATGCGCGACGGAGAGGCCGTGGAGTACCGGCCCGCCGCGCAACTGTTCGCCGATCCCCGCGACGAGTACACCCGTGCGCTGTTGGCGGCGGTCCCGCCTGCACGACCGCGCGCCGCCGTCTGACCCCGCGGCCTTCGTGAGAAGGTCTTGCCATGACACAACTGGACGGCAAGGTCGCATTGATCACCGGCGCCTCCGCGGGCCTGGGTGCGGTGACCGCACAACTGTTCGCCGAACGCGGCGCGTCGGTGTTCGGTATCGCGCGCGACGCCGACCGGATGGCGACGGTGTTCGAACAGGTGCCGGGCGGCAAGTACGCGTCGGTGGACATCGCCGACCCCGCCGCCTGCAGGCAGGCCGTCGCGGATTGCGTCGCCGAATTCGGCAGGCTCGACATCCTGGCCAACATCGCCGGCTTTCATCAGATGCGGCACACGCCGACCATGACCGACGAGGAGTGGGATCGCGACCTTGCGGTGAATTTGAACGGACCGTTCTACCTGTGCCGTGCCGCGCTTCCGCATCTGTTGGAGACGGGCGGCAACATCGTCAACGTGTCCTCGATAGCGGGCGTCGAGGGTGAGGTGTATTCGGCGGGCTACTGCTCTGCCAAGCACGGATTGATCGGGCTGACCCGCGCACTCGCGGTCGAGTTCACCAAGGAGAAGTTGCGTGTCAACGCGGTGTGCCCGGGCGGCATGCCGACCGCGCAGTCCACGGAGTTCCAGGCGCCGGAGAACGCCGACTGGAACTTGATTCTGCGGATCGCCTCTCCTCGCGGCTTCATGGAGACCATCGACGTCGCCAAGGCGATTGCGTTCCTTGCCAGTGACGACGCCGCGGCCATCCATGGCGCGGTGTATCGCGTCGACAACGGCAAGGGCGCCGGCTAGCGGTTTGGCACACTTCGCGCGTTTGCCGTGACAGTCGTCACAACCCGATTCTGCCAACCGTCGATCAATTACTGCCACCGGAATTAAACCCTTGACCTCGCTGTTCAAGCAGTCAGACCGGTGAGAACAACCTCCCGGCGAAGGCATCGAAGAAGGACAGAAAATGAAGAAGTTCGGGTTTGCCACCATGATCGCCAGCGGTCTGGCTGCTGCAGTGCTCGGGCTGGCCGGTCCGGCCCAGGCCGACATCGGCCACCACGGTTGGGTCAACAACATCACCCAGCCTGCAGTGAGCGTTCCGCACGTCGACACCAGCGTGCACCAGAGCCACTGACACTGACATACGAAGAGGGGCACCCATTTCGGGTGCCCCTCTTTCGTTGTGCGGTACTCGTTAGTGCTGTGGCCTGCGGCGTCCCAGGAACAGCGCCAGGCCGATGGCGCCGAAGCCGAGTGCCACGGTCACCCCGGCGGCGGCGTACAGGAAGATGTCCCGACCGGTCATCCCCGACGGCGACTCGTCCGACGCCAGCCTGAGCTGGTAGTCGCCGGGCAGCGGGGCTTCCTGCGGAGCATCGAGACCCGGGAACTGCTGGGTCCGGTGCACCTCGAATTGCCGCTCCCCGGTTGACGTCTGCGTCCAGACACCCCATGCCGGAGTCGCGCCGTCGAGCAGCACCTTGCGCTCGCCGAATTGCGGATCGTCGCCGACGTCGATGACGCGCCGCACCCGGAACGGCTCATACCTGGCGTTCGAATAGTTCACGAACACCGGCACGTTGTCGTAGCGCAGCACCGGCGGCGGAGGCGGCGGCAGCGGAAGCCCGACCGCCGGGACGTAGCCGCCTCCGAAGAACGTGCCGACAGCGACGTTGAGTGCGGTGTTCACCGCCGCGTTGACGATGTTGGCCGCGGTGTCGACGACAGCGGTGAAGCTGTACGCCGCGAACTGGGCCACCTCGAGCACCGCCCGCGCCAGTGGCGGGATCCACACGATGCGGGGCACGTTCTGGTAGACGTACACGATCCGCACCCGCTCGTGGTACGGGTTGATGATGATCGGCCGGTAGTACTCGTCGTACTGCACCCAGTCCGGGCGCCACTGCCGGACCGGACGATCGAAGACCCGGCTGCTGGCCAGTCTCGTATCGACCTTCGCGTTTGCGCTCGCCTCGACGCCCAACGGTCCTTTCACACCGAGGTCGAGGCCGATCGATTTCGCCATCTCGTCGACGTCTTGCTTCGGCGCCGGATCCGCTTTGACCTCAATGGGTTTCGCGTTGCGGGCCAGCTCGACGTCGGCCTTCGGCGCATCCAGCGTCGCAGGCTCAGCCATCTTGATGGCCTTGGCGGCCTGGGTGAGTGAGACGGTGGGTTCACCGCTAGTCACCGCGGCGCCCGCCTCCGGCTCGCCGCTCTTGCGCTCGCTGGTCTTGCTCTCCGTGCTCTTGCCTTCGGTGCTCGGCGCGTCCGATGCACTGGTGGGCACGTCATCCATCGCTGAACTCGGGGCCACCAGCGCAGGCGCAGGGCTGATGACGGCGGGCGCAGGTGAGTCTGCTTTCGACGCCTCTGTGGACTCCGCGGTGGACGCCTCCTGCGGCTCCCGCTGCTTCTTCGGCTCCTGGGTCTGCGGCTCCTGGGGCTCCTGCGACTCCTCCGAGGACGGCGGCGCGACAGCACGCGGAGCCGGCGATTCGACCTTCGGTCGAGGTGGAGCGGCCTTCGTCGGCGAGGCAGGGTCGACGGCGGTGACCACCGGCGCGGTCGTCGTCTGCGTGACCGGCGGCGCCACCGGCTCGACCGGCTGGACTTCCACCGGCTCGACCGGCGCGACGGGCTCGACCGGCGCAACCGGTTCGACTGCCTGCTGGGTCCGCTGCGGCGCAGGCGCCTCGACGCTCGGCGCCTCAGGAACAACCTCCGGCGCCTTCTGCGGCGCCTGCCGAGCTGGCGGTTCCGCCTCTTCGACGACGGGTGCCTTCGGCTGCGGAGCCGGCGCGGTGGTGGTGACCACCTGATCGTTGCCCGGCTTGGCGAATGCCGGTGCGATTCCCCCAGTGAGCGCGGTGAGCGAGATCACCATCCCCGACGCCAAAACGGCGATAACCCCTCGCTTAGCGCAGATTTCAAGCGGTGCACTCATCTGTGCATCGACTCCTTCAACGATGCGCAGCCGACTCCCCCAACGCTGGGCCCGGTCCAGCAGTTGCTACGACTCTGCTAGTTCATCGTTGGTTCACCGGAACTGTTACAGCGCGCGGGTCATCATGGACACCAGGAGGACCGCCATGTCCATCAGGGTCGGCATGCTCGCAGCCGGGCTCGCGCTCGCAGCGGTCAGCGCTGCGCCCGTCGCGCGCGCGGAGCCGGTATGGCCGGTCGCGGGTGCGGAGGACGCCAGCGCCACCGTCGACGACCTGCAGGCGCAGGGGTACGACGTTCAGATCAACTGGGTGAGCGGCACCCCTTCGGTCCCGCTGAACCGCTGCAAGGTCACCGCGATCCACAATCCGAACCACGCCCCGCCGACCGAGAACACATGGGCGGTGGTCTACGTCGACGTTTCGTGCCCGAATCCGAACGACGACTACTGGGGCGGCTTCGGCGTCGGGATCGGCTTCTGAAGCCAGATCAGATCCTGGTCAGCGTGAAGTAGACAGGCTGCGAGTAACCCGGGGCGAGACCCCACTGGCATCCCACCGCGGGGTCCGTCGTCAGGAACGTGCCTTCGTTCCGGGGCGCATCGACTTTGAAGGTGACCGTTCCCGGCAACACCCCGTCGTTGTTGCACTTCGTCCCGTCCGGGAGGTTGACCACGAAGCGCCACACGTCGCCCCACGGGTGGGCGTCGGCCGACCATCCGCTGCTGTCCGACACCCGGGCGCAGTCGGGGCCGCAGGACGTGACCACCCACGTGGAGGACATGCCCGGTCCGTTCGGGATGAACGTTCCGCTGAAATCCTCGGCCAGCGCGGGCGCCGCGAACCCGACCGCGGTTCCGGCGAGCACCGTGGCTGCTGCGATCCCGGCCGTGACGTTCATGCTGCCTCCCGTCAAGTCATGGCGTAGAACCATTATTTGCCGACATCGCCGATCACGGGAGACCAAATGGCCGAGGTGACCTACGAGAACGACATCACCGGCCTGGTGGTGATCGATCCCTATAACGACTTCATCTCCGAAGGCGGGAAGGTATGGGATCGGTTGAAGGCGGTGTCGGAGGCCGTCGGTTGCGTGCCCAACATGTTGGAGGTGCTCGACACGGCCCGCAGTGCGGGCATTCGGGTTTTCTACGCGCTGCACCACCGATATCGGCCCGGCGATTACGAGACGTGGAAGTACATCGCCCCGATTCAACGTGCGGCGTTCAACCGAAGGACTTTCGAGGACGGCACCTGGGGCGGTGAGCTGCGTACCGGGTTCGAGCCGCAGCCCGGCGACGTGGTAGCCCAGGAGCATTGGTGCTCAAGCGGTTTCGCGAACACGGATCTCGATGTGCTGTTGAAGAAGCACGGCATCCACAAGTTGATCGTCATCGGTTTGATCGCGCACACCTGTGTGGAGGCGACCGTCCGATTCGCGGCCGAATTCGGTTACGAGGTGACAGTGGTCCGGGACGCGACAGCGGACTACTCCGACGAGGAGATGCACGCCGCGCTCGACGTGAACATCCCGAACTATGCGACCGCGGTGGTGACCACGCGCGAGATCGTACAAGCGATCTCGTGAGACTTTCCTGGCGACAGTGAAAGGCCGCGAACGACGTTCCCCCCGTCGCCGCTCGCGGCCTTTGAAACTCACGCGGTGGTGCTCTGCACCTTGACGTAGAGGTGCCGGAAGCCGGCGATACCGCCGAACAGGGCGCCTACTTCAGTCACCTTGACGCTGGTCAACTCGTCCGGATGTGACGGCTCATGGACCGGCAGGTTCGCCAGTGCATCGGCGAACGCCTCGTCGAAGCTCAACCGTGACGACGTTCCGGTGGCCTCGTCGACCGCCCCGACCGCTTCCTGCGACGCCGACACCGCGTTGGTGAACGCCGCGAGATCCAGGCCGGCAGGCTCGATGTCGACGTCGTCCTGCCCGTCGGCGTGATGCACGGTGACCACCGACTGATCTTCGGGATACACGAACAACTCACCATAGGTGTACGGCGTGAGCACCTGCGGCCACATTCCGGCACGCCTGCGCTGCAGCAGGTTGTACTGCTGCGGAAAGATCCGCAGCGGGCTTGGCTCGATGTCCGCGTCGTAGCCCGGAGTCGGCAGGTCGCCGCTGGCGACGATCAGGATGTACCGGCCGGCCCGGAAGGCCCGGATCTTGTTCCGCCGTGCCAGTTGGTCGGTCACCTCTGGTGCGATGTCAACGCTCATTACTCCCCCTTGTTTGGCCGGGAGCGGCGTCCCCCGCGTCCGCCGCTCCCGGCCTGCAGCTATCAGCTTCCTTGCGTTCGGCGGTATCGGCACGAGTAGTCCACTACTCGAATTCCGGGGAAAGTACGGTGGGGCGCATGAAGTACCTCGACGTCGCCGGGATCGGACGGACCAGTCGGATCGGCGTGGGCACCTGGCAGTTCGGTTCGACCGAATGGGGATACGGCGCCGATTACGCCTCCGGCGTCGCCAAGGACATCGTGCAGCGGGCGTTGGCTCTGGGCGTGACGCTGTTCGACACCGCCGAGGTGTACGGGATGGGCAGAAGTGAGCGCATTCTCGGTGAGGCGCTCGGCGAGCAGCGTTCCTCGGTTGTGTTGGCCAGCAAGATCTTCCCGGTCGCACCGTTCCCACCGGTGATCAAACAGCGGGCGCGGGCCAGCGCGCGGCGGCTGGGGGTCGACCGGATCCCGCTGTACCAGATCCATCAACCCAACCCGGTGGTGCCCGATTCGGTGATCATGCCGGGCATGCGCAGTCTGCTCGACAGCGGTGAGATCGGCGCCGCGGGCGTCTCCAATTACTCGCTCGAGCGGTGGCGCAAGGCCGACGACGCGCTCGGCAGGCCGGTGATCAGCAATCAGGTGGACTTCTCACTGGCCCGACCGGGCGCCCTCGATGACCTGGTGCCGTTCGCCGAGCGGGAGAACCGGGTGGTGATCGCGTACAGCCCGCTGGCGCAGGGCCTGCTCGGCGGCAAGTACGGGGCAGACAACCGGCCGCCGGGCGGTGCGCGGGCAATGAACTCGCTGTTCGGCACTGAGAACCTGCGCCGGGCGGAACCGCTGCTGCAGACGCTTCGTGACGTGGCGGCCGACGTCGGCGCCAAGCCGGCGCAGGTCGCGCTGGCTTGGCTGATCAGCCTGCCGAATGTGGTGGCCATTCCCGGCGCGTCCAGTGTTGAGCAACTCGAGTTCAACGTGGCCGCAGCCGATATCGAGCTGAGTGCCGCATCGCGCGACGCGCTGACCGCCGCCGCCCGCGCGTTCCGGCCGGTGTCCACCCGCCAATTCCTCGTCGAGCGGCTACGTGAGAAGGTCGGCCTCGGGTAGCCGGCTAACCGCTCTGACCGAACAGCACACGACGCCAGACCCTGCGCCAATCCACGTCGGATGTCCCGACGTGCATGCGCGCCAACGGTTTTGGCGCCCACCAGTTGAACCGGCCGAGCCGGTGCATCATCGCGGGCATCAGCAGCAATCGCACCAGGGTGGCGTCGATCAGGACAGCCACCGTCAACCCGAAGCCGAACAACCGCATCAGGGACACCTGCGCGGCCATCAACGCGGCGAAGGAGATCACCATGATCAACGCCGCGGCGGTGATCACCCGCCCGGTGCGGGACAGGCCGAGCGCGATGCTTTCGCCGTTCGCCGTCGGCCCGCGGTCCGACGCCAGCCAGAATTCCCGGATCCGCGAGATGAGGAAGACCTCGTAGTCCATCGACAGGCCAAATGCGATGCAGAACAACAAGACTGGCAGTTGCACTCCCAGGGTGCCGGTCGCAGCGGTGCCCAACCCGCCGAGGTGCCCCTCCTGGAAGACCCAGACGAGCGCGCCGAACGCGGCGGTGAGCGACAAGACGTTCATCAGCACGGCCTCCACGGGCAACACCGCGCTTCCGGTCAGCAGGAAGACCAACACCACCGTGATGACGACGATGATCGCGAGCACCTGCGGCAGATGCTAGGCGATCGCCCGCATGCTGTCGCGATTGGCCTGTGCCACACCGGCGAACAGCACCGGCGTGCCTGCAGGGGTCGGCACCGCGTGCAGTCGGTCGAGTTGCTCGCTCGACGCGGCGGAATACAGCCCTACGGTGCTGTCGACCGTCACGAACGCGGCGCCGTCCATGGCTACGCTCGGGGGCGACACTGACGACACGTCGGGTACCCGTGACAGCGCTGCCGCGTAACGGTTCAAATCGGCGCGCGTCAGGTTGGCCGCGTCCGGCAGCACGACGGTGATGCTTGGCACGCCGTAGTCGGGGAACTCGCTGCGGATCTGGTCGCCGACCTGTCGCGCCGACGCGGAGGCGGGCAACACCCGGTCGTCGGGGAACCCCCATTTCACGTCGGTGAACGGCGTGCCGAGCAGCAGCAGCACCGCGATCACCGCCAGACCGATCGGGGTGGCGTGCCGCATCACGGATTTCGTCCACCGATACCAGAACCATTGCCCGAACCCGCCGGGGTGGGGGTCCGACTGCCTACGAAAACGGCGCATCAACCTGCCCATGTCCAATGCGTCGAGTCGACGGTGCAACAGGACGATCGCCGCGGGCGTGACGATGATCGATGCGGCCGCGGTGAACGCGACGACGGCGACGCCCGCGTAGGCGAAGGACTTCAAGAAGTACTGCGGGAACAGCACCATCGTCGCCATCGCCAGCGCGACGGTCATGGCCGAGAACAACACCGTGCGCCCCGACGTGGCCATTGTGCGGATCAGCGCCGCGTCACGAGTCTGCCCCGCCGCCAACTCATCCCGGTATCGGCTGAGGATCAACAGGGTGTAGTCGATGGCCAGTGCCAGGCCCATCGCGACGGCGAGGTTCAACGCGAAGATGGACACGTTGGCGAACATCGCGATGGCCCGCAACGACGCCATGGCGCCCAGAATTGCGAACACGCCGACAGCGACGGGCAGCGCCGCGGCGACCAGACCGCCGAACACCCACACCAGCACCACGAAGCTCAGCGGCAGGGCGAGGGACTCCATGAACAGCAGGTCTTTCTGCGTCTGCTCGTTCACCTGCCAGTAGACGGTGGCGTCGCCGCCCGCCAGGACACGGACGCCGTCCCGGTCACCGATGAACTCATCGGTGAGACGCTTGGCGTTGAGCGGTGCGCCGGTTTCACCACCGGTGATGGCGGCCACGATCAATCCCGTCGTGCCGTCCTTGCTGACGAGCGACGATGCCGCCGCCTGCGGGACGGTCCATGCGGAGTGCACCTGCTCGACGGCCGGTGAATCCTTCAGCCGCCGAACGAGATCCGTGCCGACGGCCGTGGCCTGGCGGCTTCTCGCACCACCGTCGGCCGTGACGGTGATCAACATGGTCATGTCACCCTGGCCGAACTTCTCCGACAGCAACGCCGAGGCTAGCGACGACTCCGCGCCGGGATCGAGCTGCCCGCCTGCCGACAGCGACTTGGCAACCGGAACGCCGAAGATCGCGGTCCCGATCAGGACAAGCGCGGCCAATGCGATGACCCGGCGCGGAGCGGCGATCGCCAGCCGCGCGATTCCGGACAGCACGTGGTTGCCTCGCTAGTCGTTGGCGAGTTCGTGTTCGATGAGTTCGCGGTAGACGGTAACGCCCATCAGTTCGGAATGGGTACCGGTGGCCTGGATCCGGCCGTCCGCAAGCACCACGATCTGATCGGCGTGCGTGACGGTGGAGAGCCGGTGTGCGACGACCAGGATGCTGCGCTGGCCGCGTGCCTGCAGCAGGTTGGTCATCACGTCGTATTCGTTGGCGCGGTCGAGATGCGCCGTGGGTTCGTCCATCAGAATCAGCTCTGACCGGGACAGCAAGGCCCGCGCCAGGGCCAGTCGTTGCCGTTGGCCACCGGAGAGTCCGCGCCCGCGTTCGAGCACGGCGGTATCGAGTTTGTCTGGGAGACGGGCAATCTCGTCGGCGATGTTCGCCTGTTCCAGCACCAGCCACAGGTCGGCCTCGGCGGCGTCGGGGTTTGCGACCAGTAGATTGTCGCGGATGGAGCCGTGCAGCACCGGGGCGTCCTGCTCGAGCAGGCCCAGTCGGCTGCGTAGGTCGCGAAGCGGGATGGCGCGGAAATCCTGCCCCTCCCAGCGCAGCGCGCCGGCGTCCGGGTCGTAGAAGCGGCACAGCAGCCCCAGGATCGTTGACTTGCCGGCACCGGATCGGCCGATCAGCGCGGTGATCTGGTCGTGGCGCAGTGCGAACGACACGCCATCGAGCACTGGTGCGTCGCCGTAGGAGAACGACACGTGGTCGAATTCGACCAACGGTGCGCGGGCCTGCCGTCGCGCCGAACCGTCTGCGACGGTCAGCGTCGGCGGATCGCCCTCGGGCAGTTCCCGCAGGGTCGTGGTGAGGTGTTGGTAGGCGCCCGCCGCGGTGCGCAGCGTGGCGAGTGCGGTGAAGGCAGCGGTGATCGGGAAGATCGCGTATACGGCGAAGGCGAGCAGGCTGACCAATTGGCCGACGCCGAGAGTGCCGTCGGCGACGCGGCGTCCGTCGATGATCATGATCGCCAGGAACGCGCCGGTGACGCCGAGGCGAATGACGGAGATGTTGATGGCGGTCGAGGATGCGATGCGCACGCCGGCGTGGTACGCGGCACGCGCGGTCGCGTTGATGGAACGCGCTTCGCGGTCCTCGGCGCCGAACAGTTTCACGGTGCGCGCCGCGCCGAGCGCCCGGTCCAGCCCTGCCGTGTAATCACCGAGTGCCGCTTGGCGATTCAGGGATGCCCGTTGTATCAGCGAGAGGAACGGGTTGCCCACGACAAACGCGAGCACCAGGATGGCCACCGCGATACCGACGGTGACCGCGTCGATCGACAACATGACGATGCCCGCACCGAGCAGAGTCATCACGCCGAACAGCACATCGCCGACGGCGCGCGGCATATCGCGCAGCATGCCTGCGTCGCTGGTTCCGCGGGCCAGCAGGTCACCGGTGCGGGCGCGGTCCAGCAGCCCGATGGGCAGGCGGACAACGTGATTGGTGAAGTCGTCACGCAACGTCAAGACAATCTTCTCGCCGGTGCGGTCGAGTCGGAAATGGGCTGACGCCTCGACTGCGAGGTAGCCGACGAGCATGACGACCAGCACGACGGCCGACCCGACATCGGCCGAGCCAGCGGTCGCGCGCTCCACGAGGCGGCCTGCCAGCAGCGGCTGAATCAGAATGAGCGCGGTCGCGGCGCCGAGCAGAAGCAGACTCACCGTCATCGACAACCGGTGCGGGCGAAGCAGACTGAGCATGTCAGAGCAACCCCAGGCGGCGCAGGTCGGTGGCGTACTTGATGATGGTCGGCGCGGACACCCGCGGGATGTCCGGATTGTTCTTGTCCGGACCGATTTTGGCGTCACGCACGGCGGACCGGAATCGGTCGGTCGGACCGAAGGAACCGAGCGTCGGCGGCAGGGGGCGCGCCCGACCGGAGTTGCGCAGCAGCAGCATCTGCAGCACCGAATGCCTGCGCTGCCGGTCCGGCAGGGCACGCAGGCCCGCTTCGAAGCGCTGCAGCCACTCTCCGAACTCGTCGATACGCCGGATCGGGTAACCGGCCTCGATCAGCCAGTCGACGTATTCGTCGAGTCCGATGCCGTCGTCATGCGGGTTCATCACGTGGAACGTTTGGAAGCCGTCGACCGTCTGGGCACCCAGTGTGGCAATCGCTTCGGCGACGAAGTCCACGGGTAGCCCGTCGAAGTGCGCGCGTTGCCGACGCCCGTCGGCGCCGAGTTGGTAGAACGACGCGGGTGCGACGCCGGTGGCCAGCACGCTGAGCACCATCCGGGTGAAGATGTCGGACACGTTCAACTGCCCGGCATATGTGGTGTCGGCCAGTATCATTCCGCACCGGAACACCGTTGTCGGCAGTCCACACAGGTCGTTGGCTTCGCGCAGCAGCACCTCGGCGGCCCACTTGCTGTTGCCGTAGCCGTTCGCCACGCCACCGTCGATGACTCGGGTTGGGCTGATGACGCGGATGTCGGCGTCTTCGATGAACGCCGACGGTTCGATCTGGACCCCGACGTCGGCGGTCGACACGTAGCTGTAGGACTTCAGCTTGGACGTGAGCGCGAGGCGGATCAGTTCAGCGGTGCCGACCACGTTGGGCCCGAACAGATCGCTGTACGGCAGCACCCCGTTGACGACAGCGGCGGAGTCGACGATCAGGTCGACGGTCTCGGCCAACCGCCGCCAACTGTGCGGCGCCAACCCAAGGTTGACCTCGCCCTTGTCTGCCGCGACGACTTCGAGGTGCGCAGCGGCCAGTTCTTCAAAGCGCCGCAACAGATCCGGGTCGCTGTCGAAGACGTCGGTGAGACGACGCCGGGCGTCCTCGTCGGAGGCGGCCCGCACCAGGCAGATCAGTGTGCCGTCGACCCGCTCCATCTGCTCGAGCCACTCCAGCGTCAGGTAGCGCCCGAGGAAACCCGTTGCTCCGGTCAGCAACACCGTGCGCACCTCGGGGCTCGGGCCGGGCAGCGTCGGGGCGCAGGCGAGCGTGGTGGCGTCGATGAACTTGTCCAAAGTCAAGTCAGCGGCATGGATTTCGCCGGCGCCGCGGCCGTGCACCGCCTCGAAGCGACGGTCGGAGGCGGGGCCGGCTGAGTGGGCGGCCCCGCCGACCCGCATGCTGAGACCTCTCACGGAGGGCGCTGCGATGAGCGTGCGCACGCTCAGGTGAGCGTCGAAGGTCTCGTTGATGGCGGCGACGACGCGCATCGCCGATATCGAGTCCCCGCCGAGGTCGAAGAAGGAGTCCTCGATGCCGACGCGGTCGATGCCGAGTGCATGCGTGTAGATGTCGGCCACCGCTTGTTCGACGGCGTTCGTGGGCGCCCGGTAGCGGTCGGTGGGCGGGTATTCCGGTGCGGGCAGGGCGCGCACGTCGAGTTTGCCGTTGACCGTGAGCGGCAGCCTGTCGACGGCCACCACCGCGGCGGGCACCATGTAGGGCGGCAGGTGTTCGGCCAACGCGGCACGTGCGGCGGCGGGATCCGCGGTTCCGATGATGTATCCGACCAGGCGGTTGTCGCCTGGACGGTCCTCGCGGGCGATCACCACAGCCTGTTCGACATCGTCGAGTCCGCCGAGCGCCGCCTGGACCTCGCGAAGTTCGATGCGGTAGCCGCGGATCTTGACCTGTTGGTCGCCGCGGCCGAGGTAGTCCAGTTGACCGTCGGGGCGCCACCGCACCAAATCGCCGGTGCGGTACATGCGTTCGCCAGGACCGCCGAACGGGCACGGCACGAACCGTGCTGCCGTCAATCCGCTGCGCCGCCAATATCCCACTGCCACACCGTTTCCGGCGATGTAGAGTTCGCCGACCACGCCGGGGGGCACCGGTCGTAGCCATCCGTCGAGCACGAACAGCCCCGACCCGGGCACCGGCGATCCGATCGGCGGTAGCCCCGGCCCGGCGGCGAGCGGACCGCTCCTGGCCGCGTCCACGGTGGTCTCGGTCGGGCCGTACGCGTTGATCATCGTGCTGCCGTGCGCCCACTGGTCGACCAGGGTGGCGGGGCAGGCCTCGCCGCCGACGACCAATGTCATCGACTCCAGCCCGTGCGGCGACAGCATCGCCGCCGCAGACGGACTCAGGTCGAGCACGGTGACGCCTTCGGCGACCAACAACGCGTGCAGGTCGTCGGGTGAGGCCATGGTGTCCTCACCCACCACCGTCAGCCGGCCACCGCGCAACAGCGCACCCCAGGTCTCCCACACCGAGACGTCGAATGCGTAGGAGTGGCATTGCGCCCACACACCGCCACGCGGCAGCGAGGCACCGAGCGATTCGACCATGTGCATCACGTTGCGGTGGGTGACGGCCACCCCCTTCGGCACACCCGAGGTTCCGGACGTGTAGATGTGGTAGGCGATGTCGTCGGCGGAAGGCGCGGGCAGGGCGGTGCAAGGATAGTCGCTCCCGTCAACGCTTCCGATGATCACTGGTACGCCGTGCGCGTCCAGTCGGCCTGCCAGTGCGGCGGTCGTGACCACGACCACCGGTGCCGTATCGGCGAGCAGGAATCCGATCCGCTTGCCGGGCAGCACCGGATCGACGGGCAGATAGGCGGCCCCGGTCTTCAGCACAGCGGTCATCGCGACGATCGCCTCGACGGAGCGCGTGAACATCAGTGCCACAACGACTCCCGGGCGGGCGCCGTGCGCCGTCAACAAATGCGCCAGCCGGTTCGACGCCTCGTCGAACTCGCGATAGGTCATCGACTCGGCACCGCCGTTGATCGCGACCGCGTCGGGGCTGCGGGCGACCTGCGCAGCCAGCGCCTCCGGAATGGACACGGCCGCAGGGGCGGATCGGCGCAGCGCGGGTTGGTTACCCCATGTCGCGAGTCGGGCGTGTTCGCTGGGATCGAGCAGATCGGTCGACGACAGCCCGCGCCGCGGATTGTCGACCATCTCGGACAGCACCCGCAGTAGCCGTTTGCCCAGCGCCTGGACGGTCTGCTCGTCGAACACATCGGTGCGGTAGTCGAGGCGAAGGGTCGTTTCGTCGCCGGGCGAGGCCTGCAGCACCAGCGGGTAGTGCGTGGCGTCGCTGGTGCTGATGTCGGTGATGGCCAGGTCGCCGTCGACCGACAGCGCACCGGCGTCGATGGGATAGTTCTCGTAGACGAACAGGGTATCGAAAAGCCGATCGTGACCGCTGATGCGGTGGATGTCGCGCAGCGCGGTGTGTTGATGGTCGAGGGTGTGACTGCGGGCGATTTCCAACTGGCGCAACAGGTCTGCGGCGGTGGTGGTCGGGGTGAGCGTGGCCCGCACCGGGATCGTGTTGATGAACAGGCCCACCATCGACTCCGCGCCGGGCAACTCCGTCGACCGGCCTGAGACCGGAACACCGAAGACGACGTCGTGGTGGCCGGTCAGTGAGGTGAGCAGTTGCGCCCACGCGGCCTGCAGGACGACGTTGACGGTGGTGTGGTGGGTGCGGGCGAGCTCGGTGAGCTCCTGTGTGTCGGATGCGGACACTACGAACGACGCGGCGGCGCGAGGACCTGAGCCCAACCGGTCGGGTGGACCGACTAGTGCCGGGGTGTCGAAGCCGGCCAGTTGGTCGCGCCAGACCGCGTGCGCGGTGTCGAGGTCGCGGCCGGCCAGCCACGACACGAACTTGCGGTAGGGCTGTGGAGCCGGTAGCCGGTGACCGTGGTAGCCGGCGAAGATCTCCCGCAAGATAATAGGCATCGACCAGCCATCGACCACGATGTGGTGAATGGTCAACACAAACCGATACCGATCAGAACCGGCGCGGATCAGCACCGCCCGAAACGCCGGCGGATCAGCCAACGCACACACCGCAGCACGCTCGGCCGCGCACAGCTGACTTACGTCATCGCCGTCGAGTTCCAGATATTGCCACCCGGCGACGGGTTTGGCAGGAATGATCTGCACCGGCTCGTCGAACCGATCACAAAACCGCGCAACCAGATTCGGATGCCGCCGCACCACCCCATGCACCGCATCACGAAGCCGCTGCACATCGAGAGGGCCGGTGACCGTCAGTGCCACCTGCACCGCGTAGACATCGTGATCGCCCTGTGTGGTGTTGGCGTGGAAGAGGAGTCCCTGCTGCATCGGTGTGAGCGGGAGGATGTCGGCGATGTCGTGTCGCTGGTGCAGATCGTCGATGTCCTGCTGAGTCAGTCGGGCAGGGGCGATGTCCGACGGCGTCAGCCCACCTCCGCCACGGCGCACATGCGCACAAACGCCCGCCAATGCCTCGAACCACAATCGCCCGATCCGCCCGGCCTGCTCGCCGTCGAAAACCGATGACGCCCACATCCATTCAGCATGTAGCTGTGGACCGGTGTCGGTGTCCACCGTGCCGGCGTTGAGGTCGACGGTGTGCAGGAGCGGCATGGGGGCAGGTGGTACCGGCACCGCGTCACTGCTGATCCGCCATCCGTCGGCGGATGTCTGCGCTGATGCGCCGAGTCGGCCGAGGTAGTTGAACCCGATGGTCGGCTCCGAGTCGGGCAGCTCGACATCGGGATTGAGGTAACGCAACAGACCATAGGTCAACCCGTCGGGGTGAGCGCGCAGTTGCTCCTTGAGATCCTTGACCATCTCCCCCAATACCGGGCCGCCGGTCGTTACTTGTGACCAGTCCAATGCCCCGACCGTCAACGCCACCGGATACTTGGCCGTGAACCACCCCACCGTGCGCGACAAATCAACCCCGGCCGCCACCTCCTCGTCACGACCATGCGCCTCGACATCCACACCGAGCGCACCCTCGATGCCCAGGAACTGCATCCACGCCAACGCGAACGCGATCAACAAAATATCCTGCACCCCAGCGTGAAACGCCGCGGGCACCTCACCCAACAACACCCGCGTCGTCTCGATGTCCAACACCACCGACGAACGCCCCGCCGTCGCAAACGTATCCACCCCAGCACACGGCCCCGGCAGCGCTGGTGCGACATCGGCCACCCGCCGCCACGCATCGGCCACATCAGCCACCGAGAGCGCATGCTCGCCCAACAGCGCCGCCCACCGCCGAAACGACGTCCCCGACCCAGGCAACGCAACCGTGCGCCCACCGCGATGTTGCGCCCAGGCAATGTTCAGGTCTTCCAGCAGGATTCGCCACGACACCCCATCGACCGCCAGATGATGGATCATCAACACCAGTTGGCCCGCCGATTCCACCCACAGCGCGCTGCACATCACCCCCGCAGCAGGATCCAACCGCGACCGCGCCGCCACCAACTCCGCATCAGACAACACACCCACCGAACGCACACACGCAGCCACCGAACCCCGCGCAGGCACACACATCGACCAACCCTCGTCGACCCGCAACCGAAGCATCCCGTGCCGATCCACCAAACCCTGCAACAACACGACCACATCGGCCTCAGTCACCCCCGCCGGCGCCTGCACCACCACGGTCTGGTTGAACTGCGCGACCGGCCCGTCGACGTTCTGCAACCACCGCATGATCGGAGTCGACAACACGGCACCCGTGCCCTCGTCGACCGCATCGCCCGCGGGGTCGGCGATCCGGGCGACGCTGGCAAGTCCGGCGACGGTCTGCTCGACGAAGACGTCGCGTGGGCGGCACAACACACCGGCCGTCCTCGCCCGCGCCACCACCTGCATCGAAAGGATGCTGTCGCCGCCCAACCGGAAGAAGGGTTCGTCCACGCCGACGCGGTCCAGCCCCAACACCTCGGCATAGATACCGGCCAGGATCTCCTCGACCGCCGTCTCCGGGGCACGGTAGTGGTCGGTGTCCTGGACCACCGGCGCGGGCAGCGCACGCGAATCGAGCTTGCCTGAGGAGGTCAACGGGAACTCGTCGAGCACGACGATGTGTACGGGCACCATGTAACCGGGTAACCGCTCGCCCAGCCTCTGGCGCACCGCGCTGATCTTGGCGTTGGTGCGCGGATCGTTGGCGTGGGATCGGCGAATATCGTTGGAGGGCAGGTAGATACCCGTCAGCGGACCCCGGTCGGTGGTGAACACGGCATCGACGGCGCCGAGGCGGGTGCCCCATGTGACGGCGACGCGGTAGCCGAGCGTCTCGCCGAGGCGGTACAGATCCTCCGGCGTGATTCCGGCAGGGTCAACCAGTCCGGCGCGCGGGATGTCGGTGATGCGCACGGCTGACGGAGATTCGGACGTCAGTAGGTCGCGCAGTTCGGTCATGCTGCCGGTCCATGCCCTGGCCGGTGCGCCGGCCACCGAACACGGCGTGGAGCCCCTGTGCACGACGACGTCGTAGCGGTACCGGGTGAGTTCGTTGTCGGCCCATCCACGTTTGACTTGGATGTCGACTCCGGCCGCCGAGGGCTGCTCGGCTGCCCAAGAGGTGAAAAACTCTGGCGCGAGGAGCAGTTCGGACTCGGCGACGACGGCGCGGTTGGCCCGTTGCGCGATGGAAGCGTGGAAGCTGCCCTGCAGGGAGTGGTTGCGCACGTCACCGACGAACAGTGCACCGCCGGGCACCAGCAATTTCATGGCGTTGTCGATCACGTCGGCCAGGTAGCCCGCGTTCGGGAAGTACTGCACGACCGAATTCAGGATGATCGTGTCGAAGTAGTCCTGCGGCAGGTCGTCGATGGCATTGGCGGGTCGGGTGAGTAGCTGGACGCGGTCGCGCCATGGAATCTGCAGGCGCTCGAGTGACCGGGCCAGGCCGTCGATCGCGGTGGCCGAAAGATCGGTTGCGACATAGCGTACGGAGTGCGGTGCGATCTGGGACAACAGCAGCCCCGACCCGGCGCCGATCTCGAGGACGCGTCGGGGCGAGAGCGCCATGATCCGGTCGACGGTTTCTGCGCGCCATTCCTCCATCTCGTCGAGTGGGATCGGTTCGCCGGTGTAGCTGCTGTTCCAGCCGCGGAAGTCGGCACCGAAGCGCGACTTCGGGTCGTCCCCCCGATACAGGTCGTCGTACAGGTGTTGCCATTGCCCCACGGCCTCTGCGATATCGAGGGTGGTGTAGGCCTGGTCGAGGGTGAGGTAGGCGACCAGGTGCGGGTGCCCGGCATCGCTGTGGTGTACCTTCGCGACCGCCTGGTCCACCTGCGGGCAGTCGAGCAGCGCGCTCTCGATCTCCCCCAGTTCGATGCGGTAGCCGCGGATCTTGACCTGCTCGTCGGCGCGTCCGACATAGTGCAGTTGGCCGTCGGCGCTCCAGGTCACCAGATCGCCTGTGCGGTACATCCGTTGGCCCGGACGCCCGAATGGGCATGCCACGAAGCGTGACGCGCTCAAGCCGCCCCGGCGCCAGTAGCCCATCCCCACTGCGGCACCCGCCACGTACAACTCGCCCACGACCCTGGCATGCACGGGTCGCAACCATTGGTCGAGTACGAAGAAGCCGAGATGCGCCAGGGGGCCGCCGATCGGGCTCGCGGCGCCGTCGATGTCGTCGGCGCCGATTTCTCGCAGGGAGGCGTGCACCGTCGTCTCGGTGGTGCCGTACAGGTTGAGCAGTCGTGGTGCGTGCGGGTGGTGGTCCTGCCAGGTCCGAAGACGCGGGGGCTGCAGCGCTTCGCCTGCGAACAGCACCGCCTCGAGCGTCAGATCGCGTTTCAGTACCGCGTCCGCGGTTTGCAGCGCGTAGAACGCCGACGGGGTCTGGCTCAGGACGGTGACCTGTTCCGCGGCGAGTAGAGCGTGGAAGTCTTCGGGTGAGCGCGCCGTGGTTTCCGGTACGACGACCAACCGCCCCCCACTGAGCAACGCGCCCCAGATCTCGCATACGGAGACGTCGAAAGCCAGCGAGTGCCACTGCGACCACACGCCCGCGGTCGGCAACTGGGGTCGCAGGGAGTTCAACAGCTCGGCGACGTTGTGATGCGTGATGGCAACGCCTTTGGGCACGCCCGTGGTGCCCGACGTGTAGATGTAGTAGGCGATGTTGTCGGCGGCGGGCGCGACCAGTGGCGTGCACGGGTGAGCGTCGGCGTCGCCGATGTCGAGGACCGGCAGGTCATGTTCACGCAGCCGATCGGCGAGCGATGCGGCGCTGACCGCGGCGATCGGCGTGGCGTCGGCGAGCATGAATCCGACGCGGGCCGCGGGCAGGTTGGGGTCGATCGGTAGGTAGGCGGCGCCCGTCTTCAGCACCGCCAGGATTGCCACGATTGCCTCGGTGGACCGCGGGAACAGCAGTGCGACAGCCGAACCCGGGCCTGCGCCGTGATCGGCAAGCAGGTGCGCCAACCGGTTCGCGGCGTTGTCGAGTTCGCGGTATGTGGTCGAGCGGCCTCGGTCGGTCACTGCCACCGCATCGGGTGTGCGGGCTGCCTGCGCGGCGAACAGGGCCGGGATCGACTCACCGGTGGATACGGGTTGGCTGAGCGCGGGCCGGTTGCCCCACCGGTCAAGTGCCGTCCGCTCGTCGGCGTCGAGCAGATCCGTCGACGACAGTGGCCGCGTCGGATCGGCGGTCATGGCCGTCACCGCGCGCTCGAACCGGGCCATTAGCGCCTGGATGCGGCCTGCGTCGAACAACTCGCTGTCGTATTCCACGCGCAGGCCCAGTTCGTTTCCCGGCAGCGCTTGGATGGTCAGCGGATAGTGGTTGTAGTCGTGCCTGCTCACCTCGGTGATGGCGAGTTGGGCATCCGACAGCGCTGCGGCGTCGATCGGGAAGTTCTGGTACACGAACAGCGTGTCGAACAGGGCATCGTGCCCGCTGATGCGGTGGATGTCGCGCAGCGCGAGGTGCTGATGTTCGAGGGTGCGGTGGTGGGCGCTGTGCAGTTGGTCGAGCAGATCGGCGGCAGTGGTGCTCGGCGTGAGCGTGGCCCGCACCGGAACGGTGTTGACGAACAGGCCCACCATCGACTCCGCGCCGACCACGTCGGCGGGCCTGCCGGAAACCGTTGTGCCGAAGGCAACGTCGTGGTGGCCGGTCAGTGAGGTGAGCAGTTGCGCCCACGCCGCCTGCAGCACGATGTTGACGGTGGTGTGGCATTGCCGCGCCAAGCCGTTGATCGCGCGTGTTTTCTGTTCGGACAGGCGGGACAGTTCGGCGCACCGCCGCCCTTGCGTCGATGCGCCGATCAGCGTCGGGGTGTCGAAGCCGGCCAGTTGGTCGCGCCAGACCGCGTGCGCGGTGTCGAGGTCGCGGCCGGCCAGCCACGACACGAACTTGCGGTAGGGCTGTGGAGCCGGTAGCCGGTGACCGTGGTAGCCGGCGAAGATCTCCCGCAAGATAATAGGCATCGACCAGCCGTCGACCACGATGTGGTGAATGGTCAACACAAACCGATACGCATCAGAACCGGCGCGGATCAGCACCGCCCGAAACGCCGGCGGATCAGCCAACGCACACACCGCAGCACGCTCGGCCGCGCACAGCTGACTTACGTCATCGCCGTCGAGTTCCAGATATTGCCACCCAGCGACGGGTTCGGCAGGAATGATCTGCACCGGCTCGTCGAACCGATCACAAAACCGCGCAACCAGATTCGGATGCCGCCGCACCACCCCATGCACCGCATCACGAAGCCGCTGCACGTCCAGGGCACCCTCGATGGCGAAGTCGAGTTGTACTGCATAGGCATCGTCGTGGGGCTGGGCAGCGTGGAAGAGCAAGCCGTGTTGGAGTGGTGTCAGCGGGAGGATGTCGGCGATGTCGTCTTGCTGATGCAGGTCGTCGATTTGCTGCTGAGTCAGTCGGGCAGGGACGATGTCCGACGGCGTCAGCCCACCTCCCCCACGACGCGCATGCGCACAAACGCCCGCCAACGCCTCGAACCACAATTGACCGACCTGCCCGGCCTGCTCGCCGTCGAAAACCGATGACGCCCACATCCATTCAGCATGTAGCTGTGGACCTGCATCGGTGTCGACCGTGCCGGCGTTGAGGTCGACGGTGTGGAAGAGCGGCATCGGCAACCCGACGGTGCTGTTGCCGGTCGATTCGATGCGCCAGCCCGCATCCGCGTGCGCGGCGAGGCGGCCGAGGTAGTTGAACCCGATGGTCGGCTCCGAGTCGGGCAGCTCGACATCGGGATTGAGGTAACGCAACAGACCATAGGTCAACCCGTCGGGGTGGGCGCGCAGTTGCTCCTTGAGATCCTTGACCACCTCCCCCAATACCGGGCCGCCGGTCGTTACTTGTGACCAGTCCAATGCCCCGACCGTCAACGCCACCGGATACTTGGCCGTGAACCACCCCACCGTGCGCGACAAATCAACCCCGGCCGCCACCTCCTCGTCACGACCATGCGCCTCGACATCCACACCGAGCGCACCCTCGATGCCCAGGAACTGCATCCACGCCAACGCGAACGCGATCAACAAAATATCCTGCACCCCAGCGTGAAACGCCGCGGGCACCTCACCCAACAACACCCGCGTCGTCTCGATGTCCAACACCACCGACGAACGCCCCGCCGTCGCAAACGTATCCACCCCAGCACACGGCCCCGGCAGCGCTGGTGCGACATCGGCCACCCGCCGCCACGCATCGGCCACATCAGCCACCGAGAGCGCATGCTCGCCCAACAGCGCCGCCCACCGCCGAAACGACGTCCCCGACCCAGGCAACGCAACCGTGCGCCCACCGCGATGTTGCGCCCAGGCAATGTTCAGGTCTTCCAGCAGGATTCGCCACGACACCCCATCGACCGCCAGATGATGGATCATCAACACCAGTTGGCCCGCCGATTCCACCCACAGCGCGCTGCACATCACCCCCGCAGCAGGATCCAACCGCGACCGCGCCGCCACCAACTCCGCATCAGACAACACACCCACCGAACGCACACACGCAGCCACCGAACCCCGCGCAGGCACACACATCGACCAACCCTCGTCGACCCGCAACCGAAGCATCCCGTGCCGATCCACCAAACCCTGCAACAACACGACCACATCGGCCTCAGTCACCCCCGCCGGCGCCTGCACCACCACGGTCTGGTTGAACTGCGCGACCGGCCCGTCGACGTTCTGCAACCACCGCATGATCGGAGTCGACAACACGGCACCCGTGCCCTCGTCGACCGGGGCGTCGGCATCGGTGAACTCCGCTACCCGGGCGAGGCCGGCCACCGTCTGCTCGACGAACAGATCGCGGGGCCGGCAGGTGATGCCTGCCGCCCTGGCCCGCGCCACCACCTGCATCGCCAGGATGCTGTCGCCGCCCAACTGGAAGAAGGGGTCCTCGACACCGACGCGGTCCAGCCCCAACACCTCGGCATAGATACCGGCCAGAATCCGCTCGATCATGGTGTCGGGCGCGCGATACCGGTCGATGTCTCGATAGTCGGGTGCGGGCAGCGCGTCCACGTCGAGTTTGCCGTTGACCGTCAACGGGATTGCGTCGAGCACCATCACCGCGGTCGGCACCATGTAGGCCGGCAGCCGATCGGTCAGCGTCGCGCGCGCCCAGGCCGGGTCGACCTTTCCGGTGACATAGCCGATCAGGCGTTTGTCGCCGAGACGGTCCTCGCGGGCGATCACGACTGCCTGCGTCACTCCGTCCAGGCCGGCCAGCGCGGCCTGCACCTCCCCGAGTTCGATGCGGAAGCCGCGGATCTTGACCTGTTGGTCTGCGCGGCCGAGGTATTCGAGTTGGCCGTCGGGGCGCCACCGCACCAGATCCCCGGTGCGGTACATCCGCGCGCCGGGTGCGCCGAACGGACACGCCACGAAACGCGCTGCCGTCAATCCGCCGCGACGCCAATACCCGACGCCCACCCCCGCACCTGCCACGTACAACTCACCCACCACGCCGGGCGCCACGGGGCGCAACCAGCGGTCGAGGACGAACAACGCCGCACCCGACACCGGCGTGCCGATCGGTACCACGTCCGAATCCGGAGTCAGCGCAGCGCTCATCGCCGCGTACACGGTGGTTTCGGTCGGGCCGTAGGCGTTGATCATCACGCGGCCCGGCGCCCACTGATCGACCAGCGCGGGCGGGCACGCCTCCCCAGCCACCACCAGCGCCGCCGATTCCAGCCCGCGCGGCTCCAACGTTGCGACAGCCGAGGGTGTTTGGCTCACGACGGAGATGCGCTCGGCGGTGAGCAAGACATGGAAGTCGTCCGGTGAGGTGGCCACCGACTCGGGCACCACCACCAACCGTCCGCCGGAGCACAAGGTGCCCCAGATCTCCCACACCGAGACGTCGAACGAATGCGAATGCCATTGTGTCGCCGCGAATTGTGTTGCGCCAGCCCGGGACCCGAAGAACTTCCGCAGACGAAGCAGTTGCGTGACGTTGCGGTGGGTGATCGCCACCCCCTTCGGCACCCCGGTTGTACCGGAGGTGTAGATGAGGTAGGCGATGTCGTCCGGTGCGGGGACCGCCAAGCCGGTGCACGGATTGTGGGCGATGACCGGATCGTCGACGTCGATCACCAGCAGGTCGTACCCGGTCAGCCTGCTACGAAGATCGGCGGTGGTGAGCACCGCGACCGGTTCGGCGTCGGCGAGCATGAACTCGATGCGCGACTGCGGTAGGGCCGGGTCGATGGGCAGGTACGCGGCACCGGTTTTCAGCACTGCCGCCATCGCGACGATCGCGTCGGCTGACCGGGGAAACAGCAGCGCCACCGAGGTGCCCGGCCCCGCCCCATGGTGGGAGAGCAAGTGCGCCAACCGGTTCGACGCCCAGTTGAACTCTTGATACGTCATCGAGCGGCCTCGGAAGCTCACTGCCAGCGCGCTGGGGGTGCGCGCCACCTGCTCGGCCAACGCGGCGGGAATCGACACCGCGACAGGTTTGGGTTGGGTCAAGGTGGCGCGATTACCCCGCCGATTCAGTTCGATGTGCTCGTCATCGCTGACCGGGTCCACCGACGACACCCGTGCCGCCGGATCGTCGGTCATCGCCAGCAGCACCCGCTGTAGCCGCTCGACGAGGGTCTCGATGCTGGCGGCGTCGTATACATCGGTGCGGAACTCCACCGTGCCGCCGATGCCCGCCGGTTCACCGGCCGCGGTCCAGCGCTCGGCCAGCGAGAAAGTCAGATCCATTCGGGCCGTGCGGGTTTGCACGGGCAGCGGCGTGACCTGCAGGTCGCCGAGCGTCAGCCCGTGCGCGGGTTCGTTGTGGTGCCCGGGGAAGTTCTGCCACGCCAGCATGACCTGGATCAGCGGATGATGGGTGAGCGACCGGGTGGTCGTGAGGCGGTCGACGAGCACCTCGAACGGCACGTCCTGGTGTTCGTAGCCGGCGAGGCTGCGCTGACGGACATCGGCGAGCAGGTCTGCGACCGTCGGATCGCCGGCCAGGTCGACGCGCAGCACCAGGGTGTTGACGAAGAAGCCGACCAGTTCGTCCAGCGCAGGGTCGCGGCGCCCGGCCGTCGGATAGCCCACTGCGACATCGGCGCTGCCGCTCATCTTCGACAGCAGCACCGCGAGGGCCGCCTGGACGACCATGAAACTGGTGGCGTTGTGGCGCCGGGCCAGCTCGCGCACCCGCCGCTGCAGGTCGGCCGAGAAGTCGACTGCCACCCGGTCGCCGCGGTAGTCAGCGACCAGCGGGTACGGCCGGTCGGTGGGAAGCTGCAGCCGCTCCGGGATTCCGGCAAGGGTGTGTTCCCAGTACCGAAGTTGTCGTGCCACCGGGCTGCCGGCGTCCTCGATGTCGCCGAGTTGCGCCCGCTGCCACAGCGTGTAGTCGGCGTACTGCACGGGCAGGTCGTCCCAGCCGGGCGCCAACCCCGCACACCGGCTGGCGTAGGCCACCCCGAGATCACGCACCAGCGGGGCCACCGACCAGCCGTCTGCTGCGATGTGGTGCGCCACCGCCACCAGTACGTGTTCGTCATCGGCTATGCGAAACAGCCTCGCCCGCAACGGAATTTCGGCGGACAGGTCGAACGGGCGCTGCGCTAATTCGTCGGTGTGGCCGCGCACCGTCTCTTCGGACCATCCGGTGGCGTCGACCTTCTCCCAGCCGAAGTCGACCCGATGCGGTGGCAACACGACTTGTTGCGGTGTTCCGTCGACCGCGGTGAACACCGTGCGCAGGGTCTCGTGACGGCCGACGACGTCGGCCAACGCCGTGCCGAGGGCGTCGGCGTCGAGGTGTCCGCGCAGCCGCAACGCCACCGCCATGTGGTACATCGGCGACGCGCCCTGGATCTGGTCGAGGAACCACAATCGGCTCTGCGCGAACGACAACGGCAGTATGTCGGGCCGCTTGACGGCCGCCACCGGTTCCAGCCGGGTCGACTGATCACCGAGATGCGGCGCCAACTGGGCGATGGTGGGCGCGTCGAACAATGTGCGGACGGCCAGGTTCACGTCGAACGACTTGTTGACCGCGGCGATCACGCGCATCGCCGACAACGAGTCGCCCCCGAGGTCGAAGAACGAATCGTCGATGCCGACGCGTTCGACGGCCAGCACCTGGGCGTAGATGCCCGCCAGGATCTCTTCGGTGACGGTGACCGGCGCACGGTAACCGTCGGCGTCCTGGTAGTCCGGCACCGGAAGGGCCGCGGTGTCGAGTTTCCCGCTCACCGTCAACGGCAGGGCGTCGACCACGACGATTGCGGACGGCACCATGTACGGCGGCAGCTGTTCGGCCAGCGCCGTGCGCACCGCGGCCGGATCCGGTGCCCCGGTGACATAACCGACCAACCGGTGCGCCCCCCGGTGGTCCTCGCGTACTACGGCCGCCGCCTGGTCGACACCGTGCTGTCCGGCCAGCGCGGCCTGTACCTCACCCAACTCGATGCGATAGCCGCGGACCTTCACCTGCTCGTCGGCACGTCCGATGTACCGGAGCTGACCGTCCGCGCCCCACGACACCAGGTCGCCGGTGCGATACATCCGGGCACCCGGCCCGCCGAACGGACACGCCACGAACCGCGCCGCGGTCAACGCGCTGCGGTGCCAATAGCCCACTCCCACACCGTGACCGGCGATGTACAGTTCGCCGACGACACCGGGCGGCACTGGCCGCAACCACTCGTCGAGCACCAACAACGCCGACCCAGGCACCGGCGACCCGATGGGCGCGGCACCCGAACCGGGCGTCAGCGGCGCGCTGAGTGACGCGTAGATCGTCGTCTCGGTGGGGCCGTACGCGTTGACCATCAGCCGGCCCGGCGCCCATTGGTCCACGACCGCCGCCGGACATGCTTCGCCACCCATCAGCAGCGCCGCCGACTCCAGGCCCTGCGCCGCCAACAACCCGACCGCAGAGGGGGTCTGAGTGAGAACGTTGACGCCCTCGGCGACAAGCAGATCGTGGAAGTCGCCTGGCGCATGCACCACCGTGTCCGGCACCACGACCAACCGACCGCCGCGCAACAGGGCACCGAACATCTCCCACACCGAGAAGTCGAACGCGTACGAATGCCATTGCGGCCACACCTGTTCGGCTGCGGCGGGCAGTCCGGCATCGAACGACATGATCAGCTGGGTCAGGTTCTGGTGGGTGATCGCCACGCCCTTGGGCACACCGGTGGTGCCTGAGGTGTAGATGACGTAGGCGATCCCGTCCGGGCTTGGGGCCGCCAATGCCGTGCACGGATATTCCGGTAGTTGCGGATCGTCCACGTCGATCAGCACAACGCGGTGTCCGTCGCACCGGTCGGCGAAGGCTGCGCAGGTGACGGCCACCGTCGGCGCGGCGTCGCCGAGCATGAACGCCCCCCGCGCTGCGGGCAGCGTCGGGTCGATCGGCAGGTAGGCGGCGCCTGCCTTCAGCACCGCCAGGATCGCGATGACGGCTTCTGCCGAGCGATCCAGTAGGAGCGCGACAGTCGCGCCGGCGGCGGCGCCTTCGTCACGGAGCTTGTGCGCCAGCCGGTTCGACGCCTCGTCGAGCTCACGATAGGTCAACGACCGGCCGCCGCAGACCAGCGCGACCGCCTCGGGTGCGCACGAGACCTGGTGCGCGAACGCGGCGGGGATCGACGTCGCCGCCGGTGCGGGCTTCGTCAGGGCTGCACGGTTCCCCCACGCGTCCAACCGCGCGCGTTCGTCGTCGTCGAGCAGGTCCACCGTCGACAACCGCACGGTCGGATCGGCGGTGACCGACGTCAGGACGCGGTGCAACCGCTGCACCAGAGTTTCGATGGTGGCGGTGTCGTACACGTCGGTGCGGAACTGCACGGTGCCGCCGATGCCTGCGGGTGCACCGGTCTCGGTGAAGCGCTCGCCCAGATAGAGCGCCAAATCCATTGCAGCCGTGCGGGTCTTGAGCGGACGTTGTGACACCTCGAGGTCGGCGACCGTCAAGGCCAACGGAGCCGTGTTCTGCCAGGCCAACATCGCCTGAATCAGCGGATGGTGAGTCCGCGAGCGCGGCGGGTTGAGCCGCTCGACGAGCACCTCGAACGGGACATCCTGGTGTTCGTAGGCGGCGAGGCTACGTTCGCGGACCTGGGCGAGCAACTCGGCGAAGGTGGGGTCTCCCCCGAGGTCGACACGCAGGACCAGCGTGTTGACGAAGAAGCCGACCAGACCGTCCAGTGCCGGATCGCCTCGGCCTGCGATCGGGAACCCCACCGCCACATCGGAACTCGAGCCCAGCCTCGACAGCAGCATCGCAAGGGCGGCCTGGACGACCATGAAGCTGGTCGCCTTGTGCTCGCGGGCCAACACACGCACCTGCTGTTGCAACTGCGCCGTCCAGTCCACCGTGACGCTGGCGCCGTGGTGATCGGCGACCGGCGGGTACGGGCGGTCGGTGGGCAACTCCAACCGCTCAGGCATGCCTGCCAGCGCGTCTTCCCAGAAGCCGACCTGCGCGGCCAGCGGACTGCTCGAGTCGCTGAGGTCGCCCAGATTCTCCCGCTGCCACAGCGTGTAATCGGCGTACTGCACCGGGAGGTCGGACCAGCGGGGCGCATGACCGGCGTACCGATCGGCGTACGCGGCGCTGATGTCGGCGGCCAACACGCCGATCGACCAGCCGTCGCCTGCGATGTGGTGCACCACGACCACCAGCACATGCTCGTCCTCGGACACTCTGAAAACCTCTGTCCGAAAAGGGATCTCGTCCGCGAGGTCGAAGCCGTCGTGTGCGACGTCCTCGATCGCCCTGTCGAGCCGGTCGGTCGGCCATCCGGTGGCATCGACCACCGTCCAACCGAAGTCGAGGCCGTGCGCCGGGAGGACGATCTGCTGAGCCACCCCGTCGACTGCGGGGAACACGGTCCGCAGGCTCTCGTGACGGTCGAGGACGTCGATCAGCGCGGTGTGCAACGCCTCGGTATTCAGGTTGCCGCGCAACCGCAATGCCACCGCGCGGTTGTACACCGGTGAGGGGCCCTGCAATTGGCCGATGAACCACAACCGGCTCTGCGCGAACGACAGCGGCACCACAGCGGGCCGCTCGCGGGCCATCAACGGTTTGGCTGCGCCCGCGGCGACACCGATGCGGGCGGCCAGTTCTGTGACGGTGGGGGTGTTGAACAACGCGCCCAGCGGCAAGTTGGCTTCGAGCGTGGCGTTGACGGCGGCGACCACCCGCATGGCCGCCAGCGAGTCCCCGCCGAGGTCGAAGAACGACTCCCGGACATCCACGCTCTGCACGCCGAGAACGTCGGCGACGATCTCGGCCAGGCGCGCTTCGATGGCGCGGTAGCGGTCGGCGTCGTCGTATTCGGGTGCGGGAAGCGCGGCGGCGTCGACTTCGCCGTTGGCCCCCAACGGCAATGCGTCCATCACCACCACCGCGGCGGGGACCATGTACGACGGCAATCGCTCGGCCAGCGCCACACGCACGCCCGCCGGGTCAACCGTCCCGCAGTCCCCGGTCAGATAACCCACCAGGCGCTGATCGCCGGGGCGATCTTCCCTGACGATCACGACTGCCTGTGCCACCCCGTCCAGACCGGCTAGTGCTGCCCTGACTTCCCCAAGGTCGATGCGATGGTCACGAATCGTGACGCGCTCGGCAGCCAGCCCGGACGGCTCAGGTCTCAGAGCCCGCTCCCTGGGCCAGCCTCTCGCGCAGACTCTTCGGCCGGATATCGGGCCAGTTCTGTTCGATGTAGTCGAGGCAATCTGCTCTGGTCGCTTCGCCGTAAACGGTCCGCCATCCAGCAGGCACATCAGCAAACGTGGGCCAGAGGCTGTGTTGCTCCTCGTCGTTGACCACGACGAAGAAGCGACCGGTGTCGTCGTCGAACGGATTCGTACTCACGCGTTCTCCTAATTGCCTACTAGAGATGGGTCAGCGACCCGCCCCAGCGAGCGCGGCACCGTTCGCGAAGCAGGCTGTCGTTTCCAATTCACGCACCGGCGACGTCAAGATAACACCGCTGACCTCCCCTTTGCGGGCTAAATCGCGGCGCCGGTCCTGCGTCGATTGCACCGTGTCGGCGCGGCTACCGATCCCAACAACGCGCCGTCGAGCGGCGGTCTGTGACAGCAGAACTCGGTCAGCTGGCGAGGCATGCCGCCGCGGCGAGGGTGCCCTGACCGCAGTCGAGGGTGCTCGACTGGTCCGGGATGAACGACGATGCCGGCGGCGGGGGCAGCAGCGGGAAGATGCTCGCGCCGTGCACACCCGTCAACAGCGCCACGATCTGCGCGGGCATGTTGGTCAGCAGTACACGACGTCGATGATCGGCCCCGGCAGCGGCAGTCCCGCGTCGAGCAGGAAGTAGGGAATGGACGCGAAGATGGTGTGCGCGCTCAGCGCCACGTTGGTGACGAAGTCGGGGGTGTGGTTCGACGCGAGTTGCGCCTCGAGCGCGTCTAGCAGGTTCGCCCGATCACCGGGATCGACGCCTGCGCCAAGGGATGTCAGGGGTAGACCGTCGAAACTGCGGCGCAGCGGAGCGTCGAACAGATCGAGCACCGTGGGGGTGACATCGACGATCTGGTAGTCGGTGTTGATGTACCCGTCGTTTGAAGTCGGGGCCGCGGGCGATCACGAATGTCGCTGTCTCGTCGGGTGATTGGAAGCCGTGGCCGAAACCTTTCTGAGGCTGATGGCCATGGTCGGTCGCCGCCTCGCGCGCCGCCACCGCACTCGTGGTCGCGCCGAGATTTTCGTCGGTGCGCTGAATGGCTTCTTTGTATGGTGACGACCACCCCGCCGCCGAGTGCCAACCAAGTCCCGCCGGGCCTCGGTGATACGGCGTTGACTCCGCCGGAGCCCGCCACGTCGGTACCGGATCCGGTGCTGATACCTCCGCCGCGGTAGTCACCGCAATCAGTTCGGCCCGCCACCCGGGGAGGGTTGGTGGCGGGCCGACTGCGTGCGGGGGTTAGTTCTGTTTCGAGAACACAGGGAGCTTGCCGCCGCCGAAGACCGGCAGCCGGCCCGGGTTGCTCACTTTGCCCCCGCCGTCGACGGTGCCGACGCCGCCGGTCTCGGCGCGCTGCGGTGCCGTGGTGATCGTGATCTTGCCGCCGCGGCAGCTGACGATCTTGCCGTCGACGAACACGTCTTGGCCGTCGTCGATCGGGATGGGGTAGCCGTCACTATCGGTGTAGGTGCATCCGCCGCCGCCGGGGGCCGGGTCGTTGTCGACGGCGAAGGCGGTCGCCGGGGCCACGGCGAGAATGCCGAAGGCGCCGAGGATGGCTGCCGCGTACTTGATGCCGGTCAGTTTGCGGGCCTGTGAAGTGCTCATCGTGGGGGTTCCTCTCGGGAAGTTCGGGTTGGTGGCTGTGGTGTTGTTGAGAGGAATACTGCTGAACCGACGGCACCGGCGTAATCGCCGGAAAGCCAGAATCCACCTTGCCGAGGGGAAGAATTTCCTAACCGGGAGGTAAGCCCGGAACGCGTTCAGGCTGGTCCGGTGAGGTTTCCCCGCCGGACGTCTTCGCGGCATTCGACGCGAGGCTTTCCGGTCTGCTGCACGCACACGTCGACCTGCTCCTCGATGCCGGCGGGGTACACCGGGTCGTCGGGGCCGTTGGTGACGGTCGGGGTCGGGACCACACCGGACACCAAGGACCACATGATGTCGCCGGTGGTCGGCAGACGCGCGCAGTAGGCCTTCTGGCCGGTCTCGGTGACGCCTGCGGCGCCCAGCACCGCGCAGTCGGCGCCGACGAGCACCACCGGCACTGCCGGCGCGGGGCTTGCCTCCTCGCGGGGCCGCTCGAACAGCAGGACGGCTGCGACGGCCGCCACGACCAGCAGGACGGCCGCCGCGGCTGACGCGATGAGCCACGGCCGCCCCCGGCGCTTGGGTTCGACCTTGTGGTGGCGGTGCGCGACCGCCATCGCGTCCAAGGTCGCGTCGTCGGCGCCGAGCTCGTCGAGCGCGACGTCGAGATGTCGGGCGAGGGCCCTGGCGAAGTCCATGCAGGACCGGTACCGGTCGTCGGGCGACTTGGCCAGCGCCTTGGACAGCACCGGACCGAGCGCGGACAGCTCGGGTTTGCGGTCGGCGATCTCGGGGGGCGGTGCGGAGACGTGCCTGCTGATCACGACAGCGGGATTGAGATCCAGGTACAGGTGTGAGCCCGTCAGCAACTCGAAAGCCGTTGCAGCGAGCGAGTATTGGTCGGCGCGGCCGTCGAGCGTCAGGCCCATCAGCTGTTCGGGCGCCGCGTAGGCAACGGTGCCCACCGCGATGTTGGTTTGGGTCAACGAACTGGTGTCGTCGACACGCCGCGCGATCCCGAAATCGGCCAGCATCGCCCGCCAGCCCCCTGAATCGAGTTGGGTCAGAAGGATATTGGCGGGTTTGACGTCGCGGTGCAGCAATTGGCGCTGGTGGGCGTAGTCGAGAGCGTCGGCGACCGCGGCGACGATCCGCACGACTTCGTCGGGCGGCATACCCTTGCGGTAGCGCTCCTGCAGCAGGCGCGCGGCGTCGGTGCCCTCGACGTAGGCCATCGAGATCCACAACCGTCCGTCCTGCTCGCCGCGGTCATAGACGGCGACGATGTTCGGGTGCGACAACGTCGCGGCGTTCTGCGCTTCGCGGTTGAACCGCTCGCGAAATGTGGCGTCCGTCGAAACCTGTTGGGCCAGCACCTTCACTGCATCGCGGCGTGGCAGCCTCGGGTGCTGGGCCAGATAGACCTCGCCCATCGCGCCGGAGCCCAGTCGCTGGATGATCGTGTACCCGGCGAACGTGTGGCCGGCTTGTAGCGACATGTCGGGATCCTATCGACGGCCGCCCCCGGTCCATGGTCGCGTGTCGATAACGCGCCTGTCTCGAAATGCACCGAGTCCTGCGTGCCGCCTGCGCCGAGTGGGTAATCGGCGATAGGAAGGACTCACAATGGCCATGTTCGCAAAACTCGCTTTGACGTCGACGGTGTTCGTCGGCGCACTGGTCGCCGCGCCGACCGCCGCCACTTCCCCGCAAACCGACTTCTGTCAGAGCATGGCCGGAGTGGGTTTCACGCAGGACTGCGCCACCCTCACCGCCATGGCCCAGGATGTGTGCACGCAGTACAACCGCGGTGTCGATCTGACCACTGTGCTGCAGAAACTAGATCAGACGACCAAGAACGAGAACCTGTCGAACTACATCATCGCCGGCGCGCAGGTGTATTTGTGCCCGCAGCGGGCCGCGACGACCTGACGCGTCTACTGCCGGTTCGGTGGGGCCGCGTCGACGAGCCTGCGCGCGATCTCGGCGACGCGGGTATTGGACTGCTGAGACAGCCTGCGCAGCAGGCTGAACGCTTCGTCGCCGCTGATCTGGTGGCGTTCCATCAGCATGCCCTTGGCCTGCCCGATGATGTCGCGTGAGGCCAGCGCCTCGCGGAGTTGGACCTCGCGGCGGACCGCGTTCCATGCCAGCGCCGCATGCGTGGCATACACGAACCCGAGACGCTGCGCGTCGGCGTCGAAGGAGTGGGGTTGTTCGGCGTAGAAGGTGAGCGCACCCAGGAGTTGGTGGTCAGCCACGAGCGGGTAGGTCAGCGCGGACCGAATCGGGGTCTGCGCCAACGCCTCCCGCTGGAAGTTCGGCCAGCGGGTGTCGGTGGTCAGGTCGTCGACGCGGACGGTGTCGCGGTCCCGGACCGCGTCCAGATAAGGCCCTTCTCGATGGCGCCGTTGAATGGCATCCAGCAGAGGGGGAAAGCGCCCGACAGCGCTGGCCGTATCGGCGCGACTGCGAGCGTCGGCGGCGGTGATACCGGCGTACTGGGCGCCGGAGACGAATTCAAGGCCGGCGACCGCGAGTTCGTCGAGCAACCTGCCGCTGGACCGGGCGCGCCGGCCGTGGGCGTTGCGAATCGACTCCGCGAGCCGCACGTGGATGTCACCGTCGGAGGCTGGCGCGGAATGTTCGTTGATGAGCCGACACGCCACATCGGCAACCGGCAGCTGATCATCGGTGGCGTAGCGGGTCAACAGCTCGTGGGCGGCGTCGGCATCGATCTCATAGCGCCGGGTCAAGAACTCGACGGCGACGGTGACCACATCGACTGTCATCTCGGCTCGCGCGTGGCCGCCCGGACCCTTCCGGTACCGGTCGGGCCAGAACCGACTTCTGGTTGTCGCCGTATCCGCATTCTCACCACTTCCTGTACCTATTTCCGCTGTCACGGGCACTACAGAATCTGTGGCTCAAGATATAGATTTTTGTATAGCACCGCCTCAAAGCTTGTACAAGACCAACAGCAGATGTTTACTGGTGCTCGCCAGATGTTTCTGCTGTCTCGCACTGAGTACTGGGGGCGTCGCCTCGATGACCACTGACGACCGCAAGGTCGGTCCGCCGGCTTCTGACCGCGGGGTCTACCCAATCTCCGTGGTTGCTGAGTTGTCCGGCATTCCCGAGCAGTCGTTGCGTTTGTATGAGCGTCGCGGCTTGCTGACTCCCGCGCGCAGCGCAGGAGGAACCCGACGCTACAGCGCCGACGATCTGGTCCGGCTGCAGCGGATCAGCGAACTTGTCGCCGCCGGTGTGAACCTCGCGGGGATCGCTCGGATTCTCGAACTCGAAGACCGCAACGAGGCACTCGACGACCGCAACGTTCAGTTGGAAGGCGACAACGCCGTGCTGCGGACGGAGCAAAGCGATCGATAGGCGTCTCTTCTGAGTAGTTGGGATCGGTAGCAAGTCAGCCGGGCTGTACTTCCCGAGACAACGACGCCGACCCGCGGCGCCTCAGAAGGGAAACAAAGTGAAGATCGTGCCCACCGCCATCGAGCAACAGATCAACCGCGTCGACCGCCAGCCGAGCCTGGCGATCGGGATCAGCGCCGGACTGCTCGCATTCTGGTCCTTGTACCGGGTGCTCTGGTCGCTGTATCTGGCAGTCACCTACAACTTCCTGTTCGGCTCGCTGGTGTTTTCGATCGTGCTGTGGGGCGTCATCGGCGCCGCGGCGGCCATCGTGGCCATCGGATTCCTCACCCGGTACAAGGAAGGAGAGGCGAACCCCGACGAGACCCACCACTCGTGATCCGTCTCGGCCGGCATCGGTCTGGCCGGCGGCGTCGTCGCGCTGCGCGACACCCGCCCCCGGTGTCCGTAAGCGAAACGGCCCTCGGAGATTCTCCGGGGGCCGGCTCGAATTCGTTTGGGCGAACGAGCATGTCACCAGGACGCCGGTCTACGGTGAAAGGTATGGACAGTCCCGACGGATTCCACCCCGATTTCTCCAACGATTCCGGCACACGCGCGCCCCGAAATCGTGTGCGCCACATCAAGTCGTCGGAACTCGATGCCACCACGGCCCAGACGGATGGCATGCAACGGTTCGCCGCGCTGAGTGGAGCCACGGTCGGCAGTGAAAAGCTCTGGATGGGTGAGACGTTGGCCGCGCCGGGCAGCGTTTCGGCCAACCATCACCATGGCGACTCAGAAACCATGATCTATGTTCGCAGCGGGCATCCGGAGTTCGTGTTCTTCGACGGAGCAGACGAGGTTCGGGTACGGACGAATCCCGGCGACTACATCTTCGTCCCACCTCATCTGCCTCACCGGGAAGAGAACCCGGACCCCGACACCGCGGCGGAGTTGGTGATCGCGCGCAGCAGCCAGGAAGCGATCGTGGTCAACCTGCCTGCGCTCTACGCGATTTGAGTGTGCGGCGCGCAGGGAGTTGCGCTTTGGATACTTGGATGCATGACGATCTTCTACGAGGTGCTGCTCGCTGTAATGAGCGCCGTGATCATCTGGTTTGCGCTCTACGTTGTGTATCGACTGCTGACCGACGATTCTTGAGACGGCCTAAAGCGTTTACACCGACTGGGACAGTTAACGGGCGGACGACTTTGCGGATGTGAAACTGCCAGCGGCTTCTCGGTAGTATCGGCCGGTGAGCAACCACCAACCGGGGCGCCGCGCGTCGCGTCTTGCGCGGCCACGCGTTCGGGGCGCCGCCGCGGTGCTGGCCGCGAGTGTTCTGCTGATGGCGCCATGCGCGCTGTCGCGCGCCGTCCCCTCGGCCAGCGCCGATGACTGCCCCGACGTGGAGGTGACCTTCGCCCGCGGCACCGATGAACCGGCCGGCCTGGGGCGCGTCGGCCAAGCCCTCGTCGACGCATTGCGCCAGCAGACCGGCATGAACGTTGGTGCCTATCCGGTGAACTACAAGGCAAGCCTCCTTCAGTTGCACACCGACGCGGGCTCCAAGGACGCCGTCGAGCACGTCAAGTCCATGGCCGACAAATGCCCGAACACGCCGCAGGTGCTGGGCGGCTATTCGCAGGGTGCGTCGGTGATCGACATCGTCACCGGAAATTCGGTGGGGGGCCTTCTCAGGGGTACTTCGTTGCCGGCCTCCTACGCCGACAATGTCGCGGCGGTCGTCACCTTCGGCAATGTGGCCGACCGCACCAAGCAGCCGATAACGACCCATAGTGCGCTGCTCGGTTCCAAGGCGATGGACCTGTGCAACCCGATGGACCCGATCTGTCACGAGGGTCCCGGCAACGAGTGGAGCGGACACACCGAGGGCTACGTGCCCGTCTACACAGACCAAGCCGCGAGCTTCGTCGTCGCGCAACTCCTGGGCTCCCAGCTTCCGACTGCGTCAGGGCCTTTTGCGCCGTCCGCGCCGTATGCGACGCCGGATCCATATGCGCCATCCGGGCCGTATACGACGCCGGACCCATATCCGACATCCGGGCCGTATGCGACGCTCGCGCCGTCGACGGCTGCCGAAGGACCCACCGTCTACCACTGACCCGGCCCGCCGCGCGCGCGGACGACAATGGCGGTGATGCTGCATTTCGACCCCACCGCACACCCCCTCCCGCCAGGCCAGAGCCGGCAGCGATGACCTGCCCTTATTGCCAGTCAGAAGTCGGTGGCAGCGGCATCTGCGACAAATGCGGCGCGGCCACGCCCGACGCAACGACCGGATGGCGCCCAGACCCGACCGGACGGCATGAAGGCAGGTATTACATCGCTGGCCGGCCCACCAACCGAGTGCGCAACGGCCGCAGGCAAACCAGCGATCCCGTTGGCAGCGCCATGCTGCCGCAACACCTCGACGTCCCAACACACAACAGGTTCAGCGTCCGATCGACCTGGCTGAGCACCGGCGCAGCGGCGATCGTCATCGTGATGCTGGCACTCGTCTTCTGGGCGCTGCGGGTAACTCATCATCCGCAGTCACCACCCCCTGAGGCGGTTTATCTGTCACTCCTGCACGACGCCGGTCTGGCCGGACAGTTCAACTCCGACGCCAATGCCATTGCCCACGGCCAGCACGTCTGCCGGGCGCTCGACGACGGCGAACCGCAGCAGGGTCCCCCCGCGGACAAGATCGCCGTCGACGCGTTCTGTCCGCAATTCACCAAGGGCTTCCACATCTACGAAACCGCTGCCGTGACTGGCACTTTCGTGCTTACCGGAACCGCTCCCGACGCGTTGCTCAGCTCGATCTCCTCCGACGGAGAGTCGTGCCGAGGTGTCAACGGATATTCCGACATCAACCGCGACACCCAGGTAGTTGTGCGCAACGGCAGAGGCGACATTCTCGTCACCGCCGCACTGGGCGACGGCCACGGCGACCAGCAGGCATGCACCTTCTCATTTCGCTTCGACGTCACAGAGGGCCAGGATCGCTACGTCGTGTCTGTCAGCCACCGTGGCGACTTCGTTTACACCTTCGACCAATTGGCACACCACGGCGTCGCCATTCGCCTCGGTGACTGACATCGCGTCGTTGCGCAAAGGGCTATGCGCGACCCAGTATGACCGCATCGGGGCCTCCAACCCGGCGTCGGTATTGGGCGGATGCAAGGTGCCGGTGCGCACCTCGCGCGCCAACACGGCCTGATACCTTGCTCGACCACGCTCAACTCCCTGATCTGGGGAATGTCATCCCAAGCAACTGTCAGGCACCGCCGAGGTAATACGACCTCTTGAAGTGGGACTGTTGAGCTTCGGTTGATTCTTGACGGATCTACTCCGGCTGATCCTTGACACTCTTGTTGTGTTTTAGGGTCCGGCGTTTGTGCGCAGGGCCCGCTTGTTTCTTACCTCGCCGGTGCTGTTTCGGGCGGCGGTCTTGACCAACACGTCGCCGATGTAGAAGCGCAGCAACCCACCGTCGACGTGGACATCGCAACGCGAACCGGCGTAGTGGCGGCCCAGGCTGACCTGCTGCCAGGACACGCTCACCACCCCATTGCTGGTGACTTGCCGGCTTACCCAGTCCGAACCGGTGCGCTCAGCGCGCAGTCCCTGCTCGGCCGGCGGCCCCACCGCGGGATCGGCAACCACGGTTTGCGGGGTGAACCGTGAGTTCGGAGTCGCCATCTGTAGGGCTTGATGGGGGCGGGTGGTGTTGTAAAAGCCCACCCACTCATCCAAGGCTTGCTGGGCCGCCCTCAAATTCGCGAAAGGCGCTCTGCCGCTGAGAAATTCCGCGCGCAGGCTGCGATGGAACCGCTCAATCTTGCCCGTCGTCGTCGGCGAGCGGGGCTGAGTCAACAAATGATCGATGCCGTGTTCGCGACAGATCGCGTCGAAGAGCACCTCAACCGGCGGATGGTTGAACCGGCCGGTGAACACCTTGCCGTTATCGGTCAAGATCTGCACCGGCGCACCATAGGTCCCCAGCGCCGCGCGCAACCCATCGCAAACCGCGCGCGTGCGCTCACGAGCCATCAACTTCGCGCACACGCACATCCGGGAGTGATCATCGATGCCAGTGAGAGCTTTGGCGCTGGTGCCATCAGCCAACGGGAAACCGCCGACCACATCCATCTGCCACAACTCCATCGCCGCGCCGCGTTCCCAGCGCTTCCACTTGCGCGAGCGCCGATCCCGCAGATGCGGATCAATCATCTGCGAACGCACAAGCCGCCGAGAGGCCGCCAGCTGGGAGGGCACCGGCCCAACTCGGCGCTTAGACAGTTAAAGCACCAGCCGCCGCGGCCCCCAAGACGGCCGTGAACGCCGCAGCTCCAACAGCGCCGCCTCCACATGAGCCGGCATCGGGTGCGGACGGGACGCCGGCCGATGGGACCGGTCGATCAGACCTCCCAGACCCTCGGCCTCATAGCGGGCCAACCACGAGTGCAACGTCTGACGCGACACCCCAACCTTCGAGGCGACCTGCGAAATCGACAATCCGTCACTGATCACCGCCAACACGGCCTGATACCGCTGCTCAGCCACGCTCAACTCCCTCATCTAGGTGTACTGCCCAGGGAGGTTGGTCAACCGTGTGATGGGCGGGACCTTGCCGATCGCCGAGTGTTGCCGGTGGTGATTGTAGGTATGGAGCCAGGCTGGAAGTGCGGATCGTCGGGCTAGTTCGTTGGGGTAGTGGCGCGCGAAGGCCCATTCTTGGGCCATGGTGCGGTTGAACCGCTCGATCTTGCCGTTGGTCTGTGGGCGGTACGGCCGGGTGCGTTTGTGCTCGATCTGCAGTTCAGCGCACGAGTCGCGCCATGCGTGGGACTTGTAGCAGGGGCCGTTGTCGGTGAGGACGCGTTCGATGGTGACTCCGCGCATACGGAACCAGCCTGCTGCCCGGCGCAGGACACCAATGGCGGTCTGGGCGGTTTCGTTGTCGTGGATTTCGGCGTAGGCCACGCGCGAGTGGTCGTCGATGACGGTGTGCACGTAGGCATGCCCCATGATCGGTTGCCATCGATGGTTGCGGGTGGCGCCGGGAGTCGTAGTTCGATTCTTCGTGCCCTGGGCGCGGCCGACAAAGCGCCACCCACCGCCCACGGGGATGTTGCCAAGCTTTTTAACGTCGATGTGCATCAGCGAACCCGGATGATCGTGCTCGTAGCGTCTAATAATCTCACCAGTTCGAATGTCAATGTGCGACAGGCGATTCAGTCGACACCGCACTAGCACCGCGTGCACCGTGGAGGCTGGCATCGACAACCGGGAGGCGATCGCTAAGGGTGAGAGTCGATGCCGCCACCGTAGATGCTCAATCTTTCGTACCAATGTCGAGGGTGTGCGCGTGGGGCTGCGGTGCGGCCGGCTGGATCGGTCGGTCATGCCTTGTGGGCCCATGGCCGCATACCGCGCGGCCCATCGCTTGGCGGTCGGCCAGGACACGTGGAAGTGCTCGGCGGCCCGAACAATCGGCCAGCCCTCCTCGACGACGCGACGCGCCAGTAGTAGGCGTCCACGAGGAGTCAAAACAGCATTAGCGTGGACCACGAAGGCCTCCTGATAGTTGCGGTGAAGTGGTAGCAGCTCCACCCCACGACAGGAGGCCTTCGCCATCAACGACCGCTACAGCGTGTCGTCACACTTCCCCAACCAACCTCCCTGGGCAGTACACCTGATATGTAGGCACCGTTTGTCAATAGGCAGGTGAAAGCCGCCCCGGTTTTGCGTCGGGGCGGCTTTCGTTTGATCGGGGTTAGTCGGTGTCGCGGCGGTCGTTGGTCAACGACGGTGGTGTCAGACTGATATGCGCGGGTTGGGTACCGCAAGACGATGGTTCGGTGCGAACGGTGGCTGCTCTCTAGGGACGGGCGTCACACCAGTACTTCGGGGAATGCTGTTGTGGCTCATAGCTGTAACGCAGATCCAGTTCGCCTACCTCGCCGTCGACCGGCTGACTCCGATCAAGTTCGGTGGCGGTTGTTAGTTCAGCGTGGCAAGTGACCAGCACCAGCCGGCCAGTTCACGGGCGATCGCGACATTGGCCACCACGTGGTGTTTCTTACGTTCGTTGAACCGGCACCACTGCTGGTGCAGGCGCCGGTTTCCGGCATGCCCGCGATCCTTGAGCGCCGGGTCGACCTTGGCCCAGCGTGCCCGCATCGTCGGTCCAGGATTGCGGTAGGCCGCCCGGTGATGCCACGCCGCCTCGATCAACAATCGCCGCACATGGGCGTTGCCGGCCTTGGTGATCGAGCCCTGCACCCGGGATGCACCCGAGGAGTACTCGGTGGGGACCAAGCCGACGTAGGCGCCGATCGAGGCGCCAGTGAACCGGGTCCAGTCACCGATCTCGACGCTCAACGCCAGCCCGGTCAGCGCCGAAATCCCCCGTAGACACCCCAATCGATTGACCGGGTCAGCCCAGCGCGGCGAGGCTGCCACGGTGACGATCTGCTGGTCGAGACGATCTCTGGCGGCGGTGGCCGTCAAGACGGCGTCGAAGTGATGGTCGAATGCCGCCATGGTGTGGGAATCGTCAAATCGTTGTCGACGAAGCCAGGTTTCGTGCACCCCGTTCCATGCCTGCCCACCGCAGTACACCCGGCCGTGGCGCAGCAATAGTTTGGACAACCGGTGCCGGACTCGCATCAGATCAGCGCGCGCGTCTTCACGCGCACGCACCAGATCGCGCACCGCCTCCACGTCGGCCTCGGGCACGGTGACCGCGGTGATCTCGCCCAGACGCAGTAACCGGGTCAGATGCGCGGCATCGCGGGCATCGGTCTTGACCCGATCCCCGGCAGGACGGATCAACTTCGACGGCGCGGCAACCACGCAGTCGATCTCGGCGGCGGCCAAAGCCCGCGCGAGCCCGAACCCCGTCGGCCCAGCCTCATAGGCCACCCGTACCGGACCTCGCAGCCGGTCTAGCCACGCCAGGATCTCGCCGTGATCGGGACACAACCGTGCCCGCTCAACCCGCCCCGTTTCTTCATCGACGGCATGGGCAACCACCGAAAGCGCATGCACGTCCAACCCGACACTCGTACCGTTGAAACTCACCGGAGGCCTCCTGATCTGCAACTGTGGCTCTACCGATGCGAGTGTTCACTCATCGTCGGCAACCCACGTCCGATTGCAGCCCGAGGCCTTCGGCCTCAAGTCGCCTCCATACCGTCTAGGGAGTGTCAAGGATCAGCCGAAGTAGGTGTAAAGCATCAGCCGAAACACTGTCAGGCATCACCCGACATAGAAATGTCAGCCATCAACCGAGGTAATACACCTCTGAAGTGGGGCGGGCGGGGCTCGAACCCGCGACCAACGGATTCGGTTTTGGTGGTTCTCAACATCGCTCTGAGATCCGGTTATTTCCCAGTGCTACAAGGGATTCCAGTGTCGTTCGGTTTCCAACGATAGAGCGCGCATTCCGGTCGTATCCCATCCATAACCGATGAATAATGGATGGCGAAAATGAGTAGGGACATAGCCACATAATTTGGGGGCGCGAAAGAAGTCCACGGTGTGGGTCCGACCGTGTCAGGGCCCCCTCGGCGCGCTTGCAGCACGTCCGAAGATCCCGAGCGCTGTCGTCTATGCGCCCCGGACGCATCCCCTCAAACCTGTCCAAATCGGATACGAAACGTCTACAGGTGGCATTATCTGTCAACGTTTCATATCATCCTCGCACCTAGGAGGTGACATCATGGATGCTCTGACGCCGAGCACTGCGGGGCAGGTCGGCCTCTCGCGCATCGGGCTCTTCCGTGCCGCGCGGGCCGGTCGGTTCGATCGCATCGCCCGCGGTATTTACCTGCCCGCGAACGCGTCGGCCACCGACTGGGATCAGATCGAGGCCGCGACACGGCGACCCGATGCGACGATCTGCCTGACCTCCGCGCTTTCTTATCACGACCTGACCGATGCGATCCCTGCCGCGCTGGACGTTGCGATCCCCCGGGGATCCAGGACGCCGGCGAGCACGGGTGCGATTGCGTGGCATCAGTTCGACCGAGCCACGTTCGAGGCCGGACGCGAGCACATCACGATCCCGGGATCGGGTCAGATGATCTGGATCTACTCCCCTGAGCGGTCGGTCGCCGACGCTTTTCGACTGCGTGGTGAGGTCGGGTACGAGCTGGGTCGCGACGCGCTGCGAGAATGGCTGCGTCGAGGTGGCAAACAAGGCCGGTTGATGGACATCGCTTCGCGCCTCCCTAGAGCGAAGTCTCCGGTACTGCAGGCATTGGAGATGCTGGGATGAGCCCAGCGTGACCGCGAAGCCAAATATCGTCAAGAACCGCTAACAGAGTCACGGAGACGACTAATATCGGCGGGCGAAACGTTAAGGACTGAGATAGCCGGACCGTGGGGTGGGGGCGCCGCGTTGACCCAAGATTCAATCGCCGATGACTTACGCCGGAGGCTGGAGGATGATCCAGACCTTCGCGACCTAGCCTCCTGCATTCCGCGAATACAGGAGGCCGTGAAGGAAGTCTGGTCGACAAATTATCAACAATGGTTCACGGACCACGGCACTGCGCACAGCCGGCGCGTGGCTTCCTATGCGATGCAGCTGACGCAATTGCCATTACTTCACGATTCTCAGAAGCTCACCACTCTTGAGATGTTCATTCTCTGGGCTTCTGCATGGCTACATGACATTGGCATGCAAGATCTGCGATCAGCTGGAGCACCACTTGGACAGATGAACAGCGCGGATTACGCCCGCGTACGCCATGAGCACCCCGAGCGAAGCTCAGAGAATATCCTTCATGAATGGCGCAAGTTAGGACTCCCGGACGGTGATGCTGCTCTAGTTGACGTTGTCGCCGATGTCGCGCGCGCACACGGTACTAAATTTTACAAGGACACCGTCGAAAATCGCTTACATGATGTATCAACCGTCCGAAACAAAGAAGTTCGACCGAGGCTTCTGGCGGCGATTCTCCTATTTGCAGATGAGCTAGACCTTCACAACCAGAGGGTGGTCTTGTTGGGTGGCTGGCCCAAGAACAACGCGGTATCGGAGGCTCACTCCTTCAAACACAGCATCGTCCGATCAGTGCGACCAATTTGTGAAAGAAACGGTGGAATTGCAGTCGAACTGGAATTGTTGTTTCCGCCTAAACTGCCCGTGACCGACCAACAGCATGTTCAGCGATGGATAGAAGTGAAACTTCAGAAGCAAATGGGGATGGTCGAGCCTCAACTGAGAGCAGGATTCACCGCCCAAGCCCACTTCGATCGAATTATTCGCACGAGTGTAAGCACTTCGCGCACTCAAACTCCCCTGCCATCGGCAGCGGCGCTGGCCATTATTCGCGCTGAAACAAGCCGCGATGAGCTAATCAATCACCAAAGTACCTTCGATCGCGTTCAAAGAGAACTTGATAGCAACGGTGTGGTCGTCGTCGTTCCAAGAGGGCGCGGCATCGTGTCCCCTCGGGATGACGGCCGCGCAGACCTGGTCGAGGCTTTGGCTGCCGCTGCAGAGTCGGCCGGCCGAAAGACATGTGTTAGCCGGCAGGCTGATCTCGCGCTTGGCGCGACCACCGCCAGCGATGTCCTCGCACAGTGGCTGGCGTGCCTTAGTCTGCCGGTCGATGGCTCTGATTCAGGAAGCGCTGACGTAGATGGGAGATTGAACCAGCTCTTAGATGCCCTTACGTCGCAGGCTGACGAGACATATCTCTTCGGGATCCTCGGGGGCGAGTTTTTGAACGAAACCGATCTTGTTTGGATCGCCGAACAGGCAGTTCCGCGCATCCGCGAACGCTGTCCTACTGCTGGATTCGCGATCACCAACAGCGTCGATCGATCCTTCGTCGTTCCAGGTACTGCAGTAACAACTGTCTCTATGTCAGACTTGTCAGAGCAGGATGTGGCCGACTATCTGAGACGCTTCACTGGGGAGGACGTCGCTGCAGCCGAGAGCCGGACACTTGATTCATACAGCAAAGTGAAGCTGCAGGGACAAGAACACTTGCTCGCGCAGCGAAGGTGAAGGTGAAGTATGGACCGACTTGAGGCGCAAGCTTCTGTCCTCAGCGTCCCGCCGGCCTTCGATGCAGACGTCGCTGCGGATATCCTTCGCAGCTCGCACGCTTGGCTCTCCGAACTGAAGGGCGACGACTCAGACCCGATTTCCGCGCTCCGCATCGCGGGCCTCCTCGTCGAGTCGCAGGGCGTTATGAGAATCGCCGATCCGTTGAGAGCCGAGCTAGCTCGCCGACTGGCGACGGATCATCCGGCTCAGTACCGAGAGTCGGCGACCGCCTTCTCGAGGCACGCGCGCAACGGGTTTCATGGCCGTCTGGCCCACTTACTTGGAGACCGAGGAGCCATGGTGAGCGCTGCCACGCTCGGTTTGACGGCGGCGGACAAGGAATCGGAGCGGGAGCAGGCCGACTGGCTATTGGAGGTTTTGACTACCGAGCCGGTCCGGACTGTCGATGCTGCGGCAGCTGTCCGCCAGCTAGAGCGGTCACCGCTGCGCCGCCCAGAAACTGATCGATTGGCTGCGCTCTTGCACGGATTGTATGAGTGGGGCCAGGGATGCCAGCAGAACGCGTCGGAGCAGTTCGAACTGGTGTTGAGTCAGCGTGAAGGAGATCGCACCGAAGCAATCGCAGAATATCTCCTTGGTGCGTATCGCGCCGAACAGGGTGACCATAGTTCAGGTCTTCTACACCTCGGTGCGGCCATCGATCTCCTGCGGAAGCTAGACGACTCGCCGCGCCTTGCGAAGGCATTGCTTTCGTACGGACGTGCCTTAATTGCGGGGGGCCATGCCGGCGCCGCATCCATCGATACGGTGGAGGTGGCTTCCGAACAACTTCGCATGGCGACAGCGGCGCTTGAAGAGGCGGTTGCAATAGCTATTAAAGTTGGCGACGATCTCATTAAGGGCTTAGCACTTTTAGAATTGTCTCGTGTCGAGTACTCATCCGAACGCATCGACGCAGCGATAAAACTGGCTGAAGATGCGGCGCGAGCTCTGGCGGACCATGACCGAGAGCTTTTGGGCGCCCTGACTTTCATGGGCTTTCTTTACAGAGAGGCCGGCTTGCGCGACGAAGCCCGTCAAGCATTAACAGACGCCGCCAACCTCGCAGCTAGGACAGAAGCACCAGATTTGAGCCTCGCCAGGCTGCTCAATTTTCAAGCGAGTATGGACCAACGGGCAGGGCTGGTGCACGAAGCGATCGATAACGCTCGAGAAAGTGTCGCAATCGGAAGACGATCGGGCGATCGCCAGCACACCGCGATTGCACTGCATACTCTCGCAGCCATCCTCCTTGATATAAATAGTGCTGACGCCACCAACGAAGCCGTCGAATACCTCCAAGAATCTCAAGCGCTGCTGAAAGATATCGATGACAAAAACGGAATTGAGATGGTTGAACGGACGCTCGAGCGGGCGCGAAGCTCACCCTCAGCGTAATGCATTTAGCAGTTCGGTGCGAAACGGCGCTATCGTCGCACTATAAGTGATCGCTGTTGCGACGGTTTCTCCGTCTGGCGCTCGCAACATTGAGGGTGGTCAAGCTGTTCGCCCACAACGTCCGGCTGCGACCCACGGGGCTGACAAGATCGGAAGATGCGACCGCGCGACCCTGGCCGAACCTGACCCAAATTGAGTTGCTGCTCTGTTGCCTACTTTCGCAATAATTCTCTTGTGAGCACCAGCGAGGTGGGTCCCGGCGAGCAGAAGCCAACCTGGGACGTGAAAGAGATTAGACGCGACAATTGGGAGAAGTCCGAGCGGCCCGTGTTGCACTCGCGGGACGGCAACAAGGTCTACGTCCGAGCGGTTGATCCATGTGACCCCGAGCCTGAGATCGTCCAGGTCTATGAGGGCGACGAGGTGATCGTCATGGAGCATTACTCCCACATAAGTCACCACACGACCCCAGAGGGACCCGACGGATATCTGCTGCCACAACGCATCGTCCCGGACCGCGAAGAGCCGGGCAAGGTGTTCGCGCGGACCCTACGCATCGGGGAGCCTGACGACGGGCGACGGGTGCATGTGCGCCCCGGCGATCAACTGTCCTTTGACGAAGGCGCAATCAGCCTCCACATCGACGACGTCGACGAGTGGGAGAGCAAGGGAGTAATCGGTTATGTGCCCCTCACACCCGTCCTGTTCACGTGGATGTGCTTTGGCACGCACCATCCCGAAGAAAAGCAAAGATATCTGCTGTCGGCTGCCAGGCGACTCGACCGGGCGCAGACGCTTTTCCGAAGGGTCAGCGAACTGCGATACGAACTCCAAGAGAGTCCCCCCGAGGGCGCGCCCGCCATTCGGCGCGCCGTCTTTGATCTGGTCGGTACAACGGAGCTGGCCCTTGTCGCCCTCAATCGCGCCATGGACATGTGCGTACAGGCATCGACAGCGATCGGAGCGAACCAGGCGGTGCCGCCTGAAATTACGCGCCTGCGAAGGTGTGTGGGGGAGATCCGCGACGCTTACGAGCATATCGACGAACGCGCTGTGGGCGAAGTACGCAACAATCCAAACCCGAACGCTCTGTCCGTCTTTGACCATGACCGGATCATCGCGGATGGCGTCATCGCCTATGGCGGTTACCTGTTAGACCTTACAACTGACGTCCAGGATCTCATCATCGCTGCACGGCAGCACCTAAAAACGGTCACCGGCGAAGCCCTGCCAGCCACTTCTGTCAGCCCGACCAACACAACTTGATCGCGCACACTTGAGCGCACGCGGGCTGTCGACTAGCTCGATCCCAATGAAAACGATCGCGCATCCCCCTCTGCACTCGAATGAAGAGTGATCGCGAGTCACAGAGGGATCACAGCTGAATACCGTGGTCCGGATTCGAGGTTCGGGTGACGTGGCGCTCACTCCATCGCTTACTGTCTGACGTGGCAATATGCGTCTGCTCCTGCCATTTCAGATAGTTCTTGCACCGGCGTTTAGCTGCTTTCGCGCGTTGGTCAACGAATGAGGCAACCGGCTCGGAGAGATGATCCGGCTCGGTGGTGGCACTGACATCGTGAGCGGTGCGGGCTCGCGCGTCGTGAGTAGCGATGATGTCGCGCAACAGATGGGCAGCGTCGCGGCTGCTTCCGCGACGCGCGACGTAGATGTCCTCATGCTCGCTATGCTCGTGATCGCCATCCCCGACGCCGCGCTGAAACAGGTAGGCCGTGTTGGATTCGCGGCCGCGCGTCATCGCGACGTACAGCATTGCGCGGGTGCTGTTTTCGCCGAGGACGCTCTGAGTCGTGTCCGCGGTGACGCCTTGGGCAGAATGCACGGTGACCGCGTAACCGTAGGTGATGTGCTCCGTCAGGTAATCACCCGTCAAGACGGCGCGGGCGCCGTCGTCGAGGCGGCGCGCGGCGACGCGATCGTGTTCGGGGTCGATGGCGTAGACGCGCCAGCGGTTGCCATTACGGACCGGGTCGGCAGCCGGCTCGTTCCGGGTGGCATCGAGGACCGGGAGGGCGGGGTCGTTGCGGCGGCTGATGATCAAGTCCCCGACCGCGACCCGATGTCCACGCGCGACACCAATCGTGGGTGCCTTCGGGTCGATGGTGTCGGTGTGGATGCGTCGGTTGAGTGCGTCGGCCATTTCTGTTGTGTCGCAGAGCAGCAGCGCGTCCTTGCCGTCTGCGGTGTCGGCGCGGTAAGCAGCTAGTGCGTCGGTGGCCATGGCGATTTCGTCGCCCGTGTGCAACCTGTCGTGGGTGCGGTACCAGTCGATCGCGCGGCGCACCGGTGCGGGCCCGCCGTCGCGCAGCGCGAGGGATGCGGCGCGTTCCTGGCGGTCGTGCATGCGCCACACCTCGGACAGTTTCTGGGTCCAGGGCAGGTCGTCGCAGAGTTGGGCGAACATGCCCCCGCGAGCCTTCACCGGCGCCAGCTGGTGCGCGTCTCCGACGAGCACGGTCTTGATGTTGGCTTTCGTTGTCGCGGTGAGTAGTTGGTGTAGTTCGGTGGTGCCGACCATGCCCGCTTCATCGACAATTACGAGGTCGAGATGGTCGAATGTGAGGGCGCCGTTATGTAACTCGTGTAGGGCTTTGGCGATGGTGTATCCGGTGTCGCCGGCACCTTCGCGCACGGCGACATCGACGGCCTTACCGGTTGGCGCGAGGACCAGAATGCGGCTCTGGCGGCGGCGCGCCACCGCGGCTAGCACCCGCATGGAAGTGGTCTTGCCGGCCCCCGCCGGCGCGCTCACCGGCTGCACCAACCACGGTGACTTCGCGATGTTTTCGACCGCCCGTTTCTGATCCGGCGAGAGCCCTGCCGTGTCGGTGTCTTTGACCAACATCGAGGCCCGCACATCGCGGGCGTCGACGAGGTCGAGCAGCGCGGCTTCCTCCGCCAGAATGGAATCGGTGGTGAAACGTTCATGGCCCTCGCGCTGGTGCGGCTGTCGGGTCGCGGTGAGCCGCACCGCGACGTGATCGACAGCGCTCTCCACCAGCGTGCGCGGCGTGTGCTCGGTGTCCACAGGCAGTCGCGCGCCGATGATTTCGATCAGGTCGGCGCGGGTGAACGCGGCCTTCTCGATGTGCTGCGCGGCGGCCACCAACCAGTCCCGATTCAGCGGTATCCGCGCGGCTTGTTCACGCATCTGGCGGGCTTGGCGCCAGGCAGCGCCATCGATCGCCAAACTCCGCTCATCGGTGCGCCACTGCGCTCGCAACTCGGCCCACGAAACGTGCTCGAGTTTGAGTGGTCGGGTCGCCTTTTGGGCGGTCGCGAGCTGGGCTGGCGTGAGTCGGCGGGCGTCCGCCACGGCCAGGTTTCCCGCTGCCCACTGGCGCAGTTGGGTTGAGCGTTGCGACCACGCGGTGATGGTGTCGCGGCTGATGCCGGCGACCTCGGCCATCCCCGTGGCGGGGTCCGCCACGGTCCATTCCACCCCCATGAGCCGGTGGAGTTCGCTGCGCAAGGTGGCTTGGTAGATGACCCCGGCGGCGCGGGCTTCGTGATACAACGACGCGCCGTCAATCGACACGAGTTGGCCGTCGGGGCGGGCCTGGCGGTTGGGCACGATCACGTGGGTGTGCAGGTGCGGATCACCCGCCCGCGATGTCTCATGTTGGTAGGCGATCGCCACCAACCCGGGCAACTTCACCAGATCCTTCTCCCCCGTCACCAGGTTATGGACGCGGGTGTATCCGGCATGAGCCGCAAGGTATTCCATCGCCTCACTGATCGCGGCGGCATGCGCGGCGGAGATTGCTTTGTCGGCCACCTCGTCGGCCCGCAGCGCACGTATCAGCGACACAGTTTTCGGGGCGCAGAACGTCAGATCGAAGCCGTGGACGCCGCGCGTTCCGAACGCGCGACCGCACGCTCGGTTGGGCGCCACACCATCGTCGAGCCAGCGCGCCACCACCTCGGTATCGGCCTCCCCGCCGGCACGCCGCAGGTCGGTTAGGCCGACGAGTTTCGCAGCGCTGTGGGTGTCACCGGCGCACAACCAGACTGGCGTGCGGGTGTCGTGTTCGGTGTAGTACTCGCCCAAACCGCCGCCCGGTTTTCGGGCATCTTTGACCGCCTCGCCGACAGCGTTGGCGGTGTCGTTGTAGTACTTGATCGACCAGCGCGACAGCTTCGCGATCGTCAACATGTCGACCACCACCCGAATCGAGATCGCCTGGCGCACAGCGTCTACGAGGCAGCACACGAACGTGTGCTGCCTCAAACCTCGCACACCTTGTGCAAATGTGCCACAGCAATATTGGGGGTTTTTAGCGAATTGCCATGGAGCGCAATGACGTTGGGTGGCGTAATACTGTTAAGGCGGGAAATGTCGAGAATCTAGTATCATTGATAGGAGTCAACGGCTGCAGGCATGACGAGGCGGGTCGGGTATCGAGCATGAGCATCGGGAGTTGACCTTCGGCGGGAGTGGCGGGCATTCACTCGCGCCGCGAACCCAACGATGCACAAGCCGTTCAGAAGGATTCGCCCGCAAAACAGTTTCGCTCGAAGCGCACATGCCAGGCAGGCCGGGCTCCCGCGGTTGGGACTCGGCAATCAGAATCTCCGAGGAGGCGACCGAGTAGAACCATAGGGGATGTCAGAGATGATGCGTGACCGTCCTGGTGCGGCGGCGAAGGAGTAGGCGCTCATCGTCTCGTGGGCGCGCCCAGCGGGCAGGTCACTAACCCAATCAGTCCGTTCCTCCTAAATGGAGTCCGGGGAGCCAGTGAACACGACGGTCTAAGCGCTGCGTGTCTACTAACCGAAGTATCCGCCTCCGTAGTAACCGCCGCTGTCCCAAACGGTGGTGGCCGCGCGCCAACCTTCGATGTCCGCGATTGCTTCAATGCATTCGGGGTCACCCATCGTCCAGCTACCGGTTAGCGAGAATCGACCGTTAGCGAAAACATCGCCTTGCAATGACTCGGTGCTGCCTCCGTCCGCACTCGCCACCACTGCCGAACCTGAAAGGACGGCGTCAAACTCACCTCCAAACGTGAATGAGAAGACCTCACCGTGTCTTTCGACGCCAACCTTATCGATATTGATATCGATGTCGCCGTCGACCTCATCGACCGTCACGTCTTCATTCCGATCTTTGAACTCATGCGACTCGAGTGCGGATACTGCCTCCTCGACAATGGTTTCTCGGAGTCGGCTCACAGGCTGTTGGAGAGCATCGTCTAACGTCAACTGACAGACGTCTTCTAGGACGACCACACTCCTGCGGTCTCTAACATCAAGCGTCACAGAGACCTGTTGTTGAGTGCCTTCAGCCGGATCACCGACCCAAACTGTCCGTAACTCGTCGAAGTCGTGTGCCTTAGCCGGGTCGATCGCGGCGAGCCTGCGTACTAGTGGTGTCATATGTTCCTGGAACATAGAAATGTTCTCGGACTTGTCAAAGTCCATCGCCGCGATTGTCTTAAGAAACTTAGCAATAGCTGTCGGACCTTCGAAGAACTCAGCCCGCCGGATGACATCTTCCTGTTTGGCCAAAGCCGTATGCAGTGCAGTCGCCACGACCGGAAAGCCGGAGACATCGTGATTTGACTTTTTCAGATTGCACGGCGCACAGATCGGCGCCAAGTTGTACGGCGCATCTAAGTCATAGCCTTCTACGCGATCAGGAGGAAGCCACTTCGCTAAGTCATCTTGCTTCGTAGAACTTGGAACAATGTGATCGATCTGGACCGCCGCATAGTCGCTCTGCGGCTTGCCACACCAATAGCACCGTGTCCGATATGCATCGAACAAGGCGAGTTTCAATATGCCGTTATCGCCTCCGCTTCGATACCTGATCTCGCTTGGCATTCTCAAACGGTAGATCAAGGGGCATGCTCGTAGCCCCTCGTTCGTCCACTCGGGAACCTGTGGACGTTTGCACTGTACGTGGCAGCGTGCGCAAGTCTCCCCGTCATGCCGCTCGAGGTAGCTGTGGAAGTCCGCCATCTGGTGAGTCCCTGTTGCCGATCCGATTGGGACGATCAACTATGAGCTAGCCCGGGGCGTGCGCAGGAGGTCGAGTACATCCCTGAATTCAAAGACACGCCGTGGGCTACGTCAGGCTCCGGCGGTCGATGATTCTATTGTCGGATTCCTCGGCTTTCGAAGGGTTCTACATGTACCTATCGCAGTTGTCTCTCCGGCACTTTCGTTCATGCCGTGACACCTCGGTCGTCTTCACCCCCGACCTCACAGTGGTCGTGGGCGAAAACGCTGCCGGTAAGACAGCGATAGTTGACGCGCTGAGGTTGGTTGCTTTCCCCGCCTCAGGCCGTCAGACAGTTTGGTTTGTCGGCGAACGCGATCTATCTCACGGAATTGCTGTTGGAACGTCGGTCGACCTGTCTGCGCGTTACTCGGGTCTTAGCGATGATGAGCAATCGATCTACCTTGCGCAACTGATTGATGCTCACGGTGATCTTGTGTACACGGCGAGTTTTGCGACCAAAGCGGACGTACCGAAGCGGAGTGTTCTCACATGGGGGATCGGCGATGCGCGAGCAGAAGATCCGGAACCGGCGTTGAGACGGCGAATCTCATACGTGTACATGCCGCCGCTCCGTGACGCGGTCAGGGATCTGGATGGCGGCGACCAAGCCCAACTTCACGATGTCCTTAGGATCGTCGTTGGCTCAGACGCCGAGCTCGAGGCGGACTTCATCGGTACCGCGAACGATGCACTGAGACAGGTAGCAGAGCACGGTCTGGCCGTGACAACAAGGGAATCCATTCAGGCGTTCTTCAAGCAAACGACTCCGCCTAACCGCGAACACGTCATCGAGCTGAATCAGCGGAAGCTCGAACTACGACGCATCGCTCGCCTCCTTCGTATTCAGCTCGCCGAACGGGAAATACCGATCGGGGATATCGCCGCGACCGGCCTGGGGTACGCCAACCTGCTGTACATCGCGATGGTTGTGCTTCAGCTGGTTAGGGCGAAAGAAAGTGATCTGACTTTACTCCTCGTCGAAGAACCCGAAGCACATCTTCACCCTCAGCTGCAACTGGTTCTCCTGGACTTTCTTCATGATCAAGCGAAGTCGAGCGGCCAGACCCACGACCCCAGTCTTCCAAGCGGCAAGGTTCAGGTCGTCGTCACGACCCACTCGCCCGTACTAGCCAGCACAGTTTCGATTCGTAATGTCGTTGTCGTAGCTCGCGACAGCGATAGTGCCGATTGGTGTACGAAGGTGACCGCTATCCGCGAGATCGGTATAGAGCCGGTGCAACGCCGTAAGATCGACCGCTACTTGAACTCGACGCGCGCAGCGTTGTTGTTCGCCCGAGACGTTGTTCTTGTGGAGGGTATAGCCGAGATGCTAGTGCTGCCGTCGCTAGCTCCGCACCGGCTTAAGGAGGCGGCTGGGAAGATAGTGGCCTCCGGCGGAGGTGAGTCCGACATCGATGCAGTCACCAAGAGGCTGCTACGTCAATTCCGCAGTGCCACTTTAATAAACATTGAAGGTGTCGACTTTGAGCCGTACCTGCGTGTGCTTCTGGATGGCGATCATCCCCGTGTTGATCGAGTCGTGGTGGTGACTGATCGAGACCATACAGGAGCCGGCGAAGAACGAAAGACGTTCTACGAGCAGCGGTTCTTCCAGCACCTTGAGGCTGGACGGTTAGCAGTTGTCGTAGGCGGCACGACATTGGAAGCTGAGATGTTCAGAGTGCCCCAGAACGAAGAGCTGTTACACGCCGCGTTTCTGGCGTTGCACCCGCAGTCCGATCATCACTGGAAGAAGGTGGTGGCTGCAGTCGAAGGCCGAGAACCGGACGCCCGCGCGGAGACCTTCGCCACTGCAATCCGGGCGACGTCCGCCAGCGATGAATATTACCTGGATATCGCAAAAGGTGATTTCGCACATGTGGTTGCTGAGGCATTGGAGTCCAACGACGGCTCTTCCCTTGGTGTTCCGGAATATCTAAAGGCCGCCATTGACGCGGTCGCGCATGTCGATGCGGCACAAGGTGACTGAGACCAATCCATTCGGGCTTAGCGACGAACAGCTTCGAGCCCTCCGACCTGAGATTCGCCTTGTAGAGGCCGGCCCGGGCGCCGGCAAGACGAGGACCGTCGTCGCCCGGTTACGGAGCAACTTCGAAGATGGCCGCCGAGTTGCGATGTTGTCTTTCACCAACGCCGCTGTCGACGTGGCCCGGCTAAGAGGTCGCGACGTTCCGCAGCTCCTTGAGGCGCCAAACTTCGTAGGCACGTTCGACTCATTTTTTCGCCGATACGTTGTCACTCCCGCAACGATGCGGGGCAGCCGACGACCCACCTACGTTACGTCTTGGGATGATCTCCGCAACTCGATGGCAGTTGTGAGACCTGCGAACGGTGGCATCGGTATTCGGCTTACGCGCTTTGTGCAGCGCGGGGGTGTTTGGGTTATCGACGAAGACTCGCTGAGTCGAGCGGAACGGCTGGCTTGGGACAAGCTCACGGAGTGGTCAAGAGAAAACCTCAACCAGATTGGTCATCAGCGCATCGTCACCCTCCAAGAGAGCCACGTGTACGACACGGCTGCAGCGCGGAAACGCGCTCTCATAGTTCTGGACTCGGCCGAGTCGCCTTTACGGCTGCTGGCACGGCGGTTCAACGAGATCATTATCGACGAGTTTCAGGACTGCGACGAGACGGAGCATGACATCGTCGATCGACTCACGAGCGCAGGCATACACGTCGTCGCCGTTGCCGATCCAGACCAGGCAATCTACGAGTTCCGCCAAGCCAATTCCGCGTTGTACGAGCGCTTTCGCGAGCGGGTCGCAGACGAGGAGCGGGTAGCGCTGACTACGTGTTTCCGCTCGAGTCCGGTGATCTGCTCAGTAATCAATAGCCTTCGCGCAGTCGGCCTCGGTCAGGTCGTTCCGAGTGAAGACCATCCTGGTGGGTCTTCAACTGTTCACGTTGTCGTTGGGTCGGGAGTGAAAGCCGGAGAACGCGCTTATAGGATCTTGCGCCAGTCCGGCGTTTCGCCGATGAAGACCAGAGTTATTGCACATCGGAAGTCGGATGCGCGAGCTCTCTTGCGTGCCGGTAAGGAGCCGCCGCACGGTAGTTCGCAAATCGAGCTGCTTCTTGTAGCGTTGGCTGACTTGCATTCGGGCACAGACCCTTCCGGGCGGCTGAGAGCGATACGTCGTGTGGAGTCGTTCCTACTCAGCCAGTTCGATTGGGACGGCCAAGACGTCGAGGGAAAGAGCGATCAGATCGAACGCCTTGGGGTTGCGTCGGCGGACTTGCGTGGCGTAGCCAGCGCGTTATTGCGGTCCTCGCTCTCGTGGACAGACGAAGCCTCTTGCAAGGCGAATGTACGTCGAATAGTGGAGGACTTCTCGAATCGAACTGATGTCGAGCTTCGACCACGCTTGGGCAACAGACTAAGTATTCCGGAGAAGGTATGGAAGTTCTGGAAGAGTAGGACTGCGGGGCTATTGACCGACGGTGTATCGGATGCACTCCGCTGGGGTCACGTACACGGTGTGAAGGGCGACGAGTTCGAGGCCGTGATTATGGCCATTCCGTCGAAGGCAACAGGCCCGAGTCACGTATTGGACGACTGGCAGGGCGGTCGCAATTCGGAGCAGCGCCGAGTGCTGTACGTAGGCGTAAGCCGAGCAATGCGTGAGCTGGTGATCGTTGTGCCCCCATCGCGGCGAGACCAATTGGAAGCCATTTTAGCGGACGCAGAGATCAGTTACACCGTGGTTGTCGCCTGACTACCGGACTGTAGATACAGTAGCGCGCTAGCGAGAGACCGGGTCCCGCGGGAAGACGGAGTCAACGCATTGGGTGGCTTAGTGCGCTCAGGTCGCACGCAGCGCGAATGGCGCGGTGGTGCGCGTGGCGCTGGTGGTCGAGGCGGTTTCCCGGGAACCCGGCGTTGGCGGCACCATGCCTGGGGCGCTACTCCCGGCAATTCCAGCGCGACCGGCAAAGCCGGCTACCGGCCAGCGCGGCTGACCGATCTAACCGAGGACGCAGGTCGTCAGCGCGCTGGGCGTTTCAACATCCCTAGGCGGCATGGCCCGCGCCTGGCAGACAGGGACTGACAGGTCAGAAACCTCCGAAGGCATGTGGCCGTGAAGGCCGCCCAGTGCGCCAAGACACGCAGTAACGAGACGCTAAGAGGTGTAGGCCCCGACACGGCTGAGGTTCGCTGCCAGGACAAATGGACCTACCTGGAACCCCGATGAGACGGTGGGGACGCTGGCATCTTTACACGCCAGCGGTCGGGGATTCGACCCGATCGGCCGAATTGGTCAGTCTTGGGAGTCGCACAAGCCTCGTTGGCATCGGAGGATGGCAAGAGGCCAAGCCGTCGAAATGACGGCGGAGAGAAGGCGCAATGGAGGACAACACCGACGAGAGGTGGATCACCCGCCAGGAGCTCGCCGACAGGTATGGCGTGCCGGTGAAGACGCCAGCCCAATGGGCTTCCAAGGGCACCGGACCGCCGTATGCCAAGTTCGGCCGCCACGTCCGATACCGCCTGCGCGACGTCGTCGCTTGGGAGGCAAAGCAACTCGACGTACATAGCCGCGACTCCGCATAGGGCCTACTTTGTCGGATGTGAGCGCTACGCTGCGCGAGAAGAGAGATGAGCGTTAACCGCCCGCGCAGTTGAGGACGATGGCCGGCAGACCACAACTACGGATTGCCACCCATGGCAAGATCAAACGCATCTACCAGGGCGGCGGTGTCTGGCTGGCCCGGTGCCGGTACCGCGACACCGACGGCGTTACGCGTGTCGTCCAAAAGCTCGGTCCCGCAGACGAATACGACAAATACGGCAAGCTAGCCGAGGATGCGCTGATTGCCGTTCTCTCTGAACGGAAACGCGCAGGGATCCACGGCGAGATCGGGCCGGACACCAAGGTGGCCGATCTCGTCGAGCAACACCTCACGCGGCTGGCCGAGGACGGCCGTTCGCCCGTGACGATGTCGACGTACCGCTTCACCAACACGAAGCTGAAGAAATTCGTCGGCGGCCTGCGGGTGAGCGAGGCGACTCCCGCCCGCATGGACGCCGCTCTCAGGTCCATGCGGAATGCCCACGGCGCGACCATGGCCCGTCAATCCAAATCGATTCTGCGCGGCGCACTACAGCTCGCTGTGATGGCCAGTGTCATCAACGCCAACCCGGTGCGGGACGTGCAGCCCGTGCGGTCCAAGAGCCAGCCTAAGGGCGCCGTCGCACTTACCGCCGACCAACTACGCGACCTTCTCGTCAACCTGCAGACATCAGAGTTCTGCGAGAAGCAGGATCTCGTGGACCCGATCACCCTCCTGATCGCCACGGGCATCCGCCGATCGGAACTGCTCGCCCTGCGCTGGTCCGACTTCGACGAGAAGACCGACATGCTCACCGTCGCCGGAAAAGTGATCCGAGTGCCCGGCGAGGGCCTGATGCGCGTGGACGAAACCAAGTCAGCCGCCGGCCGCCGCACCATTCCCCTGCCCCGCTTCGCCGTCGAGATGCTGCAAAAGCGTCGGCATCTCCCCTACCTCGGCGAGCAGACCGTCATCTTCCCGTCCACCGCCGGCACCCTTCGCGATCCGAACAACTTCTTGAAGCTGTGGCGCACCGCGAGAGAGGAGCTCGGCGTCCCGGACGCGACCACCCACAGCTTCCGTAAGACCGTCGCCACCCTCATCGACGACGAAGGCCTCTCCGCCCGAATCGGCGCCGACCACCTCGGTCACAGCCACGTCAGCATGACCCAGGACCGCTACATGACACGCGGCCGCATCCACACTCAGGTAGCCGACCTGCTCGATCGCACAGTCCGCATAAACGATGAAAAAACGATGACTCACGACCACTGATCTTGAAAAATGGCCTCTGGAGTGGGGCGGGCGGGGCTCGAACCCGCGACCAACGGATTATGAGTCCGCGGCTCTAACCGACTGAGCTACCGCCCCAGCGCACAGTTTCGCGGCACCATGTTCGCACATGCCTTGCGGCTTGCCGTTGTTGAGTTGTCGCTCGTGAGCCGGGCGGAGGTACGGACCGTCTGCGCGTCGACTCTGGCCCCCGGGACGAAATCAACGGGACGGTTAATTCCATAGCCGCGGGGGTAGACCGCCCGTAGCTAGGCGGCGAGGACACCCCGTGTGCTTGCCGGCCCGAGAGGAGGCACACCATGAGCGGCCGTTCATCGGTTTTGCTGGGCGCAATACTGTTTGCCGTCGGAGCGGTAGGAGCGGCGATCTGGCTGTGGGTCAAGCGCAGGCAGCTGGCGCTCGCTGCGGCTGAAGCGGTACCGAAGGCGGCAACTGCGGCGGCCACGGAACAGGCGTCGGCGCTCCCGGATCAGGCATCGGCCCTAACGGACGCGGCACCAGAGCTTCGACCGTCACCGCAGTAAACCCCGCAGGTGGACTCGCGAGTGGACTTTGATCCTTACGTCGTCTTGGGCGTGCCGCCAACCGCGACCGCCCATGAGATCCGCCACGCCTATCTCAGGCAAGTTCGAAAACATCACCCCGACGCCAAATCCGTTGCCGGGCAGTCGACGTCGTCCGCCGATGAGGCGTTTCGCCGGGTTAAGGCGGCCTACGAGCTGCTACGCGACCCCGATCGACGTGCACGGTATGACCGCGCACGCGCACGTGTTGACTCCGCCTCCGCCTCCTTGCGTATCCCTGGCCTGAGCTTCCGCTTTCGCGTGAAGTGGCTTTCGGACTGAACCCCCGCAGCGTCCGGCGTCTAACCGACCACCGTCTGGCCGTCCGCGTCGATCCGGAACAGCTCCGTCCCCTCGGTCACCTGCGCCGCGTCCGCACCGAGCGCCACCATGATCTTGTTGCACGCATTGCGCATCACGTCCAGCGTCAGCTCGAACGCCTCCTCCTCGGTGAAGTGCTCCCGCACCCCGGCCACCACGTCCCGATCGATCCGCGACGGCGTCCAGATCAACGCGTCCACATACCGCAGCGCCGCCTTATGCGCCTCCGACAACTGCGCGGACGACTGGTAGTCCTCGATGTCGGCATACAGCGTCTCCGATCCTCCGGCGTCCAGCGCACCGCCCTCGCGCCGCGACTTGCACAACCGACAGTTGTGCTGCGCCGCCCCCCGTAGCCGCACCACCTCCGTCGTCACCGGATCCAACGCCCGAAGACGCGCCACCGCAGGCACGAAATCGTTGAGCAGCACGCCGATCGGATCGGTGTCGTGATCCCAGTCCGGTGTCCCGCCGTTGCCCGGCTTGCCCATCCCCAACGCCTCGAAGCCCGCCCACACCCGGGGCACAAAATCGGCGATGAACATCGCTACGACGGTGCGAAAAGCGTTCTTGCCCAACGCCGCAACGAACTGCGTCCGCTGATTGTCCCCGATGCCCGACACGTCGACCGTGAACTGCTCGGCAAATGCCGCCACCACCGCGTCGTGCTCGCGCGCCTCGTCGATGAGGTCGACTTCCGTCGGCAACGGCGGCAGCGACAGCGCCCTGCCGCACGTCAACCGGATCACCGTGTCCAGACGCGGGTCCCCCGACGACAGCGCGACCAGTCCGGCCAGGCGCGAGGGCAAAGCTTCTTCGTCAGCCACCCATGGATTATTGCGCCTGACTGACCGAGGACATGTGAAAGTCAGGGATCCGCAGCGACGGCATCGCGGCCCGCGTCGCCCAATCGCCCCACTCCCGCGGCAGCGTCACCTCACTGACACCCGCCTCGGTGGCGCGTCGCAGCAGATCCAGCGGGCTCTCGTTGAACCGGAAGTTGTTGACGGCCGCCGTCACCTCGCCGTCCTCGATCAGGTACACGCCGTCGCGGGTCAGGCCCGTCAGCAGCAGCACGGTCGGGTCCACGGTGCGGATGTACCACAGCGTGGTGAGCAGCAGCCCCCGCTCGGTCCCCGCGATCATGTCCGCCAGGCCGGCCGACCCGCCCGTCATCAGCAGATTCTCCGCGGGCACCGTCACCGGCGCCCCGAACTCGGCGGCCGCCGCGCGTGGATATGCCAGCGCGTTGATCGTCCCGTCCCGGACCCAGTCCACCCGGCCGACGTCCATGCCGTTGTCGAACACCGACACCCGCTCCGACGAACTGGGCGCCACCACAAACGGGGTGCACTCCAACCCGGGGGCGTTCGGATCGGAGTACAACGTCAGCGGCAGGTCGGTCAGCTTCTCCCCCACCCGGGTTCCGCCGCCGGGCGCCGACAACGCGGTACGCCCCTCCTGCGCGCCCCGGCCACCCATCGACCAGGTCAGGTAGATCATCATGTCCGCCACCGTCGACGGCGGCATGATCGTCTCGTACCGCCCCGCGGGCAACTCGACGGTGCGCTTCGCCCACCCGAGTTGCGTGGACAGCCGCTCGATCAGCGAATCAATCGGCACGTCAACGAAATTCGGGGCGCCGACGCCCGCCCACGTGCTGGCGCCCTCGCGTTTGGCGTTGATCTCCACCGAACCGGTCGGCTGCGTGTACCGCCTCCGCAACCCGTTCGATGTCGCGACGAACGTCGTCTCCACGATGTGCCGGGCGTACCCGTACAACCGGTCCGCACCCCGAAACGCTTGCGCCAGCGGCTTGGCGATGTCCGCGAACACCTGCGCGCCGGTACCCGGCACCGGCGCATCCCAATCGGCCGGGACATCCCCACCCGGCAGCGGCGGCGCGCCGTCGCTCGCCTCGGGCGCCGACGCCGCCGTCTGCTGCGACGCCGCGACCAGATCCGCGATCACGGCCGGGTCAACGGCACTGGACCGCATCGACCCCACATGCGCCGTATCTCCCCGCCGCACAATCGAAATGACCGTCGTGGTCCGGCTCACCGACTCGCCGTTGGTGGTCATCGAATTGCCCGCCCAGCGCAGTGCGGCGTCGGCGCGGTCGGTCACCACGACGATCGTCTCGTCGGCCCCACCCAGTCGCGCCGCCTCGGCCAGCGCAGTGTCGACGACCTGCTGCGCGCCGATCATCGTCCCGCCTCCGCCACCGTGTTGAGCACGTTGATGCCGCGGAACAGCGCCGACGGACAGCCGTGGCTGACCGCCGCCACCTGACCCGGTTGTGCCTTACCGCAATTGAACGCGCCACCCAGCCGCCACGTCGACGGCCCGCCGACGGCTTCCATCGCGCCCCAGAAGTCGGTGGTGGTCGCCTGATAGGCGACGTCGCGCACCTGACCGTCCAGCCTGCCGTCGCGGATCCGGAAAAACCGCTGCCCGGTGAACTGAAAGTTGTAGCGCTGCATATCGATTGACCAGCTCTTGTCGCCGACGATGTAGATGCCGTCCTCGACGCGGGCGATCAGGTCGTCGGTGGTGACGTCGTCGGCGGAGGGCTGCAGCGACACGTTGGCCATCCGCTGGATCGGCACGTGGTGCGGCGAGTCGGCGTACGAACAGCCGTTGGACCGCGTGACACCGAGCCGCGGTGCGAACACCCGATCCAGTTGGTAGCCGACGAAGATGCCGTCGCGCACCAGGTCCCAACTCTGTGCTCGCACCCCCTCGTCGTCGAAACCGACTGTCGCCAAGCCGTAGTCGACGGTCCGGTCCGCGGTGACATTCATCACCGGCGAGCCGTAGCGCATGGTGCCGAGCTTGTCCGGCGTTGCGAACGACGTGCCCGCATACGCGGCCTCGTAGCCGATCGCCCTGTCGTATTCGGTGGCGTGGCCGATTGATTCGTGAATCGTCAGCCAGAGGTTGGACGGGTCGATCACCAGGTCGGTCGGCCCGGCGGTCACCGACGGCGCCTTGACCTTTTCGGCGAGCAGCGACGGCAGCTGCGCCAGCTCGTCGGTCCAGTTCCACGGCTCGTCGTCGACGACGTACTCCCAGCCCCGCGCCGTCGGCGGCGCCAGCGTGCGCATCGACTCGAACGTGCCCGCCGCGGCGTCGACCGTGACCGCCTCCAACGACGGCTGCACCCGCACCCGCTGCTGGGTGATCGACGTGCCGAAGGTGTCGGCGTAGAACGTCTGCTCCTTGGCCGTGTGCAGCCCGGCCGAGACGTGGTCGACGCCGTCGGCTGCCAGCAGCCGGCCCGAGTACTCGCCAAGCACTGCGATCTTGTCGGCAACGCCGACGGTGAACGGATCGACCCGGTAGTCCGACACCCACGTCACGTCGGAATAGACCGGTTCGGCGGCCAACTCGATGTGCTCGGCGTTCAACGGCGCCAGCGTTCTGGCCACCTGCACGGCGCGCCGCGCGGTCTCGGCGGCCACCGCCGGGTCCAGCTCCGCGTGGGAGGCGAAGCCCCAGGTACCGTCGACGATCACCCGCACCGCCAGGCCGATCTCGTGGTCGACGACCGCGGTCTCCAGTTCGCCGTCACGCAACTGCATGAGCTCGGTGGTGATGCCATGTATGCGCAGGTCGGCGTAGCTGGCACCGGCTTCGATGGCGGCGGTCAAGGCGGCGTCGGCGAGCTGATGTCGCGGCAACGCGAGGAAGTCGGGGTCCACCCGGTGCGGCGCTGTCACGCCACCACCGTAGTGGCAGGCCAGCGGGTTCGTTTTAATGGCTCGGTGGCAGCAAACCGGGTCCGGTCGACGACTTTGGGTTATACGCTGCTCGCCCCCAGCCTGTTCGGCATGGTGACCTTCCTGCTGCTGCCCATCCTGGTGGTGTTGTGGCTGAGCCTGCACCGCTGGGATCTGCTGGGCCCGATTCGGTATGTCGGACTGGACAATTGGCATGCCGTGCTCACCGACCGGTCGTTCGCGACGTCACTGCTGGTGACCCTGGCGTTCATCGCGATGGTGGTGCCGCTGCAAACGGTGCTCGGGTTGATTGCCGCGGCGATGCTGTCGCGCGGGCTTCCCGGCAGCGGATTCTTCCGGACGCTGTACGTGCTGCCGTGGATCTGCGCGCCGCTGGCGATCGCGGTGCTGTGGCGGTGGATTCTGGCGCCCACCGACGGCGCCGTCAGCACCCTGCTCGGCCATCAGATCGAATGGCTAACCGATCCGGGTCTCGCGCTGCCCGTGGTGTCCGCGGTCGTGGTGTGGACCAACGTCGGTTACGTCACGCTGTTCTTCCTGGCGGGCATCCTCGCCATCCCGGAGGAGATCCACAACGCGGCCCGCACCGACGGCGCGACAACCTGGCAGCGGTTCCGCCGCATCACGCTGCCGATGCTGCGACCCACATTGTTCTTCGTGACGGTCACCGGGGTCATCAGCGCAGCGCAGGTTTTCGACACCGTGTACGCGTTGACCGGCGGCGGCCCGCAGGGTCGCACCGATCTGGTGGCCCACCGCATCTACGCCGAGGCGTTCGGTGCGGCGGCGGTCGGACGCGCCGCGGTGATGGCGGTGGTGTTGTTCGTGTTGCTGATCGGCGTGACGATCGTGCAGCACTTGTATTTCCGGCGGCGGATCACCTATGACCTCACCTAGCCGCGCCGTCATCTATCCCGGGCTGGCGATCGGCGCGGTGATCACGTTGGCGCCGTTCGCGTTGGGCCTGCTGACGTCGTTCACCTCGGCGCGCCAGTTCAACACCTCCTCGCCGCTGTCGTGGCCCGATCCGCCGACGTTGGAGAACTACACCGGACTGGCCGACGCGGGGTTCGGCAGGGCGATACTGGTCACCGCGTTGATGACCGCGGTGATCCTGCTCGGCCAGTTGACGTTCTCGGTGTTCGCCGCGTATGCCTTCGCCCGGCTGCAGTTTCCGGGCCGCGACGCATTGTTCTGGGTGTACATCGCCACGTTGATGGTGCCCGCGACTGTGACAGTGGTCCCGCTGTATCTGATGATGGCCGAGGCCGGGCTGCGAAACACGTTCTGGGCGTTGGTGTTGCCGTTCATGTTCGGCTCGCCGTACGCCATCTTCTTGCTGCGCGAGTACTTCCGCGGGATTCCGGCCGACTTGATCAACGCGGCCCGCGTGGACGGCGCCCACACGCTGGACATCATCTGGCACGTGGTGGTGCCTGCCAGTCGGCCGATTCTGGTGACGCTGGCGCTGATCACGACCGTCAGTCAATGGAACAATTTCATGTGGCCGCTGGTCATCACCAGTGGCGGCAAGTGGCAGGTGTTGACGGTCGCGACCGCCGGCCTGCAGTCGCGGTACAACGCGCAGTGGACGCTGGTGATGGCGGCGACGACGGTGGCGATCGTGCCGCTGATCGTGCTGTTCGTGGCGACGGGCCGCCACATCGTCCGCTCGATCGTCGTCACGGGGCTGAAATGACTTGGCGACCACGCGCTTCGACGCTGGTGTTCACCGGGCTGGCGGTGACGTTGGCGGTGCTGCTGTTGTTCGCGACGCTGCTGGGCCGTTCCGGGGAGCCCGCGGGGCGGACGGTGGTGACGGTGCGGTTGTGGGACGAGCAGGTGGCCGCCGCTTATCGGGAGTCGTTCGCCGCGTTTACGCGTGAGCACCCCGACATCGAGGTCCGCGTCAACGTGGTGGCCTACTCGAGCTACTTCGACACCTTGCGCACCGACGTGGCGGGCGGCGGCGCCGACGACATCTTCTGGCTGTCCAACGCGTACTTCTCCGGCTACGCCGACAGCGGTCGGCTGATGAAGATCGACCGTTCGACCGCGTGGGAGCCGTCGGTGGTCGAGCAGTTCACCCGGCACGGAACGCTGTGGGCGGTACCGCAACTGACCGATGCGGGCATCGCGTTGTACTACAACGCCGACCTGCTGGCGGCCGCGGGCGTCAATCCGCGTGAACTGTCGTCGCTGCGCTGGTCACTCGACGGCGACGACACGCTGCGGCCTCTGCTGGCCCGGTTGACGTTGGACGCTGACGGCCGTCGGCAGTGGGGCTACAACGCCGCCAACGATCTGCAGGGCATCTACCTCAACTACATCGGGTCGGCGGGCGGGGTGTTCTCCGACGGCGACCGGTTCGCGTTCGACAACCCGCAGGCCGCGTCGGCGTTCGAATATCTGGTCCGCCTGATCAACACCGATCACGTCGCTCCGCCCGCCTCGGACACCAACGACAACGGCGACTTCTCCCGCAACCAGTTCCTGCAGGGCAGGATGGCGCTGTTCCAGTCCGGCACCTACAACCTGGCCGCCGTCGCCGATCAGGCACTGTTCCGCTGGGGGGTGGCGATGATGCCGTCCGGCCCGAAGGGCCGCGTCAGTGTGACCAACGGCATTGCCGCGGCGGGTAATTCGGCGACCAGACACCCCGACGCGGTGCGGCAGGTGCTGGCGTGGATGGGCAGCCAACGCGGTAACGAGTTCCTCGGCGCGAAGGGTTCCGCGATTCCGGCCGTGCTCGCCGCGCAGCCGGTCTACGACAAGTACTGGGCGTCGCGCGGCGTCGACGTGAGCCCGTTCTTCCGGGTGCTCGACGGACCCAGGATTCCGGCGCCGGGCGGGGCGGGCTTCGCGGCCGGATTCGATGCGTTGAAGCCGTACTTTGCCGAGATGTTCCTCGGCCGCGCCGATGTGCGGACCACACTGCGCGACGCGCAGAGGGCGGCCAATGCCGCCGCCGTGCGTTAAGTAGTGCCGCGGCGAAACCGGCCGACTGCAGTGGCGCACTACTGACGCCCACCGCCCGCCCGACGCGCGACGATCTTCGTAGCGGAACGCGAGCCTTCGCGATCACCGCTTCTAAAGGGGGAGACCATGTTCAGGAAAATCTTGATCAGCATGGCGGCTGCCGCCGCCGTATCGGTTCCGTTCGCGGGTACGGCGTGGGCAGACCCGCCGTCCGACAACAACCCACCAGGTCACGCGTCCACGGGGCCCGGCCTACCAAACGAGGCCGCGGGGTTGTTCGGGTCTCCCGACCCGATCACTCCCGGCTCGGTTTTCTCGACACTGCCGAAGGACAAGGGCGAAAGCACTCCGGAAGCCGTTCGCGACTTCTTGAATGACGTGTTCTACGCCGGCACGGGTGCGAGTTTCGCGCCGACTCCGCCAGGCGTCGCCATCAAGACGTTCACGCCTGCGTGCAAGAGCGGCCGAACGGCGAGCGACCCGGCCGTCGACGGCGGAGCGTCGATCTGTCACTGACACCCGAGCGTTGACGCTGCGGTGGTGGCGTGAAAATGCGTGTCCGCGACGCCCTCACCGCAGAGTCAGCGCGACGACGCACCCAGGCTAGTTCTGAGCACAGACCGGATTGTTGGGAAGTAGGCACGGGTTGAGCATCGGCGGTGCCTGCGAGGTCGGCGGGGGCGGCGGCGGCGTCGGCGTATAGACCGGCGTGAACGTCTCGGTCCCGATGTCGGATGGATCATGAATTCGTGGCGGCACCGGCGTGAACGTCTCGGTTCCGATGTCGGATGGATCGTGCCACGATCCGGCAGGACCGGGGCCAGGTGGCGGCGCATCGCAGTCGTCCTGGTCGACACTGTCGTCGGTACAGCTCTCGTAAGTTGTTAGGCTCCAGACTTTTTCCACGTGTGCCGCAGGATGGGTGCCAAGTGCGACAATGGTCGTCGCCGTCAGCATTGCCGCTATCGCAAGCAATTGCATACTGTTTTTGATGCCCATGTGCCTCATGAGGCCTCCTTGACTTGGCAGAGGCGGTGTGGGTCCCCCGACGTGGCCGACTATAGGCCGATGACGGCTACGCCACGGCAACTCGGACAGCATTTTCAGAGCAAACTTCGCCTTACGGCAGCATCGCCGCCACCGCGAGAAAGCCCTCGGCTCCAAGCGTCGTCGCCATCTCCCGAAAATCCGTGGCGCACTCCCGAAAAGTCGCCTCGTCGCCCTGCGCCTGGGCCAGAAACGCGCGGACGATGAACGCCACCATCTGGTCGAGTGCGTAGCGCGGACTGCTCAGTTCGGGGATCGACTCCACCACCCGGTGCGCCTCGCGCAAATCCTCTGCCCCACCACGAGCCAGGAGTAATTGCACGAGCGTTGCCGCGACGCCTCCCCTGCTCATCATTTCGCCCGTATCGGAGAGCCGGGCAAGGTTTGAGCGCACTGACTCGATGGCGCCGCCGAGGTCGCCCTTTGCCGCTCGCTCTTTGGCGAACACGTCCTCGATGTAGGGCAGGGTTGTGCTGCTGAACCGCTCCCGCAGGCAGGCGTCGCGGGTCTGTCGCAGCAGAGCCAGACCAGCCTCATGGTCCGCCCCGCTGAGGAACGTCAGGGTGACGCCCCGGACGAACCGCGCAGCGGTCAACGCGAAGTCGTCACTTGATTTCTCCGCCAACTGCAACGCTTCCGCCGTCTCCTGCAGGGCTGTCTCGTCGGGCATCAACGCTCCGGCGGCGATGCCGAGGTACTTGTACATGACCGCGAAGACGAAGCACGCCGGATCCCTGGCTCGCGCCATGTCGACGGCCCGATCCACATCGTCGCGCCAGCCGGCGATACCGACGCGATAACGCAGCGTTCCCCGGATTGCGAGCAGCAGTGACAGCGGCGAGCCGAAGATCAGGTTGCCCATGGCGGCGTCCCCGTCGGCCAGATCGATTGCGCGTTGCGCCATTTCGAGCGCCTCGCTCAACTCGCCGGCCTCATATTTGGCGAGAATCAGGGGAAACGCCAATCCGACCGTCAGCGCGGGGTCGCCGATCGCCTCGAACAAAGCCATACACTCCGATGCGAGCCGGGACGACTCCCGATGGCGTGAATGCACCGTCAGCGCCATCACGAAACCGGACATTCCCATCGACAGCGAACGCTTGTCGTCGGTGAGGCCGGTCAGTTCGCGCAGTTCATCGAAACCCGAGTCGGCCACGCTGCCCCCAACTCGGAACGCCGACGCACACAGCAGAGTCCGTGGGGCTATCCGCATCGCCTCGATATTCGCTGTGTCATCGGGCATTTGATCAGCGACCTGGCTGGCCCGCCGCCAACTGACCCGTGCGCCGAGGATGTCTCGGGTGGCCAACCACCCCGCCGCCCGCATGTGCCAGCCGTACGCCTGCTGCAGGTCGCCCGCCGCTTCCGAGTGTTCGGCGATCAACGACGCGTTGGCGTCGAGGGCTCCTGCGTGCCGTTGCTCGATCGCGGCCGCGCATCGCCGGTGCCAATCCGCGCGGTCGGCCTTCAGTTGCGATTCGTACGCCACGGTCTGAATCAACGGGTGCCGGAACGTGTACTCCGGTTGCGGGTGCGCGAGCACCTCCTCGATCAGCTCCGCGTCGGCCAACGCCGCAAGTGCAGGCGACACACCCAGGGATTCGAGTATGTCTGCGGTGAACCGGGACCCGATCACCGCTGCGGCCCGCAGCGTCTGTTTGGCGTCCTGACCCAGGCGATCGATGCGCGCGGCGATGGTCGCCTGCAACGTCGCCGGGACGCTGACGTCGGCCCCATCATCGCGACAGGTGTACGCGCCGCGGTTGCCGACCAGCACACCGCGGTCAGCCAGGTCGCGCACGATCTCTTCGGCGAAGAACGGGTTGCCTGCAGCGCGTTCGGTGACCAACGCGGCGACCCGACCGGTCGACGAATCGGCGCCCAACAGCTCCGCCGTCAATGCGCTCGCCTGCGAAACATCCAGCGGCGCAAGCGCAATCTGGGTTGCGTCGGCCATACGTGCGAGCGCCCTACGGTATTCGGGTCGATACGAGACGATCGCCATCGATTGCGAGCGCGGCACCACCGCCAAGAAGTCCGCCAGCATCGCCTCACTGACTTCGTCGATCCAGTGCGCGTCTTCGATCACGTACAGCATTGGGCGTTGCGCCGACTGCAAGGCGGCAGTCAGCAGCGCGGTCAACCGTCGTCGACGGGCGTCCGGGTCGATGTCAGGCATCGCCGCATCGGGGTCGGCGATACCGAGCAGATCATCAAGCAGAAGCAGGTCTTCCGAGTCGGCGCCTGCGAACTGCGACCGGACCCGTTGGCGGGCAGCGCCATCGGGCAGGTCCGCGACACCGCACGCGGCACGAAACAGATTCGCGACGGCGTGAAACGCGATGTCCGCGGCATGCGCTTCACAGAACGCGACGTACACGTCGACACCAGCACCGCGCGCCAACGTGGTCGTCTCCCCGATGAATCGGCTTTTGCCGATGCCAGGCTCCCCGACCAGACAGAACATCCGGCCGTGGCCACCCCTCGACTGTGCGATGGCCTCGCCGATGCTGCGCATCTCGTCCTCGCGACCGACGAACGTCGACCGCGACGGCTGTGGCCGTCGGGAATGGACCGCCAACAGTCGACGGGCCGGCACGCCCGTATCCCGACCCTTGATCTGCACGAGTTCTGACTCGCCCAGCGCGGCAACGGCTTCCACAAGCCGCGCGGTGGATTCGCTGAGCATCACCTCGCCGGGCTGTGCGACGGACTCCATCCGTTGGGCCATGCCGACGTGTTCACCGATCACGGTGTATCCCGCAGCGCCTGCGGGCATTTCACCGGCAACCACCTGTCCCGAATTGAGGCCGACGCGCACCTTCAGTTCGACGCCGTCGCGGCTCCGCACTTCGGCTGCTTGGCGGTGCACCGCCTGCTGCAGGTCGAGCGCCGCACGGCAGGCGCGTAAGGCGTGATCTTCCAGGGCCGCCGGCGCGCCGAACAGCGCCATGATCCCGTCGCCGGTGAAACTCTGCACCGTGCCGCCGTGGCGCGCCACCACCGCGGCGGCGGCATCCACCAGTTCGGCGATGATCTCTCGCAACCGCTCGGGACCGACAGAACTCGCGATGTCCATCGAACGCACGACGTCGGCGAACAACACCGTCACCTGCTTGAACTCGGCGGGCTCACGCGCGTCGGCGATCGGCGCGCCGCACGAGTCGCAGAATCGGGCACCGTCGCGCGGTCGCACACCACACGAATCGCATACGGTCGCCATCGGCATCGTCTCCCTCGGCCAAGGATAAAGCCAGGGCGCCGCCCTCACCGCGGACTCAGCGCGTGGAAACCGTGCCCGCGACCGTCAATTCGAGCGTCAACGCGGCAGCGCACATCACCGCCACGATGGCCAACGCCACCCAGTCGGCGCGTTTCGGGCCCGACGGGACCGCCGAGATCTGTCCCGCGCCGCCACGCGCGGTGATCGCGTCGCCCATCTCGTCGGCGCGGCGCAGGGCGACCGTGATCCCCGCAGCGAGGATGTCGACAACTTCGAGAGCCCACCGCTTACGGCGCTGACGTCGGGTGGTCGGCACCAGCTTCGGCCGCAACCTGCGGGCCGCATACAGCACCCGGAACTCGTCGATCAGCATCGGAAACGCCCGCAGCGCCAAGGCCAGCGCCACCGCCCAGTCGTCGACCGGGATGCGCAGCGGCCGCAGGGGACGGCCCAATTTCGCTACCGCAGGCGCGATTTCGGCGACGTTGGTCGTCCACGACACCATCGCGCCGAGCCCGAGCAGCACGATCGACACCGCCGTGATGCGCAGGAAGGTGAGCAACCCACCCAACTCGAGGTGCGCCGAACCCACGTCGATGACCGGACTGCCTCCGGAGAACGCCGCCGTCGCACCGCCGATGAACAACAGCACCCACAGCCAGCGCGGAATCGACGGCAATGCGCCGCGCTGGATGTGTGCCAGCCGAGCCGCCGTCAGTATCAGGGCGGCCACCAACCCGATGGGCACCCAACCCGGGTAGAACGTCAGCAGCACGCCGATGCCCGCCACCGCGATGAGTTTCGTTCCGGCCCACAGCCGATGGATGACCGTGTCGCCCGGTACCGGCCGCACCAGCACGACGGGTGCGCGTTGCTTGGCTGCCGTCGGCGCACTCACGACATCTCTCCCGCCGCTGTCGGCGCCGCCAACTGCCCGTTGTGCAGGTGCAGGGTGCGCGGACACAGGTCTTCCAGGCCCGAGAAATCATGGGAGATCACGACGACCGTCAGGCCGGCGTTGCGCCGCAGATCCTCCAGCAGACGTAGCAGGCCGCGCTGGCTCGCGGCGTCCAGTCCGGCCAGCGGCTCGTCGAGGATCAGCGCGCGCGGCGACCGGGCCAGCAATCCGGCAAGCACGACGCGGCGCATCTGGCCACCGCTGAGTTGATCGATGCGGCGCGTCG